>CAZPWC010000001.1:0-1682 GCA_964590155.1 uncultured archaeon
ATCACAATTCAAACTCTAAAATAATAACAGGTTTATTTAATCCGAAATTGTCAAGAACTTCTTTTTTTACTTCGCCGATAAAGCCTTTTTTCCCATCAATTAGTATTTCGGCTGAATTATCGCCCAAAAAAGGGAAGGGTTTCTTTTTCACAACTAGTTCTTTCCCCAAGTATTTTGAAAGTGAAACCAAAATAGATTTTATTTCAGTAAAACCTGCATTGGAATGTGTGGAAGCAATGCACAAATTTGTTGATTGTTTTGCCCCTGAAGGATCTTTAGAATCAAGAGAAAGAACTGTTCCAATTTCAAAAACTCTTTGAGGATACTCCTGAGATTTATTTTTTGCTAAAAATGAAAGAACCTGCGGAGCCAATCTTTTTCGCAAGATTTGGTAATTTAGCGAAACAAAATTAGCTATCTCAACAAAATCATCTTTTTCATCCCCAAGGAACATATTTGTTGCCTGAATTTCTTTTGAAGACAAATTATATGTTTGGATTTCCTGAAGAGCCAAACCAATACATCCATCGCGAACAAATTCATTATACAAAGATTCTTTTCTTTGAGAACCAACAACATTCATCTCAATTTTTTGCGGAACAATATTATTGAAGCCGTAAGAAATTAATAAATCTTCAATAACATCAACCGCATGCAAAATATCTGTTCTGTACGCGCCATATTCAACAAAAACTTTCTTTCCCTTAATTGAAGCATTATATCTAGCTCTCTTGAGTAAATCAATAATTTTTTCATCTTTCAAAACTAATCCTGTTTTTCTTTCAATAAGAGATTTGTCAAAAGAAGTTTTTTTAGTTAAAAAACAAGGGGTGCTTATTTTTTTCGCAGGGTAAGGTTTTTTTCCTGAAGGAAAATTGAGTGTGCAGGAATGAATTTTTCCTCCGCGGTCAGCTAAAGCCATGCACATTATTTCCAAGGCTGATTCAACTATTTCCCACTTAAAACCAGTAACTTCAATAAACAAATTCTTTGTTTTCTCTGTGACTTTCCCTGTAACGGCTGAATTAATTATGGGAGGCATTGAAGCAATTGTTCCGGCATGATCAACAACAATAGGGTAAAGGGGACTTCCTGTAAGTAAATGAGCATAAGTTTTTCCTTTCTCATGCTGTTGCAAAATTTCTGAAGGACGCAGTGGAACCTTCCACTCCAAAGGAACAAATTCAACATCATTATCTTTGAAACCCTTATAATAAATCGGGGGCTCCATTATATCCAAATCGTACAAACCAATCCCTAACTCTTTTCTTTTTCTTCCAAAACTTTCCCCGAGCTTTTCCTGCAACTGAATCATTTGAATCAAAAGAGTTTCAGTAACTTCGATATCTTTTATAACAGCACAGGAAATCAAAGGCCTTATTTTTCCCAAGTTTCCATCAATAAAAACTTTTACTTTAGATTTTTGAACTTTATACTTTACCGGACCACTTTCTTTTCCAACCCTAGCTTTTAATTCTCTTGCTAATCCTTCCGCACTCCACAAATCAGGTCGATTAGGATCCTTACAATCAACTTTTAACAAATCCCCATCAAGAGCATCAATTTCCCCTTTAACAAATTCCAAAGCATTCTCTAATTTTTCTTTTGAAGAAAATTTCAAGTTGGAAAGTAATTCCAAATCCTTTACTGAAACATCAATCTTTGGCATAAAAATCACTTCA
>CAZPWC010000001.1:1782-83550 GCA_964590155.1 uncultured archaeon
AAGTAATTCCAAATCCTTTACTGAAACATCAATCTTTGGCATAAAAATCACTTCAGTTTTTCCCCAACAATACACGACCCTTTGTTTTATTCTTTGCCAGCCTTCTTCGCGCACCAACTCCTGCGAAGACCATTCGTGAAATGCCCTCCCCAGCTCCTTTTCTTAGTGCTCTTTCATAATTAACTTTAGTCAATGCATCTAACCGCAAACCCCTCAATTTTTCAACATCTTGTGCTCTTCTCTGCTCTGCAACATAATCCTGCATAACTGAATGCTGCTCCATTTCATTTAGTTGATCAAACCCATCAAAACCTGAAAAACCCAACTTCTCCGCTTCGACTAAAAGAGCTCTATCAAATACCCAATATTGCTTAAGTGCACTATTTAAGGCTCCACGCTCAGACGGCTTTCCAACACCCACTTTTCGCACAACTCTACGCACAACCCTCTTAACAGGATTCATTCTTTTCAATGTACCGACCATAAAAATCACTTCAAAAAAATTATTTTACAAAAACTCCTTTCGCGTTTCTAAGATAACCAATATCTTCGGCAAATAAATATCTAATATCTTTTATTCCAAGCTTGAACATTGCAAGTCTGTCAATTCCAACACCCCACGCAATTGCTTCTCCTTTAATACCCAAATTTTCTAACATTTCAGGACGAAACATTCCCGCCCCTGCAAATTCAACCCAACCAAGTTCTGGGTGCTTTGCACTAAGTTGAACAGAAGGTTCTGTAAATGGATAATAATCAGGGAAAAATTTTACTTTCTCCGCTCCTGCAAATTCTAATGCAAAATCCTTTAACATCCCTAATAAATGCTTGAAATTTAAATTTTCTCCAACAATAAATCCTTCCATTTGGTTAAACTCAATTAAATGAGTCGCATCAAGAACATCAGGGCGAAAACAACGCGCAATAGCAAAATATTTGTGAGGCAATTTTACTCCCTCAACTAATTGTCTAGCTGAATGAGCTGTGCCGTGCATAGCTGGAACGGCGCGTGCAGCAATTTCTTCACTCCACTCATATCCCCAACCGGTGCTTAAAGATTTTCCACCATTCTCATGTGCGCTCTTTATTGCTGAAACAATTTTTTTGTGGGGCAAAGAACCTTTCGCAGGACGCTTTAATTGATAACTATCTGTCCACGTTCTCGCAGGATGATTTTGCGGTTGAAACAAAACATCAAAATTGTAAAATTCATTAACAACAAGCGGAGCGGACATTTCTTCAAACCCAAGAGCAACTAGCTTGCTTCTAATCTGCTGCAAAAACTGATTATAAGGAGATTTTTTTCCAGCAAAAATCTGCGGAACGGGAGCTTCAACATCAAAAACACGGGAAACCTTTTGAGAAGACAAAATGCTTTGAGCATCTGTTCCTTCTTGAGTGATTTTAATATTTCTTTGAGTAACAACTTTTTTTTCAACTAGCCCTCGCTTCTGTAAAGCATCAACTAAATCTGACTTAATTTTTTTCCCGTCAACTATATCTCGCAAAGTATTTTGTTCACTAAAAGATTCTTGTTGCTGAGCAACACCAGTTTCTTGAATCATCCCGTTCATTACTACAACAAAAGCTTTTCTTTTGTTAATTCCAAAAGCCGCAGTAAATTCTTGCTGCGAAAGTCCTGATTGTTTTTGTAAATCAGAAAAAGTTGCTTTTCCACCCAACTTTGTTAAAACCTCTAAAAAAATATTTTCAGGCATCCCTTTTGATAAGGCTAATTCGCCAGCAGAAGTTAGAACAATTTTTTCTTCAGAAACTTCTTTTACAACAGCAAAGCCTTTTTCATTAAGCCAAGCAGAAGCCCTCCTAATGGAGTCAATAGAAAGAGAAGAAACTTCAGCACAATAGTCAAGTGAAACCTCTTTCTCTGAAAGAACAGATAGTAGTTTTCTCTCGATGTCACTTAACTCGCGAACCCTGTCAATCATTCAAGAATTGAGGAAATTCGTTATTTTAAAGCTTTTCATCAAAAAGAACAACGAGGGAAAGAAAAGGAAATCATTAAAAATTAAAGGCATTAAAAAATAAGTAAGGTGTTTGAATGGGGGATATGGAAAAAACAGCAGACAAATGGTTTGGAAAACTCCAAAAAAGAGTTACCGGCACAATAAGCTCATTTGTTGCATACTTCTTTTTCATGATAGCGCTAGGCTCATTTATTACAGTAATAGTAATCAACCAATGGCCACAACACACCTTCTGGATAGTAATTGCCCCATTAGCTGCAGGAGTGCTGGCATATTACAACAGAGCATTCGCAACAGCGATGTTTTTACTAATCCTTATCGGGTTATTGCTAATTTAAACCTAATTACAAAAAGTTAAAACCAATCACAGAAAAGGTAAAACACGCGCACTTCAACAAATGACGAAAACAAATAAACAATTAAAAAGACAGGCAAAAAAAGCTATTTGATGAAAACACGCAATAAAAAACAAACCCAAAAACCCTTTAAAAAAAAGCAAATAAGTAAAAAATTTAAAAAAAGAAAACAAAAAGGATTTTTTAGTTTTGTAATTGTGTTAGCGCTCGCACTAATTTTACTTACAATAGTTGCGGAAGTACAAAACAACAATTCTTTGCTTGCAAAAACAAAAAATGAACTCATAAAAAGCGAAATCGGACACAAAGAAAAAACATTACTGGAAAGTAACACTGATACCATAATAGAAACTAAATTAAAAGAACAAATGAAACTTAGAAATTTTAAATCAACAAGCATTGAAAACGCAATAAACACTGCGCTATATAATTACTTAAAAGAAAAAGCAAAAACCTATGACACAATAACAAAAAAGCAAGAAACTTTAAGTATTAATTATCTTAACGAAAATACAAAAGTTTTCATTTACGAAATAGATGGCACAACTTATGGGGAATACTCTTTTACATCAAATTTAACAAAAAGCTCAACAATACGAGCCGAACTTGGGGACAAAACAAAACAAGAGTTCTTTATTCCTGCAGGATATATCATCAAGAAAATACTAGGAGCTGATTTTATTGAACTCAATTGAAGCAATAATAGCCCTAATTGTAATGCTCGCAGGACTTGGAGCAATATTAACATCAATTAATTATGTCCAGGAAGATTATTCTCAGGCAAATGATACTTTAACAGCAAAAACGCAGGCGATTTCTTGCGCAACAATAATTGACTCAATATATTCTAACTCCGCGACAACACATAATGAAGAACTTAATTGTCTGACAGAAAGTTATAATGTAAAATCAACTCACAATAACAAAACAAAAGAATCTCAAACAACGACAGAAACAATAAATGAACTAACAATAGAGGTGAAAACACTTGACCACTACATCAATTAATTTTTTCTCAAAAAAAGGAGCAATATTTTCTATTGATGCACTAATCGCATTCACCCTAACCTTGCTCATTTTGCTTTCGTTTGTACAACTAACGACAAATATTTTTGTTCAACAAAAAGAACAAGTAAAACAATTTTACCTTGAAGAAAAAACACTAATGATAGCTGATTCTTTGGTAAAAAATAGGAACCTAGAAAATTCATTACTTGGAGCATGTGCTGCTGATAGCGACAAAAAAAGAATAACGGGGAATGAAATAGAAGAACAACTTCTTTTGCAGGCAAAGCCATTTGAACTCAAAGAATTTTTTGCGAAAGAACTAAAATTTGAAACAAAAGGAATGACAAAAATTATTTCTTTAAATAACAAAGAATCAGAAAACTGCCTCTCTGCAAAAAGATTTGCTTTAATTGACGGGGAAAAATCAATAATTGAAATTAAGGGGTGTTTAATTGAGTAAGAAAAAAACCCCACAAAAAGGAAAAAATGCCGAGAAAGGATTTGTTATTTCAATTGAAGCTGTAATTTCATTAATCATTTTTTCTTTGATAATATTAAGCATTGCCTTACCGCAAAAGGTTTCTCTAATTGAGCTCTCAATAATTCAACAACAAAATGATCTTTTGAGAGTTTGGGGCACAAAAGAAACAACCGAACAAGAAATAATTAATGATGCAAAACAATTGCTTGGCGAAAATGTTTCTTTAATAATTAACTCTAAAGAAGTTCTTTTGGGCAAAAAAACAAATACTTGTTACTCTTCAAGCGGAGAGATGATTTATGAGACGGGAAAAATGGAGATAACAATAATTTCTTGCTATTAAAAAGACAAAAACCAACAAATTATTTTTCAATAAAAGCAAAAACTACCCCCTCTTCTTTTTTTTCTATTTTAATTAAGAAGCTTTTTTCTGTTTCAAAAGAAAATGAATTTGACTTGCACGGAAAAGAAAAATCTTTTTGACTTGTTTTTATTGAAAATAACGAGCCGTTAGAACTCAACACAACTTTTTCCGAAACAGAAAAAGAAAGTTCTTTTTTTGAGCCAACCCCTAAAAAAGAAAACAAAGAACAATCCTGCTCCACTGTGCTAGCAATTGTTTTTGCGATAACAGTGTCATTTGCTGAAAAAAACTGTTGAGAAGCAAAACTAATCGAAGGAATAATTACTGCTAACGCGCCAAAAAAAGCCAAAAGCACAAGCAAATACTCGACTGAAAACTGGGCTCTTGAATTTTTTGAACCAACTCTTTTCTTTTCCATACATTATCAATTTTTATATATCATCAATCTTTTTGAAAACATCACTTGCTTTTTTCTCTAACTTTTCCGCGCCCGCATCAGAAGTTGATTGTAATTGGCTCACCAAAACCAACACAACAGCAACAACCGCGGCAAGAACAATGATTAATTCGACAGAAATCTGCGCTCTTTCTTCCATAAAACCACCTAAAAGAAAAATGGCTTTTGAGAGTTTAAAAAGCTTAATAAGAATTCGTTAAATGACGAACACGTGAGGGGTTACCTTTGTAATTTTCTAAAAAAATCGGCTGATAGTGCAACCCTTTCCGCACTACCTTTTTCCCATGCAGCTAACTGCGCGGGCGTGGGTCTAAATACTCGAAGCTGAACTCGTTCTCCAACAGCCCCAATCGCAACCATATGCTTTGTCGCAACATCATAATCTAAATAATCAAATCGATAAATTTTTCCAATTTGTCTTTCGTAAGGAACCCTTGGTTTTGTAACAGCTAAAGCAGTTGATTCAGGCGACTTGGTAAGCCAATTCTGTGATTTTGTCACCAACTTTTCAATTAAACTTTCAACAAACATTCTTGAAAGAGAACCATCAACAACCGCACTTGAAAGAGCTCTTCCAATATGAGGAATTGAAAAACTTCTAAAAGATTTTCTTAGTAAAACTAAATCAGGCCTTCTTCCTAAATCGCCTTTTTTCCTTTTAGTGCCCCTAACCGCACTACGCAAGTTACGCTTAACTAAATTTCTAAACACTCTACCTTCAGCTGGATTAATGGGCACAAAAACACCAAATAGATTAGCGTACTGGCAGAATAAAAACCTTTCAATCGAAAAACCCCAAACTTTTAAACCTAATTATCCAGAAACTAATGTGGTAAGCATGACATACGACAAGAAATCAATATTTTACTTTTCCCCGCAGGAAAGAATTGACTTAATTATTTCATGGGTCACTCTAAGCGTTGCTTTTGCTTTAGTAATAAGCCCAATATTTTTGCAAATAAGTAGTTTGCTTGTTTCTTTGCCAATAGCTTTTGTTGCTGTAGGAACTGGATTTATTTTTCACGAACTTGCACACAGAGAAGCGGCAAAACACTTTGGTTTTCACTCAGAATTTCGCGCATGGTACCCTGGATTAATTTTAGCAGTGTTTTTAGCAATAGTTAGCGGAGGAAGATTTATTTTTGCCGCACCCGGAGCAACTTATTTCTTCGGAAACAATGTTACAAGAAGACAAAACGGAATAATTTCTGTCGCAGGACCAATAACAAATATTATTGTCGGAACAATTCTTATTCTTCTAACAGCAATAATAACTGATAATTTTATCAGGTTAGTTTTGTTCCAATCAGGAATGATTAATTTCTGGTTTGCTTTGTTTAATTTGCTACCAATAAACCCGCTTGACGGAAGCAAAGTAATTACTTGGAAAACAGAATACTGGTTAGCACTAATGCTTTTATCAGGAATACTTGTTTTCTTTCCCGAACTAATATTCGGATTAATAGGGATTTGAAAATTAATCTAGATTTAATTATCCAACATAGCTCGGATGAAAGTCAAGTGCTTTTTCTTTGAATTCTGAATAAGCTTTTACAGATTCTTCTGTAATTATTGGCTTCATTTTTAACAAAACCTTTTCAAAATGCCTCATCTGTATCGGAGCTGGTTTCATCTTTGTCTCACTCAAAACAAGCAATGCTGCTTCGCGTACTAATCCCTCTATTTCAGCACCAGAAAAGCCTTCAGTTCGCAAAACAACATCTTTAATTATTACATCAGGATCAAGTTCAATTCCTTTTGTATGAACTTTAAATATCGCTTCTCTAGTTTTTTCATCTGGAGCCGACACAAAAATTAACTTATCAAGTCGACCTGCACGCAATAAGGCGGGGTCAATTAAATCAGGTCTATTTGTTGCCGCCACAAATATAATGTTTTTTTTAGAAGTTAAACCATCAAGCTCAGTCAACAATTGTGTAAACATACCTCTTTTTACATTTGCATTCCCGCCTGAATCTAAACCAATTGAAGAAATTGCATCAAACTCATCAAAAAATATTATGCATGGAGATACTTGTCTTGCCTTTCTGAATATTTCCCTAACAGCCTTTTCACTTTCCCCTACCCACTTACTCATAAGTTCAGGCCCTTTTATCGAGATAAAGTTTATCTCGCATTCAGTCGCAATTGCTTTTGCAAGCAAAGTTTTTCCAGTACCTGGCGGGCCATAAAGTAAAACGCCTTTAGGTGGAGAAATACCCATGGCAGAAAATACTTTTTCATGTTTTATTGGCCACTCAACGACTTGTTTTAATTCATCCTTAATTTTATCCAATCCCCCAATGTCGCTCCACCTCACGTTCGGAATATCAACCATCACTTCCCTTAATGCTGAAGGTTGAACGTCCTTTAGAGCATCCAAAAAGTCCTCTTTGAATACTATCAATTTTTCTAAAACCTCGACAGGAATAGGATCATCCTTTAATGTATGTTCCTGAAGCACTGGCAAATATCTTCTAAGGGCTCTCATTACTGTTTCCTTAGTTAAAGCTTGAAAATCAGATCCAACAAAGCCGTGCGTAACATCAGCAATTTCTTTCAAATTAACATCAGGACTAAGAGGCATATCTCTTGTGTGAATAGTTAAAATCTCAAGACGCTCTTGTTTTCCTGGCGCGCCAAATTCAATTTCTCTATCAAACCTTCCTGCTCTTCTTAGTGCCTCATCGATTGTGTTTACTCGATTAGTTGAAGCCATAACAACGATTTGCCTTGTGGAAATTAGTCCATCCATTAAAGAAAGCAGTTGAGCAACAACTCTGCGCTCAACTTCCCCAACAGCCTCATCTCTTTTTGGAGCAATTGCATCAATTTCATCAATAAATATTATGGCAGGAGAGTTTTCTTGAGCATCTTTGAATATGTTTCTTAATCTTTCTTCGGCTTCTCCAACAAATTTTCCCATAACTTCAGGAGCAGAAATAGAAATGAAATGAACTTGAGCTTCATTAGCAACAGCTTTTGCTAATAACGTTTTTCCTGTACCCGGAGGGCCATACAACAACACACCCTTAGGAGGAACAACCCCAAATTTCTCAAATAATTCTGGATGACGCAGGGGCAATTCAACTAATTCTCTAACCTTTCTAACTTGTTCTTTTAGTCCGCCAATATCTTCATAAGCAACTTTTGGAACGGATTCAAGCGAATCTTTTACTGGTTTTTCTTTTAACATGAATTGGGTAGCATCAGTAACTTTAATTATCCCGCGGGGCTGTGTTTCAACAACTCTATAAATAAAACCAGAACCAAAAACACTAACCCAAACATTATCGCCAACATTTAGTGGGCGACCTAAAAAACTTTTTTTAAGAATTCTCTCATAACCCGAAGCAATAATTCTAACCTCTTCAGTAGGGGCAAGAGTAACTCTTTTTGCTTCCTGAGGATGGCACTTTGACACTTTGACTTTTTCTCCAAGAGCAACTCCAGCATTATGCCTAATAAAAGAATCCATTCTAATAATTTTTTTGCCCTCATCATCCGCGCGAGCGGGCCAAACAATAGCGGCAGTCTTTTTTGTGCCCTCAATTTCAACAATATCTCCAGAAGTAATACTCAACAAAAGTTTTGTTTCCTTGTCAAGAGTAACAATATTTCTCCCAACGTGAGTAGGATCAGGGTCCTGAACAAAAAGAACCGCTTCAGACCTCTTAGCTTCCGTGGCAGTAGACATAAACACAAGAAACTGAAAAAGGATTAAAAGGTTAAGTGAGAAGGGAAAGAAACAGGCGCAAAATAGGATAATAAAAACAAAAGACTAAAAACACACAGCAGAAAGGACAGCCAACAAGAAACGAATTAAATCTCAAAACTACCATTAGGCAGGAGAGAAAGAAACTTTTCTGTCCCAAACAAAAAGCCTTTTTCTTCAAAAATTTTCTTTAACTTCTTTGAAGCTTCGTTTTTTTCTGTCCTTCCTTGCTTTAATTCAACAAAAAAAGAGCAATTCTTTTTAATCGCGAAGAGAGGCCCTGCCATTAAGGTTTTTTCTTTATCAAAAAAACCAATAGCACAACTCAAAGGAGTTTTTTTGAACCAATTCCTTTCCCCATAAATCATAAATGCCCCAGTGCCTAAATATTCCCCTGGACGCGCTGTTTTAGAAACCTGCTCCGGTCTAACAGAATAAGCATCTGCTTGAGTTCTGTTTTGTTCCCAAGCTTTAGAATATGTAACAGCAAATTGAGCGGCTTCTTTCATTGTAGCATCAGGAACACTTTTTCCCTGCGATTGAATAAAACAATGCGGAGCGCCAAAAACTTCAGCGTGAAAATAAACATCAATATCTTTCATTCTTTTCTTTACTAACGCATCATTGCCTTTAGCGTCCTTTCCACCGACAACAAGAAAATTGTCGCTAGAAAAAAACCACCTGTATTGTTCAAACCATTTTTTTGTACGCTCAACTTTGATGGTTTTCGGCTTAACGACACGCTCTAATTCATTCCTTTTATGTGCGGCTTGAAGAGCAATTTTTAACCCGCTAATTGTTCTCCTAGCTTCTTTTGATTTACTATAATAAGAAGTAGCATTTTCTTCAATTGATTTAGACAAATCAAACTCAATTTCAACAAAGCTTTTCTCAGAGCCCATAGTATCACTAAATTACATAAAGAGACAGGAAACCTTTTTTAAGGAGTTCATGAATTGAATATATCCGCGTGGAACTAATGGAAGTAAGAGACGGAAAAAATCGAAAAGGGATATCTTGCTACTGTTTTTTAGAACAAAAAAACGGAAAATATTTATTCGCTCAACGAAACCTTACATCCTACTGGAATCCAGGAAAATGGGATCTTCCTGGTGGAAAAATGAAGTTTGGAGAAACGCCCGAACAAACAGCAAAAAGAGAGGTAAAAGAAGAAACTAACCAAACAATAAAGGGAATAAAACTTTTTGACACATTTAGTGTGCATGTAAAAAAACCGAATAAAAATTTACACACAATAAGAATAATTTTTTATGGAAAAGCCAAAGGAACAGCAAAAAAGAACCATGAGAATGCACAACTAAAATTACTAACACTAAAAGAAGCCCAAAGACTTACCCTTGTCCCAAAAATGAAAAAAGAAATAAAGAAATTTAAAAGATTTGTAGAAAAAAGCAGGTAAAATGAGAAATAGAAAAAATCCTCAAAAAAATAAGAGGAAAAATAAAACTAATCCAAACCCGCTTCTTTTCTAAGAATCTCGATAACAGAATTTGTTCTAGAACCGCGCTTAAATGTAGGTTCTGTAAGGTAAAAAACCTGACGATCTTTTACAACATCATAATAATTAGGAATCTTTTTCACATAATTATCTTGAACATTTTTGTGATAAGATTCAACATCTTTGTAAAACTGAAAACTCATTATGTTAAAATTTCCTGAACCCATAATAGAGTTAAGCGCATAAACGTGAGGATCTTTTTTCACCACCTCAAGAAACTTTTCAGCCAAATCAGGTTTTGAAAAATCAATTTGCAAAAGCTCAACGCACTCTAATTTGTAACCCAATTTCCAAAAAGCGATTTTAGGACCATACCCATTAAGGACCCCTTCTTTTTGTAAAAAATCAATAGAACCTTTAATTGTAGCCAAGTGGTACTTTGTTTTAATTTTAATACGCCGCAAATTAGGTTGAGTGCATGTTTTGTCGGCTAATGCCTTGAGAATATTCAATCTAATTTCATCGTTTGCTTGCATTTTTTGCGCCATTTTAACACCCCACAAGAATCCCAAAAATCACGTCAATATAACGAAACCCTTCCAAACTAACACATAGTTACACCCACCAATATTTAAATGTATTTTTTGTTACATTAAACCCCGATTAATACTTAATAACAAAACAAACCCCAGTAGGTATAGTTTGTGCTTTAGGGAGGCGATTGTAGGAGAGGTTGATTAGTGAAATATTATAAAAAAGTAACTGGGGTTGCGGGATAGGCTCACCAGGCTTATTCTACTTTTAGAATTATCTCGCAATCTCTTTTACTAAAAATTAAAAAGCTAATTTTTTAAAAATAAATTTTAAGTTTAATTAGAAACATAAGTTTTTGCTTAATTATTTCTTTTTTGCAACAACTTTTTTAGAAGATTCTTTTTTCGGCAAAGTTTTTTTTTCAACATTCTCCGAACCAAGGACATTTTTTTCTTTTTTTTCAGGAACTTCATCTGTTGTTCCCTCTTTTATTACACTCACAACCTTATCTTGAGAAACTTGAGACACTTTTGTTTGAGAGGACCCTTCAAGAGGAGCCTTTTCGGATTCTTTTTTCTCTTCTTTCTTCTTACCCCAATCTTTTTTTGTTACACAAGTCATTGTTAAACACATTTTGTAAAAAATTCTACCATTACGCACTTTAATTATTGGAGCACCGCACTCAGGACATTTATCTTCAGTAGCAGTAACGATTCCTTTTTGCGGTAAAGGATACGAATTAGTACAATCAGGGTATGACGAGCACCCAACAAAACGCTTACCTGACTTTCCTTTACGCGCAACAAGCTCTCCTTTCCCGCATTTTTCACACTTTGAAATAACTTGTGAGAAACGAAGTGCACTTCTTATGCCCGAACCAATATCATTTTTATTTTCTACTAAAACATCCATTAGTTCGCGAAGTTTTTTTCCAGAAGTAGAAACAACTTCCACTTTTTCTTTTTTTCCTGCAGCAATTTCATCCATCTCTCTTTCAACCTGCGCTGTCATCTCAGGCTTTGTAACAATATTTGATTGTTTTTCCAAAGAGTCAATAACGGCAAAAGCAACTTTACTTGGTTCAATACTTTTATTGCCAATAATATAATGACGGGCATATAATTTTTGGATAATTGCAGGACGAGTGGATTTTGTACCCAAATTGTGATCTTCCATTAATTTAATTAAAGAACCTTGAGAATAACGGCCAGGAGGTTGAGTTTCTTTATCAAGCATTTCTAAATTATCAATCTTAACAACATCCCCTTCTTTTAGCGGAGGCAAAATAACTTCACTCACTTTGCTATAAGGATACACCCCTTTCCAACCTGCAAACAAAATTATCTGACCGCGGGCAACATACATTTCATTATTTGCATCAAGTAAAGCGGAAGCATTCTCTGTTTTTGCATCCTCCGAAAGGGTGGCCAAAAAACGCCTACAAATCAACTCATAAATTTTCCACTCATCAAGAGCCAAAACTTCTTTTTGAACAGCGAGAACAGGATAAATTGGCGGATGGTCTTTTGCTTCTTTTCCCGCAGAAGGAACAATTTCTTTCTGGGCCAAAACTTTTTGCACATCACTAGAAATTGCTTTAACAGAAGCAAGTTTATTCAAAATTTCTTTCAAATTAAGAGAGGGAGGATAAACACTATTGTCCGTTCTAGGATATGAAGTAAAACCTTTTTGATAAAGTGTTTCAGCAAGACTCATTGCTTTCCCTGCAGAAAAACCAATAGCGGTAGCGGCACGCAAAAATTCAGTTGTGTTAAAAGGAACAGGTTTTTTTAGCACACGAACTTTTTTTTCAACTTTTTTTACAACAGCGCTTTTTGGTTGTTTGTTAAAAACAGCAAGAGCTTTTTCTTTTTCCCAAAATTTTTCTTCAGAATGAAGCGCAGCAAATTTTTGTGAATCTTTATCACAATGAGCAATAATTTCCCAGTACTTTTTTTGCTGAAAAGCTAAGCGCTCCTTTTCGCGATCAACAATAAGAGCCAGCGTAGGGGTTTGAACACGACCCACACTTAAAAAGTCACGACCAATTTGCCCAGAAATTAGAGAAACAAATCTTGTAAGAACAGCACCCCAAATTAAATCAATTTCTCTTCTAGCATCAGCAGAATAAGCAAAATTGTAATCAAACTTTTCTAAATTATTAAATGACTTATCAATATCTTCTTTTGCAATCGCAGAAAAATAAGCCCTCTTTACACTAATCTTTGGATTTGTTTGCTTTGCATAATTAAGCGCTTCAAGACCAATTGATTCCCCTTCCCTATCAGCATCAGTTGCAATAATTATCTCATCCGCCAAGGGAGCTGAGTCACGCAAACATCGAATAATAACTTGTTCTGTTTCGGAATAAATTATTTCAGCAGTAATTAAGTCACGCACATCAAGCCCTATCCAATTTGAATATTTTTTTGGAAACTCAACATTACTAATGTGGCCACGCAAAGGAATTAGACGTACTTCTTCGCCAAGCCAATTAAACTCGAAAACTTTTGCCCCATCAACCATTTTTTGAGACATTTTCCCATCAGCAAGCAAGCGCGCAATATTTTCTCCAGCAATGGCTTTCTCGGAAATAATCAGTTTCATACAAGCACTAAAGAACTAAAGGAAACAAAAAAGAATATAAAGGGAAACCAAAAAAACGACAAAAAGCGAAGTTGCCAAAAACTAAAAAAAGCAAAAAAATAATAAAAAAGGTCAGCAACTAAGGCAAACAACCATTAAATTTTGTTTTGCAGGGGCATACTTGGAAGAGTTTTTGTTTTCTTAATTTCCGAAAGAACAACCATTGTTTTCAAATCAATTATTCCATCAACTAAACCTAATTGGTTAATTATCTTTTCAGCACTTTCCAAATTAGGGACAATAAGTTTTGCAATTAAATTATATTCCCCAAGAACCTGATAAAGCTCAATAACAAAATCCATTGAAGAAAGTTTTTTCACAACATCCCTGTTTTTTGAAACATCAGTTCTTATTTGAACAAAAATAGGGTTCTCATAACCAAGGGACTTATAATTCATTTCCAAAGAAACACAATCAATAATCCCGCGTTTTTTCAAAGATTCAAAGCGTTTTTTTATCGCAACATCAGTTAGTTTTGTTTCGCGCGCAATAGCAGAAAAACTCGCTCTACCATCAGAAAGAAGGGCCTGGAGGATAATGTGATCAATTTTATCTAAAGATGCACCCAAATAACTCAACCCCTGATTCGAAAAACAAACCCAACTATTCAAATAATAAACAAATAAACACTTAAAAAGTTACTTTTCTAACAATAAATCAAAAAATCGGAAGAAAAACGTATTTATTCTAGGACAAAGATACGGATTGCTTAGTATTTACCATTTCCTTATAATCCTTTTGAAGAAAAAACTAATTATGCAGATAATAGAAGAGACAATTCAAAATATAGCTAAAGAAATAAGCGAAGCAAAAGCTAATCAGTGGACCATAACAAAAATAGTAAAAGAACTAAGCGGGATGAATACCGTAAGCGAAAAAAAACTAAGAGAAAAAGCGCTTGAAATGCTTAAAGAACTTGACCAAGAAGCAGCAATTATTTATGAAAGATTCAGCAAAATGAGAGTGTATAATTCTAACGAAAAACTTGCCGCGTTTAATAGAGGCAATATAATAAAATCACTCACAAAAGAAACTTCTTTATCAAGAGGAGTCGCAGAAAAAATCACACTCGAAGTAGAAAACCAAATAAAGGACTCAAAAATTGAATTTTTAACAGCAGGACTTATAAGAGAACTTGTAAATTCAAAATTAATTAGTTATGGGTATGAAGAAGTAAGACACAATTATGCAAGACTTGGCGAACCTGTTTTTGAAATAAAAAATAAAATAATGAAAGAACCTTACTTTAGCGAAGCTACGAGAGAATATAATCTCACTTTAGCCATTCCAAAAAAAGCTAAGGACCTTCACCACGAAGGAATAATATTTATTGAAGACACAACGGGGTACTCTAACAGAATATACTCATACTCTTTATTGGCTGAGAAAAAAGAAACACTCGAAAAAACAATATTAGGAAACCTAAAACAATTAATTGATGAAAAAAGGTTTTTTTACCTTGAGCCAAACATTTATGGAATAACACACGCATGCTCTTGTTTTGTTAAAAATGAATCACAGGCAAAAAAGGCAGGAGAACTTTTATCAGAAACTCTCAAAATTGCAGGAGATAACTTTACAACATCAATAGAGCTTTTCCAGCCAGAAAAAATCACTTCGATGAAAAGTGATAAAGTACTTTCTGCGAAAATAGGAGAACAACTTATTGGAAAAAACAAATGTGTTGTTGGAATTGATTCAAAATACGGATTAAAACTTATTGAAACAAAAGAAAAACATTTCACTATTTTGAATAACTCAGAGGAAGAATACTTCCCACTAAATAATAACCTTTTTTCTCCAACACAAGGAATAGATCTATTTGTCAGCATAAACCTTGAAAAAATAGCACAAGACAATGATAAGGATAAGTTCCTTCAACAATTAAGAGAAACAAGCGAACAAATCAAAGAACTGATAAAAGACAAAAAGCAGCGCCTTGCAGAAAAAGAATACTTGAAAAAATTTGTTCCTGAACTAAAAACAGGAATAGGACTAACAAATTTATTTAGTGTTGCAGAAACACTTAAAGAAGAAAAAGTAATTGAGTTTGCGAACAAAACATACAGAGAACTAAACAAAATATTTGATGAAGAACTATTATTCGGCTGCACCCAAAACGCGAGAGCAAAATTTGGTGAAACGTGCGGAAAAGAAATTCAAACACAACATGTACTTGATTTTGAGGAATGCTTAAGCTCAAAAAAATGTTGTTTTACAGGAAGAGCAACAAACACTAAGGAACTAGAAGAACTATTAACAAGAAAAGTCAAACAAATAGAATATGTTGGATAAATTTTAGCTTTTGGTTTTTATTATTTTTACCCAACCATGATTGGCATTTACTTCAACTAATTGATTATCTTTAAGAACTTTTGTCGCAATTTTTGTTCCAATAATACAAGGAATACCTAGCTCTCTTGAAACAATTGCTGCATGAGAAGTTATCCCACCCTCATCAGTAACAATCGCTGCAGCCTTCTTCATAGCAGGAACATAATCAGGACGGGTCATAACAGCAACAAGAATGTCCCCTTTATTTATTTTACCCATCTCGGTCACACTCCTAACTAACTTAACTTGCCCAATAGCTTTTCCTAAAGAAGCTGTTAATCCCCTAAAGTCATCAACCATGGAAAAATCTGTTTTTCCAAGAACTGCTTCACGAACTTTATCTGATTTAGCGGAATGAACCACTTCAAAACCACCTTTATCCCAATAAAAAACACTATTCTTTTTGCGGGCAGCTAATTCTTCAACATCAGGGCAATTTGAAAAAATATTACTTACCTCCCTACAATCCATATACTTTAAGTTCTCAATATCAACATTTGTTCTCTTGGCTAATTCAGCAAGAATTAAACTAAAATAATGAGTAGTCCAAAAAGTTCCTTTCTTTCTTTCATCCTGCCAATAAGTAAAATCTTCCGAAATCTCAATCAATGCCAAAAGATCCTTGCTTAATTTTAGTTTTTTTAACAATTGCTTTTTCTTTTTTTTGCTTTCAGCAGGAGTACTAACCACTTTTTTTATTTCGCGAGCTAAGTCAATTTTTAGCGACAAAGTGTTCTTAATTTCTTCAATGAAATGTTCTTCCAAAAGAACATTATCAGAAACATAATTATTTCTTGTCCAAAAATATTTCTTTTGATGAAGCTTAATCATATTTCCAAGCTTTGTTTGTTCTAGTTCTTTCTTAACTTCAAAAGGAGATTTAGACAAAAATAATTCTTTATAGCCTAACTTATCTGCCTTTAGTGCAAGCTTTAGCAATTCTATCTCGGCTTCATTAATAAAAGATAAATGTATTGGAGCAGTAAGAACTGAAAAAACTTCAGTAAAACGCATCTTGTCCACGAGGTCAGATTTTTCAAAAACCTCTTTAATTTTGCCCGCAATTAACTCATCAGTGCCTAAGGCAAAACCATCAATCAGCGAACTAGAACTATTTTTATTTAGAACAATTTCAGCAAAATTATTGTGAAGCGCAATCAAATCCTTGCCGCTTAACTTGGAAATATTAGTTCGACCTATCTTAACACAAGTTTTGTAAAACAAGTCCTGATCTTTTTTCCACTTTTTAATAAACTTTTTTCCCACATGCGAATCTTTTTTTAATTCTTTAATAACGGCGCTTGTAACTTTCTTGATGTCATCCATCAAAATATACCAATCAGCTTTGCCGTTATCATAAAAACAAAAATGAACTGTAAAATCGCCACCTTTTTTTCTTTCAACGTGCCGCGTTATCTCAGCTTCCCCAATAAAATACATGAAGTAAGGGACCCCATCAAAACGCTGATGATACCATTGCTTGCCTTCCCATCGAGCTAAATTTTCTTCCAAGTGGCCCGAAATATATTGCATTTTTTCTTCAACCATCTTATCCCGACACAAACAAAAAATATTACTTAAAAAGATACGAATTTTAAAAAAACTATATTTTTCCGCCAGGGTGTTTTTCGTGAAGACGGGTAGCATTAATTTTTACTGGAACGGATTTATGAAAACTGGCTTTATGAACTTCAGGCGCTCTAATTAAATCATTCTTTAAAATAAAAGCATAGGACTTCATTTGTTCAACAAAAGGAATTAAAATAATCAAAACCAATGCAAAAGAAACAATTATGCCTGGGAGGGCAAGTAAATCAAAAACAAATTCTATTAGCAAAATAACAAATAAAAGAACTGAACTTATAGCAACAATTCCTAAACTAACAATAGGATTAGCAACCCAAAAAGAAATACTTTCATCAATAGAAGCGCCAATGGATTTTTCTTCAAGAACAATACTTTGTGGAACGTACATTACTAATGCTGAAATAATAATCATTGCTATGAGAACCAAAAACTGGGCATAAAACAAACCCACCAGAGACAAAATGTAAAAGACAACTGAAAATAGAAGGTAAAACAAAAATATTTTCAAAGAAGCGTCCTTCATCAAAACGTTCCAATAGTCATCAAGAGAAAGATGATGGATATCGCGCTGAATGGTGTAAACGCAAAGTGAGACAAAGAAAGAAAATGCATATAAAAAAACAAGCCCGACAAGTAACCCTATAAGAGCCAATAAATTTGTGTCCAAAGATAAAAAAACAGTGCCAGAACTCAAAAAGAACTGGTCAAAAAAAACGAACAAAACAACAAAGATAAACAAAACAGCAAAACTCAAAGCAACCCTAAAGTTCTCGCTGAACTCTTCAAAAGTTCTCTTTAAAACAATGCCAAACATAACCAACACCTACAAAAAAAGGTTAAAAAAGCAATCCTTTTATGGAAAAAAACACAAAAAAACAAAACAATAACAAAATAAACAGCAAAAAATGAAATAATAACAAAAATAATAAAAACAACACCCCATTAAAAAACAACGAAAGCGCAGGCGAAAAGTTACTCTTCTTTTTTAGCTAAAAGGTTTTTCAAAAACAAAGGAAGCCAACCCGCAAGAGCACCCAAAATAAACGTTAAATAAATACTTTCTTTTAGCTCTGACCAATAACGAATAGTAATAAATTGATGAACTTTGTTCGAGCCAGAATTCTGCGCCTGCGTTATAAGCTCTTGATTTATTTTACTAACTGTTTCATTACACTGCGCATCAGTTACTTCCGAAAGGCAAAAATACAAACCAACAGAAACATTTTCGCTTGTGTTTAAGCGAGCGGCTTCCCCATAATACCAAGACAAATTAATATAATACCCGGCAAATAATGCCACTAAAAGTAGTGGCAAAAGCCAAATACTTGCAGCGAATTTTGATTCAAAATAATCATTATACCATTTTATTCCATAATAAGCAAAAACAAAACCTGCAATAGGGGCAAACCAATACATCATTGAAAACCACTGATTTAGGGGCAAAATCAAATTAACAAAAGGAACATTTGATAACCCACTTAGTGCCTGCGAAGAAAAGCAAGTCCCCCCTGACAATATATCAGTACAAGCACCGCCAAAAAACCACAATATTAAATAAGAAATAACAAACCAAGCGAAAACAAAAACAAAAAACTGTTTTCCTTCAAAAAAATCACTCATAAAAAAAACCTTCTAGATTAAAATAGATTAACAAGTTTAAGCTTTTAAGCCTTGCCGAAGAAGGGATTTATATGACTGAAATAGAGCTGCCGTGGGTTGAGAAATACAGGCCAAAAAACCTTGCAGAAGTAATCGGGCATGAAGAAGTAACTCGACGTCTAAAAGGATATGTTGAGAAAAAAAATATTCCAAACATGATGTTTTCAGGGCCTGCAGGAACAGGAAAAACAAGTTCATCAATAGCACTTGCAAAAGAATTTTTTCAAAACAGTTTTGAGCAAAACTTCTTAGAACTAAACGCGTCTGATGACCGTGGAATTGATGTTGTAAGAAACACTATCAAAGATTTTGCAAGAACACTGGCATTTGACTCTGGATTTAAAATAATATTTTTGGATGAATGCGACGCACTAACACAAGACGCACAACAAGCGCTAAGAAGAACAATGGAAAAATACACAAAAACGTGCAGATTTATTTTGTCATGCAATTATTCTTCAAAAATAATTGAGCCAATACAATCAAGATGCGTTATATACAGATTCAGACCTTTAGGCGCAAAAGAAGTTGACAAACAAGTAGAATATATTTCAGAAAAAGAAAAAATAGAGGTTGATGAAAAAGCAAAAAACGCTATTAATTATATATGCCAGGGAGACTTGAGAAAAGCAATAAATATTTTACAAGCAGCGTCAACTCTTGACAAAAAATTAACCGAAGAAATAGTTTACACAGTCTCTTCAAGAGCAAGACCTGAACAAGTACAAGAAATGATTTTATTTGCATTAAAAGGAAAATTTATTGAAGCAAGAAAAAAACTTGACGAACTAATGTACGAACAAGGAATGAGCGGAGAAGATGTAATCGTACAAATGTATCGCGAAACAATGGCGCTTGATGAAAAAGAACTGGAACAAAAAGCAAAAATAGAACTCATAAACACAATAGGAGAATATGACTTTCGATTAACAGAAGGAGCTAATGAACGAATACAACTTGAAGCACTACTTGCACAATACATGAAATACAAAAAGTGAAAGAACATGGCAAGAGCTGTTAAACCAAATAGAGAAATGCTAATAGCACAACGTGTCGGAAAGCTCACTGGTGAAGAACTATTAAGAAGAATGCGAGTAAATAATGTTAGAAGAAAAAGAAAAGTACTTGCCGCGGTAAGATTGGCTATAAAAAACGGAGCTACAGGTGAAGCAGCAATGCAACATCTCGTCCCAGTACTTAAAGCCGAATTTGGGGAAAGAGGAGCAGGCATATTTTTGAGCTTGTTTGGAACACTGTCGCAAGAAAAACTTCTTGAAGAAACACAACGTGCATTTAGAAATTAGTGATCCAAATGAAAATTATTTGCTTTGACTTAGAAGGAGTTCTTGTTCCTGAATTTTGGGAAGAATTTTCAAAAGCGACAAATATCCCCCAACTAATGTTAACAACGCGTGATGAACCTAATTATGATAAACTAATGAAAATGAGAATAAAAGTGCTAAAAGAAAACAAATTTACTATAGAAAAAGTACATGAAATTGTTGCGAAAATGGAGCCCTTAGAAGGAGCACACAAATTTATGGATTGGGTAAAAAGCGTGGCACAACCATGCATACTTACAGGAAGCTACTATGACTATATCACTCCACTCGTTGGAAAAATAGGTTACCCATTTATGTTCGCCAATTCGCTCAAAATTGACGCACAAGGAAATATTTTGGATTACAAATTAAGAGAAGAGGACGGCAAAGTCGAACAAATAAAAAGATTTAAAGAAGCAGGATTTGAGGTAATTGCTGTTGGAGATTCATTCAATGACTTAAAAATGTTAAAAGAAGCCGACATAGGAATATTATTTAAAGCATGTAAACCATTAAAGGAACAAGAAAAGGAATTAGCTTCTGCTGAAAATTATGACGAGCTAAAAAACATAATTGAGAAACATTTGTAAAAATAGGGTGCGAAAAAATGCCAAAATATAGAATCAGACCAGCAACTCCAATTTCTGAACGCCAAGTAATTACACTAGTTAGAAGAACAGCAGAAGGAGTCGGGAGAGATGTTTTAAGGGAAAGAAAAACCCCGAAAAGCCCAATTGGAAGACCTGTTCCTGGAGAATTCCGCCAATTTGAGTTGCTTCGACGAAGAGTAACAGCAAGACTTACAAAAACTGCAATAATGAAAGCTCTTGGAGAAATGCACACAACAAAAAAACAAAAACAACTTGTTTGGGATGCACAAAGAAGATTTGTTCAAGACACAAAAAACCCGAACGCGGGAATTAACTTTGAAAAAGCTGTTGTGAGAGCGCTGGGAGAAAAAAAGACAAGAGAATTATTTCACAAATTTGACCAATTGATGAAAGTTCCTCGAAAAACAATGGCTGACGAACTAATGCGACATTATAACTAGTAATGCGCAAAGTAGAATATGTAAGCCTTAATAACATAAAAGCAGATAATAACTATATGCCTACAAAAAGCAGAGGCCCTTTAGAAAGATTTCTAAAACGGGTAGAAAAAAAAGTGCCGCGTTATGTTCCTGAAGGAAATCAACCATGGAACAGAAACTTGGGCAGAAGACTAATTCATTACAGAAGAGTTCACTCATTTTTACTTGAAAAATTCAAAAAAATTGGACTTCGCGGAAAAAATGTGACCCATATGGGAGCTGGAAACGGAGTGTATTGTGATTTCTTACGAAACCATTACAAAGTTAACACGACCGCAGTAGAGCTTGATTTGGACCACGTTACTCACCAAACAAAACGCGGAATCCACGCAAACTTCATGCAAAAAATGGCTGAAAATACAGAACTTCCTACCGCCTCACAAGATATTGTATTATCAGATTTTTTTCTTTTTGCTCATTATGATAAAATAATTAACGAACCAAGAATAATTACAGAACTCGCAAGAATAACAAAACCAAAAGGAATAGTTATTATTGAAAGAGCGACAGCGGAAGCATTTAAGTTAATGCGTCCACTGCTTGAAAAAGAATTTGAAGTAGAAAAATATGTTGATGAATCGGAAAGTGGAGAACCGGATCTAAAATATAACGGACTAATGATAGTGCTAAGAAGAAAGGGGCACTAAAACCACTGACTCAACCTTGTTTGTTGTTTGAAGTGTTTTAACAAAAATGATTTATTTTTGTATTGAGCAATAGGAACAGTTAACTTTTTTGATAAAAAATCAAGAGCTAAATCCATTGTTGAAAAATCCAAGGGTTTTTGTTTCAACGCAGCACGAACATTTTCTCTAATCTGCCAAACACCAAGAGGAACAGCATAATCTTTTCCAATTTCTCTAAAAATAATTGCCGCGCCATTTAATTTATTTTGTGACAAATATTCTGCAATAGCCAAGCGAGAAGCAAAATAAGCCCCTTCAGTTTCTTCAGGATAACCCTTCAACCCGGAATTAAGTTCGTGATCAGAAAGAATATTGAACTTGGTTGCATCCTTATTCCATATTCCTCCAGGAAGCCAAACTTCAATTTGCTCAAAACTCCAAGGGTAAGGCATTAATAAAACCCAAAAATTATTATCCAAATAATTTGAATTAAATAATTTGAAAGAATCAATCACTTTCCCTTGAGAAACGTGCTCATTTATTAAATACTTTGATAAATTTGAATCAACTGCTGTTATACTCCAGCGAGTAGGAACTAATTTTCTGTTCTTCTTAACACCAAGAGAACCTGAGGAAAGAATTTTTGCAAGAGAAGAAACTGGAATCCCGCAAGAATACAATTCAATTAACGCGGTATTTGATTTTGCGGAAACATCATTATGCAAATAATCAACTTTTTGAGGAATCTTGGAATTTTCAAGTAAAGAAATTTTATCTAGCTCTGCTGAAGGACCCATTGGCGCAGAAAAAGAATCAAAAGACAAATCCGCGCGAGGCCTTTTCGCTAAATTAACTTCTAACTCCAAAACAGAAGAAGACATTGCTACTTCTTGAAAATCAACTAACTCATAATTAGGATTTGATGCTAACGAAACCGGCATTGTTTTGTAACTACGCAACAAAGATTCGCGAAAAGAAATTATTTTTTCCTGAGACAACCCATACCACTGCTCAGGCAAATCACTAATTTCCAAAACATCTTTTGGTAACGAAGAAAGAGGAGCAACCGCAACTTTTGGATAATTCTGCCACGAAACAAAAAAACCAGGAGGGGTAGCTCCAACAAATTGATTGCCCTGCATAAAAGCAACAATATTAGAACTCTTGGATTGTTTTTCCAAAATAGGGCAATGACTTAAGCCGCACAACAATTTTCCTTTACATTTAATACACAATTCAGGAGAAATCATTCAACACACCCAATACAACAAACAAATAGCCAAATTACACCAACACAAAAACATAAAACCGACAATAATAATAACAACTAACACAAAAATAAATCTATTCAAAATAGAGTGTAGGCAAAAAAAGCCACTATTGTCAAGGGGAAACATTTAAATTAACGAACGAAATAAACTAAGTACAATTTTACCTATAGGAAGTTGATATTAATGGCTTTTAGCAGTCTTGTTGATGATGTAAAGAGAACGAACGCAAGAATGATATCGATGGGACAAAGCATTGATATCCAAAAGATGCCCCGCCCAAAAGCAGGAAGCGCATCAGCACAAAAACAAGCAATGTACACCCCTTCAGGGAGTGACCTTGAAAAAATGCTTTACCCAAGAAACTTTGCTCCGCGAGCATACACTGAAGAAAAAACAGTAAATAACACAGAAGTACTAAACAATAGCACAAAAGAAATGCTTGAAGAAATAGAAGAACAGGAACAAAAAAAGGAAGTGAAACCAAGAATGATAGGAGACGACGAAATAATTATATCAAGATCAAAACAACGCACTGATGACCGACACTGTAACATAATCAAAAACGTTGTAGTGGAATCGCAAAACGGAGTATACTCTCCAGCAACGTGGAAAAATTGCCGGTATATGAAAGAAGACGGCGGAAGAGTATTTTGCAGAGAATACCTCTCTTTGTGTGCAAAAGAAAAATGCGGAAGAGCAAGAAAATAAGTGTAAAAAATATTACACTTATTTTTGTATTATTTATAAATACCCTAATGAAGCTAATTTGTCATGGACGTAGTTATTTCAATCAAAGTTCTTACAACAACCACTACGACCACTCAATGAGCCCAAAAACCAATTTAAAAGGTTTTTGAGCAGAATTTTTATTAGGAAAGATAACACATGGGCAATGAAGAAAAAGAGCAAAATGACAAAATGTGGCACACAGCCGCACACGTATTTGCTTCAGCACTAACTGAATTATACCCTAACGTAAAACTTGCAATTGGGCCTCCAATAGAACAAGGATTTCACTACGACTTTGATTTAGACGAACAAATAGATGAAGAAAAATTGGCGAAAATAGAAAAGAAAATGAAAGAAATATTAAAGAAAAAAGAAAAAATGGAACAAAACTTTTTAACAATAGGGGATGCGTTAGAAGCATTCAAAAATAACCCTTACAAAATAGAAATGATACAAGATCTAAAAAAAGAAGGGGAAAAAGAAATCTCTACTTTCACTACAGGAAAATTTTTTGACATGTGCAAAGGACCACACTTAGAAAGTACAAAAGACATAGGTGCGATAAAACTACTAAAAATCAGCGCGGCTTACTGGAAAGGAAATGAAAAAAATAAATCACTGCAAAGAGTTTACGGAATTGCTTTTAAAACACAAAAAGAACTTGACGAATGGATTGAAATGCGAAAAAAAGCAGAGGAAAACTCTAATGTGAAGTTAGGAAAAGAACTTGACTTATACATGATAAGCGAAAACGTTGGAAAAGGATTGCCAATATGGTGCCCTAATGGAACAATGCTAAGAATGCAACTACAAGACTTTTTAACAAAAGAACAAATCAAACAAGGATATTCTTTTATGATAACACCGCACATCGGAAAAAGTGAGCTATTTGCAAAATCAGGACACTTAAAAAATTATAAAGAAATGATGTACGCGCCGATAAAAATTGATGAAGAAGAATATTACCTAAAACCAATGAACTGTCCGTTCCACATACAATATTATGCGAAAAACCAAAGAAGTTATCGTGATTTACCAATAAGGTTAAGCGAAATGGGAACTGTTTATCGATATGAAAAGAGCGGAGAACTTTCAGGACTATTAAGAGTAAGAGGATTTACACAAGACGACGCACATATTTTCTGCACACCAGAACAAGTAAAACAAGAATTTAACAGCGTGTTTGATTTATTAGTTAAAGTCTTATCAACACTAAAAATAAATAATTTTAGGGTTAGAGTCGGAACAAGAGACCCTACGAGCGACAAATATGTTGGGACTCCAGAACAGTGGGAAAGAGCAACAAAAGAAATAATTGAAGTGCTAAAAGAAAGGAAATTAAACTTTGAAGTAAATCCCGGAGATGCTGCATTTTACGGACCAAAAGCAGACATTATTGTAAAAGATGCTCTTGGAAGAGAATGGCAAACAGGAACAATCCAACTCGATTATAATCTTCCTGAAAGATTTGAATTAGAATACATTGGGGTAGATGGACAAAAACACGAACCAGTAATGATACATCGAGCGCCATTTGGTTCATTTGAAAGATTTACTGGAATAATAATAGAACACTTTGGAGGAGCTTTCCCAACTTGGCTATCTCCAGAACAAGTAAAAATAATCCCAATTTCAGAAAAATTTATTGAGTACGCAAAAAAAGTACAAGCACAATTAATGGGTGCTGAAGTTAGGGTAAAACTTGATGATAGAAACGAAACTTTAGGTTATAGAATAAGGGATGCGCAAAAAGAAAAAGTTCCTTACATTGTTGTTGTAGGCGCAAAAGAAGAAGAAACAGGAAAAGTTGCCATAAGACCAAGAGAAGGGGAACAACAAGTAGTGAGCATAGAAGAATTTATTGAAAAAATAACTAAAGAAATAAAGGAAAAAAGATAAACCTAAATATATCTAACATTACTACTATAACGATTGATATGTTACGCCGACTAGAAACCTTGACAAACGCTGAACTCGCACAACTAAAAGTGCGTTTAGGTGGCAAACCTGTTTTAGTTATTGTTCACCCTTTTTATGACGGCCAAGGAAAAAGCTTTCAAGAATTCGTCGCAGGTTCAAAAGCACACAACAAGATAATTATTATCGGAGAAGAGCACCAACAAAGACAAGCAACAGAAACTGAACTTGAAAAAGCATGCTCGCATAATAAAGCAACCCTCCTTACATACTCAACAAAAACAACGTGCGGAACACCAATAATGGGTTGGCAAAAGCTGTTAAGACGACTCGAATTAATGGGGGTAAAACGAGTTGTTCTCGGCGGAAATCATATTAAAGAAGAAAGTGTTAACACCCCAATATTCTGGAAAAGCATACTTTTAGGAATAGAAAAAAATAGAAAATTAAACAAAAAAGAGAGAGAAAAACTAAGTACACAAAGAATGCTTCTACGCGCAGCAAAAGCAAGAAAAGCAGAGCACGTGTTAAGATACTGCGCAGGCTTCACTGCATCAAAACTTGCTGCGAGTGGCAAATTTAAAGTAAAAATGACTCGACATTTTTCTCGATAAAAAAACCCAAAAAGCAAACCCTTTTTTCACACAAGCAAACTTTAAATAATCAAAAAAACCTAATTCTAGCGATAGAATGCCTACAGATTATTTAGCTGAACTAATGAAAGATGCCAAATTAAAAGATACTGGCAAAATAGAGGAAAAAGAAGTCCCTACAAAACCAGAAGATAAAGAAGAACAATTAGCGCACGAAGCTGGAAAAAAACAAATGGAAAGTTTTAATGAAACATTTGAAATCGAGCCATCTGATCAAAAAGCCGAAACAGAAAAAGAATTAGAACAAGGGAAAAAAATCCAACTAAAAAGTTATGGAAATGTAAAAATATTTCAAATCCCAGGAAAGCCACTTAACTATTACTATGTCCCAACAATAAGACCATCAGCTGTTGAAAGAAAAATAATCAATACAATAAAAGAAGCGACAACAAGATTAGTTAGCATTGCTTCTTACAAAATAAGAAACCCTGAAGAAAGAAGAATAATATACAAACAAAAAATAATTGAAATAATACAAAACAATCCCTCGCTTAACATCCCTGAAAGCAGAGTTAATTATTACGCTGATGCCGTTGTAAGAGAAATGGTTGGATATGGATTAATTGACGAACTAATCAAAGATGATAATTTAGAAGAAATAATGATTATCGGTCCGCAAAAACCTGTGTATGTATTTCATAGAGAATTCGAAATGATGACAACAAATGTTGAATTTTTTTCAGAACAAGAAATAGAAGATTTAATTAACAGAATAGCAAGAGAGGTTGGAAGAAGAGTTGATGTATCATCCCCCTTACTTGACGCAAGATTAATTGACGGATCACGTGTAAATGCAACTATCCCCCCAGCAAGCATAAGTGGAGGAACACTAACAATAAGAAAATTCAGACAAGACCCTTACTCAATAATTGATTTAGTGAAAATGGGAACATTAAGCAGTGAAGCGGCAGCGTTCTTGTGGGTTTGCGCTGACGGACTTGGCACAAAACCAGCAAACATACTAATCTCAGGAGGAACAGGTTCAGGAAAAACTACCCTCCTAAATGTACTTGCTTCATTTATTCCTGACCGAGAAAGAGTAATAACAATAGAAGACACAGCAGAACTAAATCTCCCAATAAAACACTGGATAAGAATGGAAGCACGACCGCCAGGAATAGAAGGAACTGGAGAACTAAAAATTGACATTCTTACAAAAAATTCACTAAGAATGAGACCTGATAGAATAATTGTAGGAGAAATAAGACACGAAGAAGCATTTACATTATTTACTGCAATAAATACAGGGCATGATGGAGCAACAACAGAGGATACTTTAATTCAAATGGACGACGGCAACATAATCGAAATTGGAAAACTCGCCGAAAAATATATGACCACCCCAACAAAAGAAAAAGAATACGAATTCAGTGAAATAAATGAGCCCCTGCTTGTGCCAAGTTTTAATAAAAAAACACTCCAAATAGAACCAAAACAAATAACAAAGATATGGAGAAAAAAAGTAACAGAAATGTTGTTAAAAATTAAACTAAAATCCGGAAAAGAAATTACAATAACACAAGACCACCCTTTTTATGTCGCACATAACGGAATACAAGAAATAAACGCTGAACGATTACAAAAAGGGGATTTTATTTGCACGCCTGAAAAAATCCCATTATTTGCAGAAAGAAAACTAATAGAACCACACCTTGTAGGTCTAATATATGGAGACGGACATGTTGGCCAAGAAGTAATAGAATTTGTAAACGCCGAAAAACAACTCGTAAATTCATTCATTGAATCAGCAAAAAATGTCACTCAAAACAAAATAACCCAGAAAAGTTATGACAGATATAACCGTGCATTATTTTACGATAAGAAATTTATACGCGCCATGACAAAAGAGTATAATATTCCTCAAGGAAACAAAACAAAATCTTTTAAGTTGGGTGAAGAAATACTTTGTGCAGAACAAAGTGAACTAGCACAATTAGTTAAAGGATTATTTGATAGCGAATCCCACGTAAATTTACATTCAAACTCAATACAATTTGTTACTTCTAATAAAGATTTAGCAAACAAATTGCCACTCATTTTACAACGCTATGGAATAAAATCAAGCAAATATATACAACAAAAAGACGGAAAGGGAAATACAGGACCCTACTACAAAATATCTATTTACGGTTTGGAAAACCTCAAACAATACAAAACATATATTGGATATGAGCACACTAAAAAACGAGAAACTCTTGACACCTTATTAAAAAAAGCAAAACTGAGTGTAAATGTTATCCCCGGCTTATCAAAAGTATTAATTAATGCGAGAGCCGAAAACAATTTAACCCAAAAGGAACTAAGCGCACTTTTAGGAAACTCAACACCAAGCGTCATAAGCGCATACGAAACGAATCAAAGAAATCCAACAAAAGAACAAATAAAAAAAATAGGCCAAACAATTAATGGAGAAACCGCAAAACAATTAAGCAGACTCGCTGAATCAAAAATATTATTTGAAGAAATAACAGAAATTAAAGAAATTAAACACGAAGGATATGTTTACGATTTAACGGTTAAAGATAATCATACATACATCGCAAACGGAACAATAATATCTAATTGCATGGGAACAGTACACGCAAATAGTCCGCAAGAAACAATAATTAGAGTAACAAACCCGCCGATGAATGTTCCACAAATTATGTTAAGCGGACTTGATTTTATAATTGTTGAACACAGATATTACGACAGAAAAAAAGGAACAATTAGAAGAGTGAGTGAAATTGCGGAAGTATATGGTGCTTTAGAAGGAAAACCAAGAGTACAAACAGTATTTGCAAGAGACCCAGTAAAAGACAAACTAGAAAAAACAATACTTGACAGCTCTTACTTAAAAACCTTACAAGATTTTACTGGATTATCAAGAGAACAAATAGAAGCAGAAATACAAATAAGAAAACAATTCTTAGAAAAACTAATTGAGAAAAATATAAGAGGATTAACGCAAGTATCTGAAGAAACAAAAGAATTCCTTGGCAAACGAAAAATATTCGGTGAACAACAATGAATGATACTTTTTCATTTGACGAACAAGAAGTAAACAAAATCGTTGACACAATGAAAAAAAAATATAAAGAAGAAGGACTTGTAATTGATGAAGTAAATACTAGCTTAAAAGAACTAAGAGGACTTATTGCGGAAGACACTTACTCTAAAATAGATATTGATAATGCTTCAGATGTTCAAGAAATAAGATCATCGCTAGCAAAAGTATTTGCAAATCTTTATTTAAAAATAAAAGGAATAATTAAACCCGCGCAAAAGTTTTTCAAAAACTTTACTGTCAGCCAAGAACTTGGATATTACTTATATTCAGCAAATATGAGTTACTCAGCAAACCAATACACAGCAATAGCTGTTACTGCCGGACTTGTTGTAGGATTATTTACAGCAATAATTGGATTACTAATTGGAATAACAACAAAAAATATTATTTTTATCACAACCCTCCCAATTGTAATTGGACTTATTGGATGGCTAGTTGGAACAATAATACTACTAATGATTCCAAAACAAAAAGCGGTTGCACGCGGAAATGCTTGCTCTGTTGAATTGCCATTTGCTTTAAGACACATGTCAACCGAACTAAGATCGGGAATTGGATTATACAAAACACTACAAGCAGTGGCTTCGTCTAATTATGGAGTACTAAGCGAAGAATTTGCAAGAACAATAACAGAAATAGAAGAAGGGGTTGATACAGGGGCTGCGCTAAAACACATGGCGCTAAGAACACAAAGCAAACCACTCAAAACAGTTGTAAACCACATGCTTAGAGCGATGAGGATAGGAGGAAATCTTTCCGAATCAATGAGCAACATAGCCAAAGATGTTTCTGATGATTTGAAAAACAAAATACTCGCTTTTTCACAAAACATGAACTTTTTTGCAGTAATATTTATCTTTATAGGAATAATTATTCCAGTAGCAATAATAATTTTAGGAGCAATAAGAAATTCTTCAATTGCAAAAGTAGGACAGGACTTGTTCAAATCAGTTCCATTAACTTTAGATGTCTTAATAGTAATTTATTTTGTTATAATGCCTATATTATTTATAATAATGAATATATTTGTTTACAATGCGCAACCAAAAATGTGAGTGAAAAAAATGGGTTTGAATGAAATAGCAGAAAGATATGAGTACTGGGTTGAATTCAGCAAACTCAAATACAAAGCAGAACCATGGGTACTAATAGCAATAGGAAGCTCTGTTACAGTCGGAATACTTTCATTCATGCTAAGCGTTGTTATAATAAAAGAAATTACATTACTCCCCTTAGCTTTCTTTTTAGCAACATTTGTTTTACTAATGGGCTACCCTTACATGAAAAAAGAGTCAATAATTGATTCAATAGAAGACAATTTTAGTGACGCGTTAAAACAAATGGCTGATACATTAAAAGCAGGAGATACTTACGAAAGCGCATTAAGAGAAGTAGCTAATTCTGAATATGGAAGATTATCTGAAGAAGTTAGCATTGCTTTAAGGAGACTTGAAGAAGGAGCCAACATGGAGACCTCACTAACGGGTCTTGCTGAAAGAATTGACTCAAGACTAGTTAAAAGAACAATAACAATAATAGTTGATTCGGTAAAAACAGGAGCAAGCTTGGCCGATGTGCTTGACGAAATATCTGAAGATGTAAGAGAAATACACAAATTAAAAGAAGACAGAAAAGCAAATACACAAATGCAATTCTTATTCATGGTCGCGGCAGGAGGATTTATTGCACCAATGATATTTGGAGAAATAACCGCAGTACTATCAATATTCAATGCAATAACAACGCAAGCAACACAAGCAGTTACAACAGCATCAATACAAAAAACTGATCAAGTAATAGCTGTGCTAATTCAAGGATACTTAATAATAGAAGTTGTCGGAAGCGGAGTAATGATGGCAGTAACAAGAGAAGGAAAACCAAACAAAGCAATAATTTACATACCTTTATTATTATTAACAGCCTTTGTCGTATACTATACAACAGCATTTGTTATCAGAGGATTTTTGGCGGGAAGCATATGATGGAAGAAAAAGCACAAGTACATTTAGAGTACTTACTAATAGCTATTGGAGCAGTTGTTGTAGTAACAGTAGTAGCTTTGTACATTAAAGAAACTGCAAACAGCGCAGCACAAGCAACAATTGATCAAGCAAACCAAAACCCTTAATAATTACTAAAATTAATTAAAGATAAAGAAAACCACTAAAAAGGAGGTTTGATTATGGAACAAAAAGCTCAGGCACCAAAGGCGCAGGGAGCAATAGAATACCTACTAATAATAGGAGCAGCAATACTAGTAGTAGCAGTAGTAGTAATAGCACTAAGCGGAATAATTGGCGCTGGAAGTGATACTACCGACACAGAAGCAATAAATAGCACTTATAATGCACTGCAATGTCAAAAAGACTGCGGATATTTAGATGACGAAAGCGAAACATGCTGTGATTCATATAAAGACTATTGCACATTACAAGGTCCGGACAGTGCAAAAACCTGCCAAAAAATAATTCCCGCGGAATAAATAAAATTTAAACAAAGAAGGAAAGGAGAAGTAAAATCCTTTCCAACTTTCTTTTTTTAGACAAACCAAACTACAACAAATACAAAGTAAATCTAACAATAAGCCAACCTTTATATATCACTTATTTTATAGTTAAGTCAACGAAACCCCAACGGAGGTAATGAAAATGGAAAAAAACGGACAAGGAGCAATAGAATACCTACTAATCATAGGAGCAGCAATACTAGTAGTAGCCGTAGTAGTAATAGCACTAACTGGAGTACTAGATGCTGGTAATGATCAAACAAGCGATACTGATGTAGAAACATCACTTATGGCGCTAGAATGCCAAAAAGACAGCACATATTCACCAATGACATCACCTACTCAAACATGTTGTACAGAATTCCCTACGGAATATACAGCTACAAGCGGGACATGTTTACCAATAACAACCGCATAAAATAATTTTAACTAAAATTGGAAAGGAAAACAAAATCCTTTCCACTTTTTCTTTTTATCTGAACTTTCTTAAGCGCCAAAAAATTGCGAAGCAAAGCCAATCACAGAGTGGTTGGCTCCCATACGCTCGCCTGCCCTTTAGGGGTGGGCCGGGCAAGCAATGCGATAGCTTTAAATTTAGAAAAAAGTTTAGATAGTAGTGGTGGTTGTTATACAAAGAGGACAGGGAGCAATAGAATACTTACTTCTTTTAGCGGCAGCAATTGTTGTTGTAGCAATAGTTGTTTCATTTTTGGGTTCAACAATAGGGCCTGTCCAAGATACGGGCGACAATGAAACATACTCATACTTATGCGAACCAAAACCACAAGGACTTGAATCAGGCACTGCACAATGCGCATGCTATAATGGAAATTCGAACAATTACTTTGATACCACCGCAGAAGCAAAAGAGTATTGTTGCGAAGGGCAAAATAGCGCTTATTTGAAAATGAAATGGAACCAATCACGAACAGTTGATGCTGAAAAGTGTTCATAATAGAAGGAATTTTTTATGGAAGAACGAGCACAAGTAAGTTTTGAATATTTGCTAACAGCGGTTTTTGCAATAGGATTAGCTATAAGCGCCGCAATATTAATTGAAACACTAAGACAACTTGCTTTGGAAGCCCAAGCAGAACTATTAACAGTAAGAACAAGAGTAATAGAAGGATTAATGCAATAACACAAATTATTGAAAGGACAACAAAAAACAAATTAATTAAAAGAAAAAACACAAAAAGCAACTTTTTTAATAAGGAAAAACAACAATTAGCTGATACTAATGATATATTATTTGCCAATAATAGTTTCCGTAATCGGACTAAGCATAGCAACATACACTGATCTGAAAGAAAGGATAGTTACAAACAAACTTAATTTTGGGTTAGCTGGAATTGGACTAATTCTTTACGGGATAATTGCAGTAATGGAAAACAGCCCGATAATATTTCTAATGTCAATTTTGGGTTTAATGTACGGATTTGTTTTCGGGTGGATCTTATGGAAACTCGGAATATTTGCTGGAGGGGATGTAAAATTATTCATGGCTTTAGGCGCGCTAAATCCGCTAACACCCGCACTAGTACAAACAGGGATACTAACAACATCAAACACCCCCCTATTTCCAATAACTTTGTTTATTTATTCATTGGTTTCTTTCCTCCCTTACGGATTTTTAGTAGTGCTGCAAAAACTAAGCAAAAATAAAGAATTCAGAAAAAAATTGTGGATAGAAACAAAAAAAAGAATAGCTGACGGAATAAACCTATCTGTTTTTTCAGGGGCGCTGTACACAATATTTACTACGACTCAAATCCCCACTCTAATAGTTCTGCCACTAATAATTATTTGGGGATTAAGAAAAGAAAGAAATGCTTTGACAGTCGGAGCAACTCTTGCAGCAATAATAATTTCTCCGCAAGAATTTGTAAAAAATATTTTTGCAACACTAATAATAGTTGTAATTATTTACGGAATAATAAAATTAATGCTGTCACTAAGACCGCTACTTGTAAGCGAGGTAAATGTAAGCAAATTAGAAGAAGGGATGATTCCTGCAAAAACACTTGTATGGAAAGGAAAAAAAGTTGTTGAAATTGAACCGCTTTCCATCGCAAGCGCATTTATGGCGCTAAAAAAAAGAAAAACAACAGAACTATTAAAACCAAGAAAAGAGATAATTTCTGCAATGAAAGCACGAGGATTGATTAATGAAGAAATCAAAGAACTAAAAACACTCGCAAAAAAAGGATTAATAAGCAAAAAGATGCAAATAAAAGAATCAATGCCCTTTGTGCCAACAATGTTAATAGGATACATCATTTGTTTAATTGCAGGCGACGCAATATGGATAGTTATTTTTGGATTGTGAAGTGATACAATGAAAAGAGGACAAACTTCAATAGAGTTCATATTTTTGATACTAATAATAGTTATTTACTTAGTGACAATAGTTCGACCAGCATTTGATAGCGCGCAAAGCTCTTTTGAGGACATAGATAAAGTAACAAAAGCAAGCAACGAAACACAAAAAATAGTAAACTCAATAAACAGAATAAGCTCACTAAGTGATGGGTCAAAAGAAACACTATTCATTACTTTGCCGGAAGGAGTGGAGATAAATTGTTATAACGAAGGAAAACTTGATTTTATGGTAGAAATAAATACTAATGGCATAAACCCCAACATAGAAAGCTGCGCAAAAGATGTGTGCCAAAAAGAATATCAAACGTCGCCACTCAACTGTGAAATTACACAAATACTTGGCGCAGAAAAAATAATTGTAGAAAAAGATGGAACAACAATAACAATAAAAGTCGGGTGATTATTTGAGAGGACAAGTAGCATTTGAAACACTATTTGTGTTTGTAATAATACTAACCACAACAATCTTTCTAACAAGTCTTTTTTTGCAAACTAACGAAGCAACAATATCAGAAAGCTTAGCTAGAAATGCGGTAACTGAACAAGCCGCTTTGCAGGGAAAAAAAATTGTTATAGAAAGTGTTTCTTTTGAAAAAACAACAAATATAATAATAACAATAAATGTAATGTGCGAAGAAATCCAAGAAACGATATTTGACACCCAAAAAATAGAAGATCTAATTGAAGAAAAAACAAGCGCGCAAAATGCGGGAATAGTAATAAATAAAAAGCAACTCTAGGTTTCGACAAAAAGCGAAGAAAGAGACGTGTTTTTATTATCTCAATAAAAAAACACAAATATGGATGACAAAAAAATAACGCTTATTTGCGGAGCGATAGTTCTTTTTGGAATAATTATTTCAGCAATGTTCTATGAACCTGAATTTCAAAACACTTCAATAAAAGAAATGCTAAACACAAAAGAATCAGCAAAAGGAATTATTTTTGCCAGAGTTGATTATGTAATAAAAAATTATCCAACAACGCAAGCGATAATAAATGACGGAACGACAGCAACCATTTACTATCCAAAAGAAACTAATCTGAAAAAGAATGATTTTGTATACGCTTATCTTGAAACAGAAGACAAAAACAAAAAAACTTTTTACGCCTACAAACTGGTGAAAGATTGATTGCAGGCATAATTATAGGAACAATACTTGGAATAATCGCAGGACTAATGCCAGGACTACACACAAATAACATAGCTCTAATGCTTATACTTCTGCCAATCGCTGATGAAGAGCTTGTTACAATTATCTTAACACTTGCAATAGTGCAAACTTTTGTCGAATTCATTCCAGCAACTTTTCTTGGCGCACCCACAGCAAACACCTTTGAGGGAGTGCTTCCCGCACACAAAATGTTTTTGGAAGGAAAAGCCCTTGAAGCAATAATGCTATCAATTTACGGGGGGATAATAGGAACTGTATTAAGTGTTTTTTTAGCGCCACTATTTTTTTTATTTATAGAAAAAAACTCAAAAGAAATAATTCTTGTAACCCCGTTAATATTAATATTCGCGATAATAATTATGGTAAATAGTGAAAATACCGCCAGAAAGAAAGTTATTGCATTACTAATTGTTATTGGAGCGGCAACACAAGGAATGTTTTTTAAGGATCAATTATTTCCACTAATAACAGGATATTTTGGATTAGCTACTTTGCTTTATTCTTTGAAAGAAAAAAACAAATATGTCAAGCAAGAAGAAAAGATAAATGTTAAATGTAATTACTTACAAACAGGGATAGGCGCTTTTGGGGGAACGATAGTAGCTTTAATGCCTGGAATAGGAACTAATACCGCGGCGGGAATAATAAGAACATTTCAAAACAAAATTAACGGGAAAGATTATTTATCAATGATAGGAGCCATAAATATTTCAAATTTCTTTTTTGGATACGCTGCACTATTTGCATTAGGAAAAACAAGAAACGGGGCAATGGTTGCAATGCAAAACAAAATTATGACAACCCAAGAACAGTTAATCTTTGGAATAATAATAATGATTATTGCTACAGGAATTGGAGCAATATCAACAATAATCCTATCAAAAAAAGCAATTCACCTTTTCAATGAAAAAAGAACAATAACACTCACAAAAATAAGCATAATGATAATGATTCTTCTTGTAGGACTATTCAACGGAGCGACAGGAATAATTTGCCTTGTTTTCTCAACTTCCTTAGGATTAATAACAAACACACAAAAAGTGAAAAGAAGCCTTTGCATGTCAGCGCTAATCGTACCAACCCTGTTTTTCTATCTATTCATCCTGATTTAATTTATGTGGACAAACTTATGTGGACAATAAAAAAGATTCTTTTAGAAGAAATTTGCATATCGGCAAAAAGATACTACCCTAAAGAATTCCTCTGCTTTCTTGGCGGAAGCAAAAAAGAAAAAAAAGCTGATGAAATAGTTCTTTTGCCAAATACAAGCGGAAATGATTATGCAAGCATATTTGATACTGCAATACCAATTGACGACACTATTGTTGGAAGTGTTCACTCACACCCTAACAGTTACGCTTTACCAAGCACAGCAGATAAAAAGTTTTTCCAACGATATGAAATAAATGCAATAATTGACGGGAGCTATGCTCCCCAAAAAGTTCGCTTTTTTGATAACAAAGGAAATGAGGTAAAAGTCGTTATAGAGTAGATTAAAATCTTTAAGGCAAAATTAAAAAGCAGAAAAACAATTAATTAAACATGAAAACGGCTTTTAAAAAAGGGCAAATAAGCATTGACCTCATTATGATAATACTCGTTATTGTTGTTGCGCTTGGCGGATTAACAATGATTACAGCCAGCCTTTCCACAACGCAAGAAAAAATAAACATACACCAAGAACTTGAAAGAAGTGCGCTAAAAATATCAAACGCAATAATATACGCAAAAACACTTGACGGAACCACTTTTGAAATAATAATAAATCTTCCAAAAATAAGGTACAAAAAACTGAGTGGAAATCAACTTGTTAGCGTAACTGAAAATGAAGTAACAATAACAGAAACAATTAGTGGAGAAAATATTACAGTCGTTGAAAAAACAAATAAACCTGATTGGATGCAAGTAACTACAACACAAACACAAGTGGTGATACAAAATGCGTAAAGGCCAGATATTTTCCATAGATTTTCTTATAGCAATGATAATAGTAGTACTAATCATTGGAACATTTGTTTTAATTGTTGAAAAGAAGAATTTTGATGCACGAGAGAATTTTGAAGCAACAAAACTAGAACAAAAATTGGGAGCGGCTGTCTTTGCCCTCATCAACACTAATTATTCGTGCGAAGCGGAAGGATCTAAAATCATGTACAGCATCGATAAGGAAAAAGTACTGGCTGAAAAAGACACGCTAAAAGAAAAACTTGGAATGATGGATTATAGCCTGCAAATAAAATTAATTGGCACAGGAGAAACAGAAATATTAAATGAAGACGAAACAGGACGAAATATTTATGTTATTGATTTTGATATAATGGTTTGCGAAAACAGCAGTGGGATAGATCTTAATGATACTTTTTATTGTTCTAACGGAACGTGTGAAAATGGAAATTTGAAGAAAGAAAAACTAATTATTGGGGCGAGGAAATGAAAAAAGGAGTAATTTTCACAATAGAGGCCATAATTGCACTTACGGCAATAATTATTTTGATAGGGGCCCTTGCGAATACCCCTACAGAAAAACTTGAAGACCTCACTAAAACAAAAGTAATAATACAAGCAGGAACAGCACTAAATTTAGGGGAAAGTTATATACTGCCAGAAAAACAAAATTATTACTGCCTAACAACAATGGATTATGATCTTCAAACTAAAGAATACATCCAAAGAAGTGCATGTGGTGGTTTTGAATGAAAGGATTTATTGAAATAATTGTAATAGGGCTTATCGTAACTGGCGCGCTAATTTTGCTTGCAACAAATTCTGCAATAGCTGAAGAAAATAATCCCGGGCAAGAAATAGCGGAAACAGCATTTTTCATAAATGCATTTGAAAAAACAATAACAAAATCAGCTACTGATTGCATTTGGGAAACTACAGAAGCGCTAAATTTGTGCATTATGCAAAAATCAACAGAAATAATGCAAGAACTAAGTAATGAAAAAATAAACTGCACTGTAGAAATAACAACAATTGACCTCACTACAGCCCCAAAAAATGCTGAACTTAAATACGCTTGCGAAACAAATAATCTTGATGGAAAAAATACCCAAGTAAGTGTTTCAAAGCAAATAACGCTAAAAGATATTACTCCCATAGAAAGTCCCTAACTTGAGGACGCAAAAGGATGTTTTTTAATAATTCGCAAAGAGGATTCATTTATGATATCAAAAAAACGAATAGCGGTAATAGAGTACGAAAGCTGCAACCCACAAAAATGCGGGAACTACTTATGCGAAAAAGTGTGTCCCGTAAATAGAGCTGGGAAAAAGTGCATAATTCATGAAGAAGGACAAAAACCACTAATTTCGGAAGAACAATGCATTGGCTGCGTAATATGCGAAAATAAGTGCCCCTTTGAAGCAATAAACATAATTAACTTGTCAATAGATCTAAAGGACCCACTGCATTCATTTGGAAAAAATGCTTTTAGAATATACGGATTGCCAACCCCGAAGAACAGTTCTGTCGTTGGACTTGTGGGGAGAAACGGAATAGGAAAAACAACAATAATAAAAATACTTTCAGGAAACATTGTGCCCAATTTTGGAGAAGAAAAAGCAAAAAAACCCGAAGGAAAAACAAATGATGTTTCAGAAAAAACAAGCGCAGAACAAAAAGTAATTAATTATTACAAAGGAAAACAAGAACAGGACTATTTCAAACAACTTTACGGAGAAGGGATTAAGCTTTCAATAAAACCACAAAACATTGAAGGGATAAACGTTTCTGGAAAAGTAAAGGACCTATTAAAAAAAGTTGATGAAAAAGGAAAACTTGAAGAAATTGCAAAAGAACTAAATATTGAAAACATACTTGAAAGAGACGCTACACAATTATCTGGAGGAGAATTCCAAAAACTTGCTGTGGCCGCAGCAGGACTAAAAGAAGCTGATGTTTACTTTTTTGATGAACCAAGTTCTTTCCTTGACATAAAAGAAAGACTTAGAGTAGCTAAATTTATAAAAAAACTTTCTGAAAAAGCAGCCGTGCTAGTTATAGAACACGACTTAATATTAATGGATTTTTTGAGTGATTATGTTCATTTAATGTATGGAAAACCAAGAGTTTACGGGACAAGTTCGCAAATAAAAACAACAAGAGAAGGGATAAATGATTACTTGGAAGGATTTTCAAAAGATGAAAATTATAGATTTAGAGACTATGAAATTAATTTTTATTCTTCAATAAGAACGGAAAGTAAAGGAAAAAGAGACAAACTAGTGCAGTGGCCAGTTATGAGCAAAAAATTAGGGGACTTTGAAGTAGAAATACAAGAAAATAATATAGTAAAAAATGAAGTTGTTAGTATTGTCGGACCAAATGGAATAGGAAAAACAACTTTTATGAAAATACTTGCAGGCGAATTAAAACCTGACAACAATGAACTGCAACAAAAAGTGAAGATATCTTACAAACCCCAATACATATCATACACTGGAGAAAAAACTGCGCAAGAACTATTTGAAGACACTTACAGTGAAGAAGTAAAACAGAATTTTATAAAACCGCTAGAACTGGAACAATTAATGGAGAAGAAAGTAAAAACTTTTTCAGGAGGAGAATTACAAAGATTATCAATAGCATTATGCTTGAGCAAAAAAGCTGACCTGTACTTGCTTGATGAACCATCAGCTTATCTTGATGTAGAGCAAAGACTTGCTGTAGGAAAAGTCATACGAAGCCATGTTGAAGTAAAAAACTGCTCAGCAATAGTAATTGATCATGATTTAACATTTGTTGATTATATAAGTGATAAAGTAATGGTGTTTGAAGGAGAACCCACAAAACGAGGAAAAAGTTATGGCCCTTTTGATGTTAACGACGGAATGAATAAATTATTGAAGTACTTAGATATTACTGTGCGCAGAGACAAAGACACAAAGCGACCAAGAATAAACAAACACGACTCAGTACTTGACAGAGAGCAAAAAAAAGAAAACAAGTATTATGAATAAATAAAAAATTGTAAAAAGGCGAGAAAAATGAAGATATTAAAGATTGATAAAAGATTGAATGAGATTGCGCTCATTCCTGAGAATATTGATGATTTGTGGCACTTAGAAAAGATAATCGAAAAAGGCGACATAGTCCACGGAAAAACTGATAGAAAAATAAAGCCAAAAACTGAAGGAGAAAAAGCGCAAAGGATAACTCTATTTATTGAACTTGAAGTTGAAGAAGCCCACTTTCAAGAATTCAGCGCCAACTTAAGAATAAGCGGAATCATACTTTCAGGAAAACCTGAAGAATTTATTGAACTAAAAAGCCACCAAAGTATTGACATAAGCGCCGGAGAAAGAATAAAAATAAAGAAAAATGAGATAAAACAATGGCAAATTGATAGAATTAAAAAGGCAGAAAAAGAAAGCTCTGCGGCGGGACTACTTGTTGTTTTGTTAGATGACGAACAAGCTGACTTGGCTTTTGTCAACCAATTTTCTGTAATAAAAAAAGCAACAATAAAAGCAAATAGAAGAGGAAAACGTTACACTGAAGAAAAAAGTGATTATTTTGATAACATACTAGATAAAACAACACAATTGGCACCCAAAAAAATATTGATTGCAGGACCGGGATTTACAAAAGAAAACTTCAAGAAGTTTTATGAAGAAAAAAAACAAAAAGGAATGCCAACAGCGCTAATTGAAACAACAAGCGAAATAAACGAAACAGGATTTAAAGAGCTAATTTCACAAGGAAAATTATCTTCACTTGAAAAAGAACTACAAATAACGCAAGAAAGCAAACTCATAGAAAGCTTTTTAGCTGCGCTATCAAAAGGAAAAGCGGATTATGGAAAAGATAAGATAGTAGAAGAAATAAACTCGGGGGCTGTTGATAAAATACTCATAAGCGAAACAACACTAATGCAGGAAAGAAAAGAAACAGAAAAAATAATGGACCTTGCAGAAAAAACTGGTTGCGAGACACACGTTATCTCTTCAAAAAACCCACAAGAAAAAGTAATTCACAACTTCGGCGGGATAGTGGCAATGCTGCGATACAAAGTTGAATAGAAAAATAATAATTTTGAGGATTGTTAATACTCTTAAGAATGGTTAATACTTTTGAGAGTTGTTAATACTTTTAAAAATTATTCAGCCCTTAACTCAAACCATTCCACTTTCTTTTTTTCAATTAATTCACGAACCTTTTTTTGAGCTTCATTTAAATGACTCTTATTTGTCTTAAACTCCACAAAAACAATTTTTTCATCCTCAAAAGAAATTCCGTCAATTGGTTTTCCAATAAAACGAAAATTTTGTGAATTATAAGGAAACTTTTTTGAAAAAGGAATCCATTGTTCTGTGAGCTGACCATATTTAACACTCTGAGAAGCTTTTGAAAAACGCAAATCCTCAAAAGCTTTTTCCAAAGAAAACATCTTTTTTGCAATTAAAAAGATAATAATAATTAGAAGAATAATCACAATTGATAAAACTAATTCAAGCATAAACCACTAATCAAAAACAAGTACTTAAACCTTACATAAGCGAAGTGCCAACAGCTAAATCTTTTTTGAAACAAAAGGCTCATCTGTTTTGTAACCAAAATTCTTTCTATAATACTCACGCACACCAAGACCAGAAATAACTGCAATTTTATTTGCATCAAACCTCTCTTTTGCTATCCTTTCAGCTTCCTGCATCAATTCTTTTCCAAACCCTCTATGCTGGGTGCTAAGAGAATCTTTTCCGCCAAGAGAAAGAGCTTTACCATAAACATGCAACTCGCGAATTAGAGCAGTACGTGAAGAAATGTTTTTTAGGAAAGGATTTGCAGGGTTACGCAAACGAACAAAACCAAATAAAGAATCTTCTGATTCAAGAGAAATAAATGCTTCTTCCCCTTTAGAAGCTTCATAAAATTCACTATGCATTTTTGCTTTAGAAAAGTCAATTTCTTTTGAACGAGATTGCAAACCCGCTTCTCTACACCTAATACAATTACACTTCAAACCGTGTTTTTCCATACTTGCTTGAACTGTTTGGCGAAGATTTGTTTTAGTTATTCCTGCAGAAATAATATCCCCAGGAATATCTCTATTAACGCGCATAATTCGAACCCACTTAGGCACAACTGATTTTACTTCCAAAAGAACTTTCACTGCCTGCTTTTCTGTTATTGGAACAAAATTACCTTTTTTCCAATCATCATAAAGAGGAGAATTTTTCATCACAAGACAAGGGTAAAACTTGACCATGTCCGGCTTAAAGGAAGAATCAGAAAAAATCTTCTTAAAATTTTTTATATCTTTTCTTGGATTGCTTCCAGGCAAACCCGGCATTAAGTGGTATAAGACCTTCAAAGCAGAATCCTTTAGTTTTTCAGTCGAGCGAGCAACATCCAAAACAGAGTGACCGCGCTTGATTATTTTATAAATTTCATCATCAGGATTTTGAACACCCAACTCAACTCGTGTCCCGCCTAAATAAAGCATTCTTCGAACTGCCTCTTTTGAACACAAATCTGGACGCGTCTCAAAAGTAATTCCAACAATTCGTCTCTTTGATACTTCAGCAACTTTTTTTGACTTACTAAATGAAGAAGAATTTTTTTCATTAACAGCATCAATTGCCAATTTAACTATGCGCTCCTGCTCACTTTCTTTTAATGCAGTAAAAGAACTTCCCTGGAAAATTAACTCAATCTTCTCAGCTTTATGACCAGTAAGATCAAGTTGAGCGATTCTATTTGAAACAATTTTGAAAGGATCATAATTCAATCTTTGAGCACGCAAAGTTGAAGGCTCAAAACCAGTGTATGATTTTGGGGCAATCTTTCCTTCAAAAGAGGAAGGACAATAAGTACATTCCCCAGGACAAGGAAAAGGGGGCAGCATGACCGCAACAACTTGAACACCCGAAAGACTTCTTGTCGGCTTAATTGACAATAACTCAACCATCTTTTTTGAGGGCTTTTTTGTGCAAGACAAAACAAAAGGGTGCGAAGGCATCTCTGCGAGGCGAAAGTGCTTGCTCCAAAAAAAAGAACGCTCATCAAGATCCTTATGAGAAACTATTTTTTTGGAACGAATCTCTAAAAGAATTCTTTTTGCAAACTTAGTGTATAATGGTTCGATCGAAGACATAAGAATTAATTAAAAGAAAAAGCTGAAAAACCCGCTTATCAGATAATTTGGAATCAAAGAAAAAGAATAAAAAGGCAAACCAAAAAACACTGATTCTAATTTTCCTTTAATACTAGGCAGGGCATTAACTTTCAAAGAAGCTGTTTTTGATTCACCCGAACTTCCAAAAACAATAGTTGAATTAAATACTTTTTCGCCCTGAACGCGAGGAATAATACTAAAGTAAAAAGTCTTTGTTGAACGCTTAGGCACAATTACAGAAACATCTTTAAATTCAGAAACAAACTCATTCGTTTTCCAATACCAAGGCAGTTGAGGAACAATGCTAAAAGATTCATTTGAATAAGAATTATTCACCAAAGTAACTTTGTAAGAAGACTCTTTACCAACTTCTGAAGAAGAGGAATAATTATCAAAAGAAGCATCCATTAACCCTTTTTGCACAGAAAAATAAACTGAAACGTTCTCATCTAACAAAGGACCTGAAAGCTGTAATGACAAGGGATAATCTGTTAGTGAAACTGTTTTAGGAACCTTAATAAAAACTTTAAATGATTCTTGCTCGTTCTTTAAAGAAATTTCAAAACTTGCTGGAAGTTCTGATAAAATATTCAAAGAATCAAATTTATCAAAATCTTTTGTAATAATTAACTCAAGAGTTGAACCTGGACTAACTGCCCCCACAAAATCATTATCCACAAGCTCTTTGTTAATTGGGTCAACCAGACGAACGGAAAACGCGGTCTGAAGCAAAAGCAAAACTAACAACAAAGACAACGCTTTTTTAAACATACTAATTCAAACTAAATAGGTAGCAGAACAAATAAAAAGGTTGTTTTAAGCAAGAAAATAAATGTAAAGGAATGAATTTTATGGACAAAAAAACCACAAAAACAAGGCAAAGTGAGGAACAAACAAGGTTTAACATGACAAAAACACACCACAAAGAAACTTTCTTAAAAGCAAAAAAAGACGGAAAAGTGGACAAAGATTTTATTCCCTTCTGTGAATATATACTAAAAACAAAAAACTACTTTACCAGTAGCTGTTGCGCAGGAAGAATCTCACTAGTTGGACTAAATGAAAACGAAGAAAAAAAAGAAAGCGCATTTCATAGAAAATGGCACAGAAAGGTAACTTATAACGAAATAAAAGAAGGAGTGCAATCATACAACGGGCACATCTTGTGGTTTAAGCAAGAACCTCTAATATTACACTTAGGAACAAACACATTAGAAAACGCAAAAAAAATATTAGAAGTGTGCGAAAAGGCAGGAGTTAAAAGAGCAGGAATAAAAGTTGCAAAAAAAGGAAAACTAATTTTGGAAATACTAGGTACCCACAACATCAATGCGCCAATAAAAGAAAACAAATTTTGTGTAGAAGAAAAATACTTAAAATACTTGGTAAAAAAAGCTAATGAAAAGTTTGAGAAAAACCAAGAAATGCTAAAAAAACTTGAAAAACAAGTAAAAAAAGAATTGAAATAATTTTTAGAAAAACTAATTTAGAAATTCTTTTTTAGAAAATGAATTCACAAAATGGACTTGAAAAATAAATTTGAAAAATTAACTTAGAAAATTAATTCATAAAAATGAATTTGAAAAAGCATTCCTTTTAGCCTTCAGAAGAAACCATTTCCAAAACTTTCTTAGGATTATAATAATAGGTTTGGATAACTTCCAAAACATCTAATGGTTTTGAAACGTTCTTTTCAATCATCCACTCAATAATCATCCTCCGCGTATCAATTTCTTTTTTGATTTCATTTTTTGTTAAACCTGACTGCGCTGCTAAAGAATCCATTAAATGACTCGGCACATCAGTTCTGCGAACGCAACCTTTTGCTTCATCAAAGTCATAAATATTTCCGAGTAAAACTTTGTTCTCCATCCTAGAAACTTCAGCAATTTCCACAATTGTTCTCTTAAGACCGCTGTTTTTTGTGAACTTTCTTTGCATAACAACAATTAAATCAACTAAAGGAAGCATTGATTGAGGAACAGAAAAAGGGCGCTCCTGCAATTTAATAATTGCTTCGCGGGAATTATTAGCATGAACTGTTCCCAAACAACCAGCATGACCATTATCCATTGCAGTAAAAAGAGTTGTTGCTTCTTCACCACGAACTTCCCCAACAATTAATCGATCAGGACGCATACGCAAAGAGTTCTTCAACAACTGATTCATTGTTACCTCTTCATCAATAGAGTGCTTCGCTTCAAGAGCAACCCAATTATCCCGACCAAGCAAAGACAATTCCAAAGTATCCTCAATACTTATAACACGCTCGTGCAAGCGCATAAAATTCGCCAATATATTTAGCATAGTTGTTTTACCTGAAGCTGTGCCCCCAACAACCAAAATATTTTTTGGAAAAGCACCAAAACCATCAACAACAACCCACAAAAAAGCCGCTACTTCAGAAGAACAGGTTCCGCCAGAAACCAAATCAAGAACTGTCAAAGGAGTGGGAGAAAATTTTCGAATAGTAATTGAAACCCCTTTTGGAGAGATCTCAGAAAACGTAGCATTAACACGCGAACCATCAGGCAAATGCGCATCAAGCAAAGGAAATTTTTCATCAAAAGACTTTCCAGAACTAACAGCAATCTTTCTTAGCAAAGCATCAATTGATTTTTCATCAAGAGACAAATTAACTTTACACATCCCAAACTTTTTATGAAAAACAAAAATGCTGTCAGGAGCATTAACCATTAGTTCTTCTAATTCATCATCAAAAGAAAAAAAGTAAAGTTGTTTCAAACCAATCGCATTATGCAAAACAATCTCGGCAAACAATCCTTTATTTGAAACAAAAGAAACTTTTGAAACAAGATCAATCATTGATTCAAGAAGAGAAAGAAAAATTGTTTTAGAAGGCAAAACATCAACTAAACCATTAATTTCAACAACAGAAACGATTTGGTCACGAAAAGAATCAGAAAAATCTTTTGGCAAAGAAAAAGAATTAAGTTCGGAAAAAGGACTCTTACGCTGAATTATTTGCTGAAGCGATTTAGCAAATTTTGATTCTTTTTCCGAAAGAGGAAACTCTCGCAAAACATAAAAGTTATTTGAAACACCCTCAAAAATCTCGGCAAAATCTGATTCAGCAAGCTTTTTTAGCCGCATATCTGTGAAGTCCATGAGAACCTTTATATAAAAAGTAATATAATAAGCTTATGAGGGCGAAGATATGGACAAGTTATACTCGAAAGTACTTAGGAAAGTCACCCCTTCAAAAAAAGAGCTAAAAAAAGAAGAAAAAATGTTTTTGGAAATCGAAAAAAAGATAATGAAGATTGAGGGAAAACACTCGCACGTTGAATGGTGCGGAAGCTCTGCAAGAAACACTCACTTACACGGAGATCGAGACTTAGACCTATTTGTTATGTTTGAAAAAGAACTTGATGAAAAAGAACTAGAAATTGAAGGACTAAGAATCGGAAAAGCGGTGTTTCGCGGACAAAAATGGGAAAAAGCTTATTCACAACACCCCTACATTCGAGGAAACTATAAAGGATTTGAAGTAGAAATAGTTCCAAGCTACAAAGTAAGCAGCGGAGGAGAAATAAAAAGCGCTGTTGACAGAACCCCTTTTCACAACAAGTACTTGCTTAGAAAACTAAGCGAAAAACAAAAACAAGAAGTACGACTACTAAAACAATTTATGAAAGGAATTAACTGTTATGGTGCTGATTTGAAAAGTTGTGCTTTGCCAGGATATGGAATGGAATTACTAATCTTGCATTACGGAAACTTTGACCAGACAATACAAGCAATAGCTGAATGGACACCGGGAAAAATATTATTATTTGAAAATGCTGAGGAAAAGGATGCGGAACAATTCAATGGAGCTCCACTCATAATAATTGATCCGGTTGATAATAACAGAAATGTCGCATCCGCGCTCTCACTTGAACAATTTGAAAGAATGATTTACGCGACAAAAAGATTCATTGAAGCACCGGAAGAAAAATTCTTTTTCAGACAAAAAACAAAACCCTTGCCAAAAAAAGAACTAAAAGATGAGCTGAAAAAAAGAGAACTTATTGCTGTGCTTTCAACTTTTCCAAAAAGTATCTTAGCTGACATCATGTGGGGACAATTAAGAAGGTTTTTGAAAAAAACTGAAAATCGCCTAAAAGAAAAAGATTTTGTTGTCGAAAGAGCTGACTTGTGGAGCGATGAAAAACAAGTTGCTTTTGTTTTTACTTTAAAAGAAAAAGAACTCCAAAAAGTAAAAACTATTTACGGGCCACTAGCGAGCGACGAAGAAAATGCGAAAAGGTTTTTAGAGAAAAAAAGAAAACTAATTTCAGGACCTAGAGTGGAAGAAGGCAAACTTGTACTTGAAGTTGAAAGAGAAGAAACAATGGCAATTGAAGTGGTAAAAAACCTTATGAAAGAAAGCGCAAAAACAGAAAAAAAAGGAACAAACAGCGTTGCAAGAAAATCCAAAGTACTTAATGAAGAAGGAATTATAAAAAACTATAAAGGAGAATTTGCAAGCTACTTAACAAGGTACTTGAAAGGAAAAGAAATATTTGAGTGAAAAAAATGACCGAAGGCGAATATTGCGGACCAGTTCTGTTTCTAGTACACCCCCAAACACACATTTCAGGAATAGAACAAATATCAAAACAAAATCAGGTACGCGTGATAAAAGCACTTATAATGGCTGGAAAAAAAGGAATCCCGGTAATATATGCGCCAGTATATGACCAAGAAAAGAAAAACACTATTTTTGAATTACTAAAAGAAGTGCCAAAAAAACCAACCCTGATTAGGATTCCTCAAGAAAGCATTTTTGAATGGAGCCCTGCAGAAATCCGCGCAGCACTAAAAAGAAAAAGAATAGTTCCAACAGAAATAACCCTGATGGGACAAATACGCAACATTTGCGTAACAGAAGCAGCGATTGCCGCAAGAAGCGCATTTCCAAAAATAAGAATTGCAATACTAGAAGGAAGAAGTACATTGTTTCTCCCTGCAGGAAAAAGTGAAGTTTCTAAAAGAGTAAATATTAGTCTCCGCAAATGGTATAGAGAAAGAATAGGAAAACACGGAATTGACAGAACGAAAAAGTTTAGATTAAGTTCAATAAAACCAACTACAAACAGATCACAAAGACGGCTAAAATAACTGCAAAAAATAAAAAAACGACAAGCCCTAAATTCATACTTCGCTTCAAGTAAAAAAGATTAATAAAGAACAGAAGCGTCTTTTGTAAGGTGATAATATGCCCTTACCTCACAGAAAACCTCCCACTCAAAGAAAAAAGGTTCCGCAAAGCCCTGGGAAAATTGCGAGAGTAAGAACAGGAATAATGATACGCGGAAAAGGATTTCCAAAAGGCGGAACCGAACAAATAGTTTCTTTTTTTAGACCAACAACTCAAAAACCAGCAACGACAGGCAAAGCCCAAAAACCCCTAAAAAGAAGATCTGGAATTTAAGTTAATGAAATGAAGCAAACAAAAATCAAACTTTTTCTGGCAGATAACCTAAAAAATTTTTTGCTTTTGAAATATCAACCATTTCTAGTTCATCTGAAATATTAAATGTTTCAAACCAAAAATTTCCTTTTAATTCAATCGCTTTTATTACCCCTTGAATAGTGTTAGCCATACTTACTCGCGTACCATGCGGGCCTTCTTTATCACCAATTCTTGGAAACCTTAAACTAATTACTTGTATTTGTTTTGTTAAACCATAAAACGCCAAAATGTTTTCCCCAATAACTTTGCTTTGAGAATACATTACTGCCGCAGGAACGCAAGACAAATCGTCCGCTTTAAGATACATTGGAACTATTTGCTGATCCTCTTTCAAAGGAAGTTTTACTGGAATTCCGCGCTCAACACCATAATACCCAGTAGAGCTAATAAAAATTAAACGATTAATTTTGTTTTCAATTGCCGCCTTTACAACATTCATTGTCCCAACACAGTTAATTTGAAAATAATCGTCAAATGATTTTGATTCAATTGGCTTTGGGATTGCTGCAGCATGAACAACAATTTCACAGCCCTTCATTGACTCTTTTAGCTGCGAATAATCTAAAACGTCTTTTTCCTCGGCAATATCATAACCAACAACGGAATGCTTTTTTTTAAGAGCTACAACCAAGGGCACTCCTAAATAACCCAAACTTCCTGTAACAAAAACTTTCATAACTTCACCACTTAACTAAACTAAACGGGCCCGGAGGGAATCGAACCCCCATCTCGAGATAGCTTCTTATTTCCGAAGTCTCGCCGCTTATCCATTGGCAGACGGGCCCATCAAAGCTTTTGATTTTCAAAAGCCCAAAGAACCTTTCGGTCTTGATAAAACAAGGCTTTTAAAGGTTCCCGATTAGAAAATAATCTATTGAAATAGTATAAAAGACTTGGTGAGAATATGAAAACATGTACAACATGCAACAAAGTGGTTACTTCAAACAAAACAGAGTTTAAATGCCCTGAATGTGGAAAAACAAGCGTTGTTAGATGCGATCACTGCAAACAAACAGCAAAAACATACAAATGTGCTGAATGCGGATTTGTCGGCCCATAAAACTAATTCTTGGTGAAAAAAATGGGAAAAGTTCTAGTAGTATTCAAAGTATTTTCTGACCCTGAAAACACAGATAAAGTGTCAGAAGCACTAAAAACATTAAAAGAAGGGGAATGCAAAGAAGTACGAAGAGAACCAATAGGGTTTGGAATTGAGTTACTACGAGTAGGATATGTTATCCCAGACAAAGTTGACGGAGCAATGGATGCTTTAGAAAATGCTGTTAAAAAAATTGAAGGGGTTAACGAAGCAGAAGTAGAAGCAATGACACTAATAGACAAAATGATTTAGAAAAATGACTAATTATTTAACAAAAACAACTTGTTTGGCTGGCATTAAACCAAGCACTATTTTTTATTATTAATCCAACACAACTTACTCTATGATAACTTCACTTGAGCTAAAAAATTGGAGAACACACTCTGACACCAAACTGGACTTTGGAAAAGGAACAAATGTTATAGTTGGAGTAATGGGCTCTGGAAAAAGCTCAATTGTTAACGCAATATCTTATTCTTTATTTGGCACTTTTCCAGGATTAAAAAACAAGAGCGTTTCACTAAAAGAAATAATAATGAACAAACCAAATCAAATGAGCACCGCAGAAGCCGCGATAGAAATTGAACAAAATGAAACAAAACACCGCGTAGAAAGAATAGTAAAAATGGACGGGACAAACGAAGCGAAGCTATATACTAATGGAAAATTTGTTGCAGGACCAAAACAAAAAGATGTAAACGAAAAAGTGGAAAAAATACTTGAAATGGATTATGAACTATTTAGCAGAGCTGTTTATTCGGAACAAAACGAAATGGATTTCTTTCTAAAATTAACTCCGGGAGAAAGAAAAAGAAAATTTGATGAGCTTTTGCAACTGGAAAAATATGAAGAAGCGAGGAAAAATTCTGTTTCTCTACAAAATGAACTAATGAAAGAAAGCAAACAAAGAGAAAAAACTTTAGAACAGCAAAAAGAAATGCTAAAAAACCATGAAGAAGAAAAATTAACAAAACAAATAAAAGAAATTGAAGAAGAAATAAAAGAAACACTAATAAAAGCGGAGCAGGCGAAAAAAGAAAATAGAGAACTAGAAAAGAAATATAAAGAACTGGCGGAAAAAGAAGAGAAAGCAAGAACTTTAGAGGACAAGATAACTAAAACAAAATCAAAAATAGAAATGCTACAAGAAGAACTTAAAAAAACTGAAAAATTAGATGCAAAAGACATTATGGAAACAATAGAAAAATTAAAGAAAGAAATTAAAACACAAAAAGAAAATGAAAAAGAAATTGAAACAAAAGCAAAAGAAGTTGACACAAAAATAAAAACTATTAGCGAAGAGGTAAAAGTGCTAAGTTACAAAATTAAAAAATATGAAGAAGAAATAAAAGAAATATCCTCATTAAAGGGAAAATGCCCCACATGCAGACAGGAAATGGACGAGACACACAAAGAAAAAATAGTTGAGGAAACACACGGGCAAATGCAAAAATCACTTGCAGAGAAAAAAGAACACGAAACAAACAAATCCAAATTGTTGGACAAATTTTCTTCTCTTGAGAAAACTCTAAGAGATATAAGAAAAAACATTGAGGAAAAGCAAAAAGAAATTTACATCACCGAAGAAAAAGAGAAAAAATCAAAAGACCTTGAAGAAAAACGAAAAATGCTTGGAGAACTAAACGAAGTGCTCCCTTTAATGGAAAAACAATCAAAAGAAAACGGTTTTGACAAAAAAGAGCTTAATAAAATAAGAGAACTATTTTTTGAAAAAAAGAAAGAAACAGAACTATTTGAAGCCAAAGCTAAAGCAAAAACAGAGCTAAAAAAAAGCTATGAAACTATTTTAGCAAAAGTTGAGCAAATAAAAAAAACAATACAAGAAACAGAAAAAGAAACTATAAAATATTCTGAATCTTCAAGAAAAATGAGTGTATTTGCAAGCTGCCTAATTGCAACACAAGGGGAATTACGAGAAGAAATGCTTCAAACAATAAACAAAGCAATGACAAACATTTGGCAAGCAATATACCCTTACGCTGACTTTGTTGATGCAAAACTTTGTGTAACAGAAGAAGGATATGATTTACAAGTACTTACAAGAACAAACCAATGGACGCGCGTAGAAGGAATACTTTCAGGCGGAGAAAGAAGCGCTGCAGCCCTATGCATAAGAATGGCTTTCGCACTAGTACTAACAAAAAACCTATCAATGCTAATACTTGACGAACCAACACACAACTTAGATGCTAACGCGGTTCAAAAACTAAGTTCAATGCTTAGAGAAGAAATGCCAAAATTAGTTGAACAAATATTTGTTATAACACATGATAAAGAACTTGAAAGCGCGGCATCAAGCAACCTTTATTTATTACAAAGAAACAAGAATAATGATGAAGCGACAAAAATAGAAACAATGCCAATAATGTAAAACTAAAAACCAAGAATATTCCTTACTCGGTTTATTTCTTCACGAATTTCTTCCACTGAAGAAAAAGGCATATCTTCTTCAATAACAAAAGGAACACTCAAGTCCTGCAATGGCTCAATTGATTTTAGAAAAGCTCTGCTTACCTTCAAACAAGGACTATGATCTTTGTGGTACCTATTATTGCTAAAATGAACTGCTTTTATTCGATGTTTCCATTTTTTTACAATTCTTTCGGTTTCTTCAGCACCCCAATCGTAAGCATGAGAAGCGTCAAGACACAAACCCCAATCAGTTTTTTCTTCCAACATTTTTTCAAATCCATCCCTTGGACGATTTTTGCCTTTCTTTGGATTCAAGTTTTCGGTAACAAAAGACATTTTAGGCAAATTAGTAGGAAGCACACTATTTGGGTGAAACACAATATGTTGTGCATTCATTTTTTTGTAGTCCAACGCAATCAAATTAATAATTGAATTAAAATTTTCTTTCGGCATTAAGTCAAGTGAAAGTCTAAACGGAGAATGAATGCTGACATACTTGTAACTTCTTAATGTGCCCAAATCTTTTTCACTAGGTTTTCTTTCTTCATAATGCTTCCCATAAGTATACTCAACCCCATCAATGTCAAGCGAAGAAATAATTTCAAAAATATCTTTTTTCCCGATTAAACGCCAAAGATTTCCAGTGGCAAAACAAAGAGCCCGCATAGTTAACACTTGAAGAAACAAACAAAAAAAGAATTAATAACTTATTTAGCAGCGTCTTTTTCTTTTCTTTTAGCTAATCTAACAATATAACCAGCAACAATATTTCTAATGGTTTTTGAGAAACCGAGTTCCATTGTTGAAAGTTCTTTCTTGTTTTTTTCAAAATTGTTTCCAAACTTTTCAGGAAACTCTCTTAACAAAACTTCGCCCTTGTATTTCAAAACTTTTGAAACTGATTTACCCATTAACATCACCAAAAAAACCAAAAAACTAATTAATACAATTCAACTCTCTTAAAATTTCCGTTAGGATACTTTCTCAAAACAGATAAAGGCAAAACCTTTGCTTCTAACTCTTTTTCAGCAACATCAAGCATTGAAAGTTCCTTTAACCTTTTAACCAAAGGAGGAGCCCCTAAAGATAATTGAAGCGCTCTTGCTGAAAGAACCCTAGTCAATTCAAAACGAGTTAACCTAAACATAAAAACACCTTTTAACTAAACTCACCGCGACTAAGTAATTAACCGAAGACAAGGTTTAAAAAAGTAGCTAAAATGACTAAAAACAAGCTGCAAAGGAAAAGCTATCCAAACAAAACAAAATCCCCTAAGAGGGGTCAAGATTCACAAAATCGCCAAAATTAAACCTTCTTTAGTAAGAGGCCTTTTTATTGGAAAAAGCCTTTACTTGGGGTTGGGGCAAAGACATTTCTTGAGAAAAACGCTTAGCTAGGGACAATGGGGAAAAACCCTTAATTAAAGCAGAACGCTTATCAGCATGCAAAACACGATAACCCTTCTCTCGAGAAAATTCCCTAAACTTAAACAAAGTAGCTTCTTGAATACTAACAATTGTTTTAGCCAAAGAGGGAGAATAAAACCTTGAATTAAGATTAACTAATTGGAATGGGATTTCAGCAACCAAAAGGCTAAATGCCTTAAAAGAATAATCCGCAAATAAAAAGCCAAAATCACTTGAACCAAACAAACTCTGCTGGGGCTCAAGGAGAATCTCTGAGAGTTGAGAAATCTTTTCCGAAACCTTATCAATCTCGGAACTAAAAAAACTTTCATTATGCAAACAAAACCATTCAGGTTTATGACTTTTCCCCAAAATGACGGAACTTTCTTCTAAAAGTTTTTTTGCATCAAGCAAAGGAACAAAAGCAGAAATTCCTTTACTAAAAGGACCAATAGGCTTTGACGTTAAAAAGAATTTGTTCTTTTTTTCAAGACGCAACTCTTTATTGGCATTAATTAAATCAAATTCTTCTGAAAAAGAAGGGGAAGAGGACTCGTAAAAGAAATCATCCTCTTGAAAAATTACTTCAATTAAAGAAGAGGGCAATAAATTTTTGTCCTCCAAAGTGAAAGGTTTACAACACTGACAATTCTTTGTTTCATGACCCACATTAAAAAACCTTTTTGAAAAAAGCTGAACCCAAACAGGAGAAAAATCAATTGAAGAAACCTTATCAAAAACAAAAGGAATTCTTTGATGAAAACTAGTTACTTTTTCGTTAGGTTCCCAAGAAACAAAACCAGCATTACGAAAAAACAAATTTTGCAGAAAAATTTCTTCCTGCTCATTTTTTTCCCTCGGCACTAAATCCATAGGAACTGACAAAACAGAAGAAAGAGCAGCACGCTCAACTAAAAACAATGCCTGCTCTTTATCAAGACGCATCGCTTCAAAAAAAGACATTTCTTGAAAAACAGAAAAAGCCACATCTTTTTTGAAAGAATCAACCTTCACAATGGAACCATTAAAATAAGCAAAAGAGTCAAAATAACTCCAATTCTTTTCAAGCAAAAACTGCCTCTCTGGCTCAATCACTAAAGGCAATTTTCCTAAACAGCCCGCCAAAGCATTAGCGATTGTTTTCAAGGACGAAACTGAAGAAGCCTGAACACAAACAAAACTCTGTTTTGTAGTTATTTGAAACCTTTTTATTTTCAAATCCAAAAGCAAATCCTTTACCTTTTCAGAATCAATTGTTTTTGGCAAAGCAAGGAAAGGAAAAAATTTAAAACGCTGAACAAACTTATTACTTTTATTTGAAAACTCTGTGAAAATCTCTTTCTTTTCTTCATTAAAAGAAACCCTTGTTAAAAACAATAAATCTTTTGACGAAATATCTTTTGACGAAATATCTTTTGACGAGTTAAACTCGTTAACCGAAGCGAATGCTTCATTATGTTGGGACATAAAACAAGAGGAAATTCCTTCTTTTAAAGCCGTTTCGGAAGTGCCGTGCCAGCGGTTATATGAAATTTATATTGCACAATCGGGACTAACTAGTTTTAAAGAAAAGAATCAGCTTCTTCACTTTTTTTGTCAACATCAGTGGCAAATCTTTTTGCAGCTTCTTCTAAAGTAATTTCGTGTTTTGAGGGTTGGGATTTTCTTAAACGAACTTTGAAAAAAGTAGGGGCGCCAACTGCTTCACCAACAATTAATGCCTCTCCAACGCGCAAAGAAGAAATCATATTAATACTACCAACATCAAGACCCTCACTACTTTGCTTAATGTGATCAAGGTCATAAGGATTAGTAATACGCAAAATTAAATTAGTATTACAATTAGCAAGTGTAGTTGTGTCAAGTCTTTTTGGTCTTTGAGAAATAATAACTAATGCTGCGCCAAACTTTCTACCCTCACGCGCGATAGTTCTAAGAGTTGGTTTTGCAATAGCAAAATCCTTGCTCGTTGATTCAGGAATAAAATTGTGGGCCTCTTCAATAAACAAAGCAAAAGGAGGAACTTTTTTGTGCCTTCTTTCATAAAACAATCTGCTGGCAAAATAAGCAACCATTACTTGTTTCTTTTTTTCGCCAATAACACTATTCAAATCAATAACTGTTAACTGCCCCTGCTTTGCTAAATCTTCTACAGAAGGAGAATCAATTTTCGAAAACAAATGAAGCTCTTCTAATTCTGACAAGATGCCTAACAAGGTTTCCGCGGTTTTTGAGTTAGAAGAAGAAGCTAACTCTGATTTAATATCATTCAAATCAAAAGGACCAACCCCTGATTTCATTTCACTATTTAATTTAGTAATAACATTTGCAAGCTCACGCTTTTGCGGAGCTGAAAGCTCTGGAAGAAGCTGTGCTAGTAAACCGGAAGTTAATTTTGAGCAAGCAATCCTAATTTTTGTCGCATCAATAATTCTTGTTTTTGAAGAAAAATCAACAAAAGGAGCTTTTGCTGGCTCACCAAAACAAGTATACTCCCCATGCGTATCAAAAACAACAACCGCTATTTGCCCTTCATCATTTTCACGTGACAAAAGTTCTTCCATTAAAACAGAAACAGCATAAGATTTTCCCGCACCAGACATTGCCAAAATAGCTAAATGTTTTTGCAAAAGTTTTGATAAATTAATTTTCATCTCAACATCGTGAAAATTTATTCGCCCTAAATTCAATCCTTTTTCTTGAAGACCCAAAAACTTTTTTACATTATCATCCGTTGCTTTGAAAACTTTTGTCCCAGGGGAAGGAGGAAAAGTAGAACGCGCAATTGGCATACCCTCAACAAAAATACCTAATGGTTTTCCTTTGCCTAATAAAAATTCCCAATCACTCGCAGGAAAATTCTTTTGCAAATCATCCCCAATCGCTTTAACTGAATCGGGCCTTTCAAAATAACGATTTGTCTTAACAACATCCTCAACCAAACAAACCATTGTGCCCTCAGAATAATCTAATTCTACAAACATTCCTTTATGCACCTTGCCCTCATTAACAACAAAAGAAACTGTTGAAGGGGAAGGGCCATCAATTGAGGAAACAATTGTCCCTAAAGATTCACGAACCATACTAATCAATAACAAAAAAGTGGTAAGTTGCTTTTAAATAATTACTTAGTGCCATGCCGAGCTATAAAAACAAAGAAAGCAAAAAAGCGAGCGGAAAAAGGACAAATTGGTGAGCTAAGTAAAAAAGCAGGGACTTTTTTCCAATATTTGAAATAAAGGAAAGACTTTTTGGAACAGCTAATTTTGATAAAAAAACTTGTTTTTTGAGCGCCAAGTTCCCAAAAAATAACCCTATTAAAAAAATACCAAACCACGGAACTACAGAAACAAAATCTAAAGCAGATAAAGGAGTTCCAAAACCGAGCCAGAAAAATGGGCCAGCATTAATTTTTGACAAATTAATAAATAATGGCAAGAAAGTTATGAACAATCCTGCCAACAAAGAGATCTTTGGAAATTTAACAAAAATGTTCCCAACAATCCAAGAAAAAAGAATTAAATGGATAACTCCAAAATAAATAAATTGATTTGGAAATGACAAAAAAGTAAAAATAGTTATTCCTAACGAAGCTGCAAGCAAAATGATTAAGTGCTTTAGTAATTTTTGGAAGGACTTATTTTTTTGAACAAAAAGAAAAAAAGAAACCCCTGAAATAAAAATGAAGGAAAACAAAATTGATTTCTGAAACAACCCAAAAAAACCAGAATACAAGCTTACTGAAATTATGCCAAAATAATTCAAATCCCACAAAAAATGAAACAAAAACATCATGCAAAGAGCTAAGCCGCGAAAGGCATCAATTAACTGGATACGTGGCGCCTTAAAATCACTAAAAAGATTTTTAAAAAACATAAAATTTATTATTTTGGAAAAAACATTCTTCTAATAAGGGCTTCTCTTCGCCTCTTACTCAGAGCTTTAGCACCAGCTTTTTTTAAAGCACGGCCCCGAATCACAGCTTGTCTTGATTTAGCCCAAATTGCTTCACTACTTTTTCTGACATCAACCATTTGTTCTTTTGAATTTGGCATTCAACACACCTAACACTTTGTATATATCATTAAGAGTATTTATTTCAAACTCTGGCTTAACTTTGGCCAAATCATAACTCTTTTTTGGGCGATTAAGCCAACAAGCATGCATCCCTACATTTTGCGCACCAGCAACATCACTCCTCAAAGAATCCCCGACCATTAATGCTTCATATGGAGAAACACCAAAGTTTTTCAATACAACTTCGAATATTGTTTTTTCGGGTTTTATAGATCCAACATCACAACTCAAGCACAAAAAGTCAAAGTACTTCACAATCGGAATTTTTTCTTTTACTTTATCAAAAGCAATATTTTCTGTATTGGAAAGCAACGCTAATTTGTATCCTTGGTTTCTTAACTTTGTTAGATTTTCTTCAATATCGGGAAAAAAATAAATTTTGTCCAAACGATTAACATAAATTTCATACAATTCTTGCTCTAATAACAAATTATCAACTTGATCAAACGCCGCAAAAAAAGTTTTTCTTAATTCTTCAAAAGAATTAATCCTTTTTTTCTGGATAGTTGATTCATACTTTGGAATAAGTTCCGCAAGAGACATGTGCTGCTTTTTTGTAATATAAACCAAATGAGGCCAATCAATAGAGGTGGGAACTAAAGTATTCCACAAATCAAAAACAATTAATTTAATCACCCAACCACCCAAACATGAAAAACTCAAAAAATAATTTAATTACCTACCCAAAAGGCCGATTGTTTCTTCGCATCTGCGCTTTTGGACCCAATTTATCAAGTAATTTATCAAAAACAACGTTTATATCTTCTTCGTTAAGACGAGCACGCAAATCAGCTTCAATCAAAATACTAGGGTAAGAATATTCTCTGTGAAGAGAAGAAAGAGAAAAAACAATTGAAGCGATTTCATCCGCTTTGGAAGAAAGTTCGGATTTGTTCTTGCAAATAAACTCAACGCGCAAAGGCTTATCAAACTGTGAAGCCTTCAAGTAAAAAACACTAATGGATTCAGACCATTCTTTAGGATAATCTTTCAAAATAGCGTGGTTGTCAATTTTTTCGGTGTAAGAAAAAGCAAAAGTGCGCTCTCCTGGAAGTAAAAAATAATCCAATAAAGAAGCATCAAAAAAACCCGCAAGATCATTACCCAACGCAACAGGGTTTTTTGGTAAAATCTTTTCGCGCAAAAGTTCAACAAATCTTTTTCCGCGCGAATCCTCAACACAAGAAATAATTGTGCAATTATTTTCTTCCGCGGTTTTGTAAAACTTCTGAAACAAGTGAATAATTCCTTGATAATCAGAACTAAGCTCTGAATTATCGCGAGGTTTGTCCTTGTATTGAGGAACTATTGACCCATCAACAAAAGCGTACTTGGGCTTGGACTTTTTTATAATATCAATTGACAAAGAAACCTCTTTTTTTAAGCGCTCAAAAGAAACACTCTGTAATTCTTCATCACTCTCAAGACCCTGCCGCAACATAATTGGCTCTGGAAAAGAAAAAGCCGAAGGAAAATAATCCGCTTTTTTAAGAAAACCCCCATCTAGAGAAAAAACTACACCCGCAACACGAACAAAAGCCAAATCAATAAAAGAAAGCTTTTTTGACACAAACCCTGAATCAACACCTGAAACAACACAAGAAAGGGACTGCTTTTTTACTGAAACAACAATATTTTCCAAACCATTAGGAGAAATAACTCCCTTTAATGGAAGAATTTTTTGGGAAATGCTAGAAAGAGAAGCATTGTTGGCAAAAATTGCTTTCGAAGCAACGTCAATAAAATCATCTATCTGCATAAGAAAGAAAGCAAATATTCAATATAAAAGGGTTATTAGGGATTCATGCCGAGAAAGAAAACAAAACAAACCCAAAAAAGTTAGCGGAAAAAGGATTGTCCGAAAAAAGACAAAGAAAAACAACATATTTATAAACAAAACAAACATTTATAGATTAGAAAAAAGGGTGTTGACATGAAATTAAGATTTGAAGTTAGAAGCATAAAGCAAAAATGGAAACCTCCATTCACAAAAGACATAACTGATGAAATATTTGACGTAGAAGAGGGAGAAAGCTTTGACAAAATACAGGGAAATGGGAACAGTGACGCGGTATTTGTTTTAATGAAAAATGCTGGAGACAAAGTAGTGCTGAAATACTCAAGATTATTTACTTTAAAAGTGCCACAACCAGGCGATAAAATAGTAACACTAAAAACTGACGATCCCCTATCAATGACGTATATGTGGGGAGAAGACGGAATAACAAAAAGAATAACCTACAAAGGAATCGCTCCTGCCGCAGTACAAAAAAGCGATGCAACACAAGACGAAACTGAAAAAGAAGAAGCACTTGAACAAGAAATAAATGAACAAGAACAAATACAGTAAAACAAACTGTAAAAAAACAAAGAAATTTCTTTGAAAAATACTAATCAGCAAAGAAAGTTAAATATCACAAACAACCGAGCTATTTAAAAAAACTCAGATGAATAAAAATTCATATGAAAAACCATTTTCCGCACAAATGCTTCAATGTTTTAGGAAACGAAGTTAGGTGCAACATACTTGAACTGCTTAGAAAAAAACCTTTAACAGTGCAAGAACTGTGCGGACAACTAAACAAAGAACAAAGCACAATAAGCCATGCGCTGCAACAGCTAAGAGAATGCAAATTTGTTTCCTGCACCAAAAAAGGAAAAGAAAGAGAATATTACTTATCATCAGAAATATTTACACACGCAAGTGCAAAACCATTATTTGAATTAATAGAAGAACACGCAAGAAAAAATTGCGGACAATAAAAAAAGATGATAACTATGCCCCTACCAAAACGAAAACAAGATTCCGGATTGCTTCAAAGACTTCGATGGAAACAAGAAGATTGGGCAGAGAGAACAGCCCCCCTTGCAGCAAAAAGAGACATAGCAGGAAGAATAAAATACCTAAGACTTTTGAAAAGAGAACAACTATACTGGGGAAGATTATATAGAACATTTATTACAAAAGTGGACAAAGCCCACGGGATGGATAAAACAACTTACGCAAACGCAGCAAGAGAATGTGAAAAGCAATTTGATGAATTAAGAGAACTAATTGAAGGAAAAGAAGGAGTAAAGAAAGGCTTGACAAAAGCCCTAAGCAAAGATCTGCGCAAACCAAAAAAAACTGAATAATTAAACACTAACAAATAAGCACTCAAAAAAGCAATTTATAAAAAATACCAAAAAATAAGCAACCAAAGGCCTGTTAACTCCCAAGACAAGTTTAAAACCACTTACAGTAATTAATAGAATATGGAACTAACACAATACATTATAGTTAATGCAGGACTTGGCATGAACAAAGGAAAAATAGCGGCCCAAGCAGCACACGCATCTGTGAGCGTACTTGACAAAGTAGATAATGAACTTATTGAAGAATGGAAAGAAAGCGGAATGAAAAAAATTGTTCTAAAAGTAAAAGACGAAAAAGAACTATTAGAACTATTTATGAGAACAAAAATAGAGTTCCCCTGCGCACTCATAACTGATGCGGGAAAAACACAAATAGCCCCAGGAAGCAAAACCTGCTTTGCCTGCGGACCATGCGAAGAAAACAAAGCACAAAAGTACTTTGCGAAACTAAAGCTACTTTAAATATTATCAAGTGTGATTAGATGCCAAGACCGACGATAAGAATACTACAAGAACAAAGAGTAAGAAATCAGGGGGAACAACACAAAATATTAAGTCAACTGGAAATAGCAAGCGCAATGAGAAAACTAAAAAGAGAACGCAAGCTAATGAGAGTGCTTAGAAGAACAATGATTATTGACGAGGAAATACTTGGAAAAATACTTGCAGCAAAGAGTGTAACATTAAAGCCAGGTACAGCGGAATGGCAAAAGGCACATGAAGAAATGATCGGAGCATTCATGGAAGCTGAAAGACTTGACAGAGATGTTGAAATAGAAAGAAAGAAAAGAAAAAGGTGAAAAAATGGTTGAAGGATTTTTAAAACACGTAAATATACTAATCAATGAAAGTGATTTGATAATAGAAATACTTGACGCAAGAAGGCCTGATGAGACAAGAAATAAAGACCTTGAACGAATACTTATCGGGCGAAGAAAAAAACTATTGCTTGTGATAAACAAATCCGACCTGGTAGAAAAAGAAGCGCTGGAAAAGAAAAAAAATGAAATTGAACGGCAAACAAAATCCAAAGTTATTTTTGTCTCCGCGCTGAAAAAAGATGGAATAAATATGATAAGAAGACAAGTTGCCGCCGCAAAACAAAAAGACAAAAAATTAACAATCGGAATTATTGGTTACCCTAACGTTGGAAAAAGCACTCTGATAAATACATTAGCTGGAAAAGGAAGAGGACGCGTAGCAACATCAAGAAAAGCGGGACTAACTAGAGGAATAACCAGAGTCAAAATAACTGACGGAGTGTATCTAATTGATAGTCCGGGAATAATTCCAAGAATGGAAGACGAATTTGATTTATTTTTGGTGGAATCGAAAAACCCAAACCAGTTAAAAAACGTGGAAAGAGTTGCACTAAAATTAATACAATACTTAGGAAAAGAATTCATTGCCAAAAACTTCGGAATAGAAAACTTTGAAGAGCTTGATGAAGAAGAACTACTAGACGAAATCGGCCGCAAAAAAAACCTCTTAGTAAAAGGAGGAAACCCTGATATGGGAAAAGCGGCAAGATTCTTACTCGAAAAATACCAAAAACACGAGTTGAAATGAAATGGCGAAACAATTTCGAAACGGAATAAAACGATTTGAATTTGTTGGAAAAGGCGCTTTTACAAGACCAAAACTAATTCTTGCAAACCCCCAAAGAAAAAAACAAAGTCCTTTAACCGGAAAAGTTGTAAAACAACTGTATGGGAAAGTAACAAAAGAAGAACTTTCACGAATCAAAAATCTTATTGCAACCTATCAAGAAATGCTTCAAACTGCAGGAGTGGCAGTTATTGAAACCCACGTTAGAGGCGGATTGAAATCAAAAGGAAAATTTGGTGTTGCACTAATTCAAGAATATGTCCCAGAAAAGCAAGTGCTAAAAAATGTTATTTCTAATTGCTCAACCAAAGAAGCGGTAAATTTATTCAGAGAGGTTATGGACATAATAGAACGAGTAAATGAATACAACAAACACGGACCAGGACAAATTGGTTTAGATGTTACAATAAAAAATTTTGCTTTAGTAGAAAACAAAATTACCTTAATTGACACATACCCTCCTTTTGTAAGAAACGTTACAACAAGAATCGAACCCGAAGATTACACGGGGCGAAAAAGACATTGGTACCAACGAGTTTTTGGAAATATATTTAAAAGTCGCCGAAGCAGAATAGGAAAAATGAGGATCGAAAAAAAGTTCAATCATGATAAACAAATACAAATTGCCAAAGAACAATTTCTTTTAGCAAGACAAGACCTTAAAGGACTTATATAACTTAAAGTTCTCTAAACAATTCAATTAGCTCTTTTAGAATTACTTTCTTTTTTAGGGATTTTTCTTTTGGCAGTCTTGAGCGCAGCTCTGAAATAATGTCATCATTTGTTAGTTTCATAAGTAGCTATGGCAAAAGAGAGCTTTTAAATGAAAGCAAAAAAAGAAAGATTTTTAACTAATACAAAATAACAAAAAAGCTGGCAAATTTTTTCAGGAAAAAAATTCGAGAGAGACACCAACTTTCATGGCTTCTTCCAAAGAAAGCATATAATTCTTTTCAGTTATGTGAAAATGCTCAGGTTTGACAAAAAACCAACCCTTATGAGGAACTTTCCAACCAACAAAAAACTCTGCACCAGCGGTTTTTGCCCAATTAATTTCATCAGACATGTTAGACAACGGAATGGCTAGATAATTTCCTTTCCAAGCCTTGCACTCAATCGCAAAAATCTTTCCACTCTTTAATGCAACAACATCAGGACAAGGCAAGGGATTTACCCCACTACCAGCAACACGCAAAACAGCAAAACCCTTATCGGCAAAAACTTTAATGAGTTCACGCTCAGCATTCGCACCCTTATTGTAATGAGCCAAACAAACAACCCCTACTTATGCTTAAAACCCATTAAATCAGCTATCTTAGCGTCTTTTTGCGCAGGAAGGCCACTAACGCGGGCTTTTCCCGCAATGAACAAACCTCGCGCTTTAGGCAACATAGCAAGGTTTATATGCTTTTTAGTTAATAAAGATTCTTATTATAGAGCAGGTTTGTTTGTGTCAAACACAAATATTTGCATTAAAGTTTCAACAGGAAAAAAAGCGTTCGCCATAAAATGGAGCGAAGAAGATAATGTTTTATTCGTTGAAACAATTGGTTTGCCAAAAAAAGGCGAAGCCAATAAAGAAATATTAAAAAAATTGACAAAAGTTTTTTGGACTGAAACTTATTTAGTTTCTGGATTAACTTCGAGAAAGAAAGTATTGGAAATCAAGTTACCAAAAGAACAAGTACTCAAGATACTTGAAAAATGCAAGAACAAAAAACTGCTTCTATAAGTGAATAAAAAAATAGCTAAAAAAAATAGGAAGTGAAATTATGGCTAAAACATATATGAGCACAATAAAATATGAAGTGCTTGCAAACTATGAAGTACAAGGAGTTGTAGATAAACCAGATATTGTAGGAGCAATCTTCGGACAAAGCGAAGGATTGTTAGGACAAGATATGGATCTTAAAGAATTACAGCAAAACGGAAAAATAGGAAGAATAGAAATAACAGTAAACAAAGGAAAAGGAACTACTGCAGGACAAATAACCATTCCAAGTTCTCTTGACCAAGTAAAAACAAGTATACTTGCCGCAACAATGGAAACCGTAGAAAAAGTAGGGCCATTTGAAGCAAAAGTGCGAGTAATAAAAGTAAGTGATACTAGAAAAGAAAAAAGAGAAGTAATCACTGAAAGAGCAAAAGAGCTTTTAAAAAATATGCAAAAATTCGAGGGAGTAGAAACTGACGAAATGGCTCAAGGAGTAAAAGAAGACCTACGAACAGAAGATGTTGTTGAATACAACGGACTTACTGCAGGGCCTGAAGTTGCTACAAGCGAAGAAATAATTGTAGTAGAAGGAAGAGCGGATGTTTTGAAGTTACTAAGTTATGGAATAAAAAACGCCATAGCAATGAACGGAGCAAACATTACTCCAGAACTAATAGAACTATGCAACCAAAAAACGGTTACAATACTTGTTGATGGAGATCGCGGCGGAGAACTAAACACAACCAAATTAATTTCTCTGACAAAAGTTGACTACATCGCAAAAGCACCTGATGGAAAAGAAGTTGAAGAGCTAACACAAAAAGAAATATTGCTAGCTTTGAAAAGAAAACAAGAATACAAAGCGGGGGCAAAATTTGAGCAACCAACAACCCAAAAACCATTCGGGGGCCCGTATAATACATACAGACCAAATAATGGTTTCCAACCAAGAGGAAACGGATATCCTCAACAATTTGAAAGAGGATTTAGTCCAAGACCTCAAAGATTTGGAAGACCCAATTTTAGAGAAAATAATGAGTTCCGAGGAAATAACGATTTCCGGGGAAATAATAACTTTAGGGGAAACAATGATTTCCGACCAAGTTATAGACCAAATAACGGATTTGGACAATCAAGTTACGGACAACCAAGACCTGGTTACAATAATTTCAGACAACCGTTTGAAAAACCGCAATTTGCTCCAAGAATAGATTCTCAAGGAACAACTGCAGTTATTCAAGCACAAGAATTGCCAAAAGAATTTAACAAACTAAAAAAAGATTTTGAAAAATTAAAAGGCAAATCAAAAGCAAGATTGTTTGATGCAAAGAAGAAAAAAATCAAGGATGTTGAAGTAAAAGACCTCCTTGGAGCTGTCGAAGCAAGCAAGAAAAAAATCAAAACAATTATTTTCGACGGAATTGTAACAAGCAGATTGGTTGAAACAGCAGAAAAAAATGGGGTAGAAAACCTTATCGGAGTAAAAAAAGGAAATATTCAACCAACTGAAAAACTAAAAGTATACACAATGTAAAAAAAGTTAAATGAATAGGGCAAAAACCCTATTCATACTAATTTTTCAAAATTATCTTCTCTTCTTTGCAAAAGATCTTCTAGGAAATTCTGCCTCTTCAATAGGAACAACAATTGAACCATTATTGAACAAGAACAACGCAAACAAGAACACTAGTGCCCAAGAAAAAAACTGAACTATAGGCCCTAAAACAGCGGTCCACATTTGGCGTTGCGTTAGATTATATACTCCGCCAGGAATCTGCGCACCAGTAATCTGATACAAAGAATCCTTGCATTCTTGAACTTTTAATTCAGAAAGCATAAAATCTATGCCTGCATTGCCGCTTATATCCTTAGAGTAATTCAACCCAGAAGTAACGCAATCATCAAAATCACGAACTGTTTGCCAAGAATCGAACATTACCGCACCAGACTTAACCAGCATTAGAACAGCAATAACTATCAAAAAGGCACCAACCATTCTTGGTAATTCTGCACGTTCATTTCCAACCTTAAATAAAAGCATCCTACTCAAAGACACCACCTTTAGTAGAACGAGGAAAAACTCATATATAAACCTTCTCAGCGCACAAGCTTTACACTTAAAGCAATGGAAAAGCAGAACTAAAAATACAAATCTTAACATACAAAGAACTCAAAATTTCAAAAAGTCAAGGTTTAAAAAAACACCACACCACTTTTTGTTTTAGTAAAGAAAAAAGTCGAGCACTAAAGGTGCGAGCAAATGGGTGCCGTGCATCCATTATCCTGCCGGTTTTGGAACAACAAAGTCGAGCAACAGCGAGCAAATCAATTGCAAAGCAATTGGTTCTCATGCCAGCTTTGAGAAGCTGGGCCGGTGGTCTAGCGGCTATGACATCACCCTTACAAGGTGAGAGTCGGCGGTTCGAATCCGCCTCGGCCCACTTATAATTATTTAATAAATTATTCAATATGGCAAATTGTTCAATAAATATTTATCCAAAAAGGAAATACAAAAATAAATTTTGTGGATCTATTTTAGTAAGAAAACAAGCAAAAAGCTTCCAATTGCGGCAAAAATTAAACCTATTTGAGGAATCGGAAAAACTATAACTGTTAACATGCAAATTATAATTCCTGTGTGAATAACTGTTTCTCGGTAAATAATATATTCCATTGCATTCTTACCCGCATTAGAATAAGTTGTGGCATCAACCGATATTTCAGCAGAAGGCCTTACAAGACCGTAAAGTGAATCAACAACATAAGCAACAAGGGGCAAAGCAACAAGCAATCTAACTACCCACAAAATTCCTGCAACAAAAAAAGATCCTTTAATAAAATTCTTTCTTTTTTTATCAAAAAAAGAACCAAACATTATTGTAGCAGCAAGAGAAACTATAAGCAACAAGGTTGTTATGAAACCAAGTTCCACGTAATTCCCAAAAATAGAAAACAAAATAAGGGGCCAAAAAACTCCGAGTGCTCTGGCATAAAAACCATAACCCAATTAACCTATTGAATGATTTAGATTCCTATTCGCGAATATTTTTTTTAAAGAAAAATCCACAGAATCTTTTTTGTCTTCAGTTAACAACAGCGGAATTATCGAAGCAAGAATAATTAATATAACAAAAACCAATAAATAACTAAAATTCAAATAAACAATAACTAACGCACCAATAATAGGAGCAACTGCAGAGGCAACAGAACTTATAATGTTCGCAAAAGCAACTTCTTTTCCTCTTTCCCCATCACGACTATTTTCAGCAAAATCCGCATGAAAAGCAAACCAAAACAACGCACTATACACCCCTAAGAAAAAAGAAATTAAAACTAGGGGAATAGAAGATGATTCTAAAAGATAAAGCGAAACAAAAAATAAAATCAAAAAAGGCTGACTTGCAATAATTACGTGCTTAAACCCCCACTTTGAAGACAAATAAGCGGCAGGAATAATAAAAATAATGTGAAAAAAACTAAACAAACCAAAAAATACAAAAACATCAATAAGAGAATAACCCAAACTCAGGAAAAATAAGGGAATAAAAACTGAAATTAACCCGAAAGAAAAAGCCCTCAACCCCAAATTAACATAAAGCTCATCAACCTCTTTATTTTGCAACAAACTAAAATGTTTTTGGAAATCCATTAAAGAGAAATCACTTAACAGAATATAAGGCTAATTGCCCCGCTTTTCTTAATTAATCTTAAATACATAAAGAACCTAAATCTTGAATGAAAAACTTATTTATCTTGCTTGTAATGCTTTTGATTTTGACAAATGTTTATGCAAATGAGTTTTACCCAACAACAATCTTAGAGTTACAAACAATAGTAACTATGGGAGGAGATGGAACAATAGAGGATTTAAAAGGAAATGAAGAGGTAAAATTTCAAACATTAACTTTTCAGGAAAGCCCCTACCAAACAATAACAAACTTAGATGAAAAACTAACAATAAATGGAGAAATAATAAGACCGACCCACACTTTTGATGAATATGGAAACAAATATGCTAATTTTACAATACGAGAAAACGGAAACTTTGTCTATGAAATAACCGCGCAAATTGACACAAAATCTTTAATATTTAAAATAGAAGATTACAATATCGGTGAACCAAAAGAAAGCACCCAACTATATACAAAAAAGAGCGAAAAAATTGAGAGTGAGTCACAAGAAATACTAACTCTTGCAAAAAATAAATTGTACAAAAAAGGATATATCGAAACAGTAAATGATGCGGTTTTTTGGGTAAATGATTACGTTGAGTATGCAAAGGGGGAAGAATTCAACAAATATTACTTACTACAAAGATCCGCAATACAAACACTAATGGACAAAAAAGGGGTTTGTGATGAATTTGCTAACCTTGCCGCAGGAATATTACGCGCAAAAAAAGTACCAACACGAATAAACATTGGAATAACTTTTGATGGACAAGAATGGGGAAACCACGCATGGATAGGAACTTATCACGAAAAAGCGGGATGGATAGCAAGCGACCCAACATTTAGAGAATCAGGATTTGTTGACGCTACTCACATAAAGATAGGTAGCTTTGCTGATGTAACTGAATCACTCGCAAAAGCAATTTATCCATCAACAACAAAAGTAACTTTCAAAGCACAAACACTCCCCCAAGTAGATGTAATAGGAAAAAAGTACTTTGCAAACGTAACTTTGAGTGCACAACCTTTTGATTTGAAAGCAAACCAGTGGAATGAATTGGACTTAAAAGTAAAAAACACTTCAAGCGGAACACTAACAGTTCCAATATCAATAAAACAAAATTATAAAGACATATTGATTCAAGAAAGTACAAAAGCCGTTATATTACTCCCCGGACAGGAAGAAGCAATACAATTTAGGGTTTATCCAAATATTACTTTAAAATCGGGAGAAATGGCAAAAGGAAATATAACTTTTAATTCCCTAACAAAACCATACGAAGTTGAAATGACGATAAACCCTTCAAGCGCAAAAGATAACGGAATTGTAAGAGTAAAAGATATTACACCAATAGCAACAATAGATCAAATAAACATTGCGACAAAAATAGCAAATTATAAATCAGAAAAAGTGATAATTGATTTTAATGCTAGTGATACAAACAATAATATTGTATGGCAAGAAGAACTAGAAGCATTTTCTGAAAAAACTTTCTGGAAAACGCTCCCCCTAAATGACGCAGGGTATTTGATACAAATAACAACCCCAACGGAAACTTACAAGCAAAACATTTACCTTGAAAAACAAAGTTTAGTTGTGGTGAAAGAACCGGAAAGAAAAGATACAATAATACAAAAAGTTGAAGTTCCTGTGGAAAAAAATATATTTGATTCAATGCAAAACAACCCAGAAATACTAATACTTGCTTTACTGATGGGTTTAGTCACAACCCTTTTAGGATTATTTTTAGTCAAAAAACAATACGTATAGTTTTTAAACAATCCACAAGAAAACTTCTCTAATAAAAAATACTAGGGTTATCGCCAAGTGATAATCTCACATATCGGCTTTTAGAAGCTGCAAAAAATACAAAGTCAAGTGTACTGCGAAGCAGTACGCTCTCATGCCGACTTTGAGAAGCCGCGATCGTTGTCTAGTGGTTATGATTCGTCCTTGCCAGAGCCTTTGAAAAAGGCTCGCGAAACACTCGCTTAGTGCGAGTGAAAGCCTGCTTTGAGCAGGCAACGCGAGAAAACTGCAACTAGGACGGGGCCCGGGTTCAATTCCCGGCGGTCGCACTAAAGAAAACAAAAGATGGAGATGATGAAAATGGGTTTATTCGGGCAAATAGTTGGCGGATTTTTAGTAGGAACAGTAATCACATCAATAATAGTTGTGATAATTGCAACAATCTTTTTCACAGCGACACTATTTATTGTGAGTATGTCAAGCAATTTAGTTTTTGGTTCCTTACCTGACCCGAACTGGGCTGTTTTAGCAGCGGCAATACTATCAGTAGGGTCAATAATGACAGGGTCTTTTGGAAAAAGATAGAAACTACTTCTTACAAAAAAAAGCTTTTTAGAAAAGGAATTATTTCCTTTTCTTTTTTATTTTTCCTTTACTTTTGCTTTTTGCCAAAACCTTTTTCTTAATTTTTTTACTAAAAACTCTTCTAGCCAAGATATTTTTAATTCGAGAAGAAGATTCGCGTTCACGCAAAAGCTGAGAAAATATTTCAGTGATAGCTGAATAATAGCAAATAGCAATAGGAGCGAGAGCAAACAAGTAAGCTCCGCGAAGAGATAATTCGTAAGAAATACGATTAATGAAAAAATAAGATAAGACAAAATTAGCTATTATTGCTAAAACAATACTAATTAAAAAAAACATTATAACTATCAAACCCAAAGCAAACATCAACGCAATCAAAATCGAATCAAACTTGTTGTGAGTCAAATACCATGATTCTTTTGGAGCTTCAAAAATAGAAACGTTTTTGCTGTAAAAAATAGGCACCGTAAACATCAGTCGAGTAAAGTTGTAAATCAATAATAAAATATAAGCAAATAAAAATATCACCAGAGAATAATATATTAGTGTTGAAGGAACTGTCAAATAATAAAAGAAAAGAAGCGGAATTCCTAAAACAAGTAAAAGTTGAGTAAACCTAAAATATTTGTCCTTCAGATTCCACACAAACAAATACCAAAGCTCTACAAAAACTAACGGAAAAGTAAGCAAGAACTTCTTTAGTGTGACTTTTGGGGCGCCAAGCTTTTTTTGAAACAAAAAAACTGTTGTTAACGCAACAAAGCCAAAAATAACTGCAACGTAAATAAACTCATAAAGAACTAAAACTAATGGTTGAAGCGACAAACCAAAAAGACCTTTCTCCATAGCCCAAGGAACAATAACTAAAATGGGAAAAGCAATCCAAAACAAAAGCAAAAACCACAAATGGTTCTTCAAAGAGAGACACTTATAAGACGCCTCAATAACCCTGTTAAAATTCATATTAAAAAATACACTTTTCTTGCTTTTAAATGTTGCTGAAAAGTTCTAAAAAGAAAAAAGCCGGGCAAAATACATCCAATGACTAAAATAAAACTTTGTCAATCAATGGTTTTATCTGTTCAAAAACCGCATCAATTGGTTTATTTGCATCAACAATAACAATATTTTCTTTAGGCAAATCCTTAGGCAGAGCTAAAAAACGTTCGCGCAACTTTGTAATAAAGTCGAGTTCCCTAAAATTATCTGATTGCTTTCTTTTCTCTGACTTTTCTGAATTAATTCTGCGAAAAGCTTCTTCTGGAGAAACATCAAGAATTACAGATAACTTTGGAGCAAGAAAATCTTTGTGCGCAGAAAAAACCCTTTCAAAAGGGGTTCCCTGAACTGTTTGATAAGCAATACTTGAATACTTATACCGATCACAAATAATCACAAAACCTTTTTCCAAACAAGGACTTATTATATTCTTTATGTGCCAAGCGCGATCATCAACAAACGCTTGAAAAATTTCTTCTTTCAAGTCATCAGAAGATTTTTGTTGCTTAAATAGTTCCCGCAACTTTTTTCCAAACGGACCATTAGTAGGCTCGTCAGTAACCAAAATATTATCAAATTTTTTACTCTTCCCATAAACATATTCAAAAGTCTTTCGAATCATTGTACCCTTCCCGCAACCAGGCAACCCGTCAAAAACAATAAATATCCCTGGCATAAAAAAACACTAAACAAATGATGACTCAAAACATTAAAAATATATCCTTTATTCGGAACGCAAATCAAGTAAAACAAATTTTTGCAAAGACGGACACCAAAGAATATTTTTATTGGAAGCATCAAAAATTCCGTTACGATTCAAAATATCCTTTAAACGATAAACCTTGAAAAAGTTGTCCCTAAAAACAGTACTCCTATTAAATTCCTCGGCGCACAAACCGTTTTGGTCAGCAGGAAAATACTTGTCAAACGTTTTCCCTTCATAAAACTCTGTCGCAACAAACATTCTATCAGTTCCTTGAAAAACAAAATGAGGTCTGGCAACAACAAAAGCGTCTTTGAAAGCAGAGAGCCTTTTTATAACAGCAGCGGCTTTTTTTGCGGCGATTGCTTGAGCAAGAGGTGCATCTAGTAAAGCATCAAACTGGTCTTTGGGAAACTCTCTCAAAGATTCTTTAACAAAAAAATGCCTCCCACCGACAGAAAGTTTATAGAAACCATTTGCAACACAACCAGGAGAAACTTTGCGCAAGTCAGTCAACTCAATAGAGCCTATTTTTACTGATTTTTCCGCACCAACTCTAATTTTCTCACGAGCAGACAAAAAAGCTTTTATCAAACCAGGGTTTGAGGCAATAACTTTCTCAGCAAGGCGAGAATACGCAATAGCCCTATGCACAGGAACAATATCACGCCCAGGCCGCATTACACCCCTATCAAAACAAGCTTCTCCCGCCCACAAACTAGCCAATCTTGAAACTTTTCCGCGAGAACCCTTAAAAACTCCAAAAAGAGAACTCCGACGCCTAGCCATGAGAGAATAATAAAACAAAAGAAATAAAACAGGAAAGTAATGAAAATAACTACTTGGTTTCTAAAAACTCTTTAACAACAGAAAAAACCTTTTTATTAATCTCTTCAATCGGCAAAATCTTTCCATTACTTGCGCAATCAATAACGACCCAATTTTTTTCTTTAGCGATTTCTAAAAAAGTCCTCTCTGCGGACAAAATGTGACCCATATCTGATTCGTGAATATCTTTTTTTGAACCGAGATACTCTCTTTTGCCTTTGCTCTCAACTAACTTCTTGCTAATTGAGTAAGGAACAAAAAGCAAAATAACTAAATCAGGGCGAGGGATGGCAAAAAAATTATATTCCAAATCTTCTAACCAATCAATAAATTCGTGACGCTTTTTTTTATCAGAAATCTTGCACGCCTGATGACCAATAGAAGCCGTAACATACCTGTTACTAATTACTACCCTCCCTTCCAAAAGAGCGCTGCGCAAATCAAAAGAAGAATCATACCTGTCAACAGCATAAAAAATAGAAGCGATTTTTGGATCAACTTTATCAACAGAACCATACTTTCCTGTTAAATAATTATCAACCATTCCCGCACTTTTTTCGCCATGCTTTGGAAAATCAACATAAGCTGTTTTGTAATTAGATTCTTCCAAACGATGCAAAAGCATTTTACTCTGAGTGGTTTTGCCAGAACCATCCGTCCCCTCAATAACAATAAGCTTTCCTTCCAACAAAAACACCAACAAAAAAAGCACTAATCTCGTTAAAAATACTTCAGTCAAAATTAAATTATGCGATTGGTAAGAAATATTAGAGCACGTGTCCTAAAAAGAACCGGCCGAAAACCCACTTCCACTGTTGAAAAAACTGAAAAAGGGTTTGCCGCAATAAAAGCAACCGAAAAAGAAAAAATGATGGTAAGAGAAATGGTTGTAAAAGCAATACAAAGGAGACTACAAAGAGAAACGCTGGGAAAAGGACAATCATTAAGCAACGATGCCCAAATACTCGCGCTAAACAAAGAAGCATCTGACCTACTTGGGAAAAAAAGAGCAAAAAAATTCTTTGAAATATGCAACGACCCTTATGCATAAAACGCCCAAAGCCAATGTTTAAAAAAGCAACCAAATGGAAAATCTTTAAAGAAAAAAGTCGAGCACTAAAAGTGCGAGCAGAGGGGTTCACGAAGTGAAGTCCTTAATCATGCCGACTTTGAGAAACCGACTAAAACACAAAGTCAAGTGTACTGCGGAGCAGTACGCTCCCATACCGGCTGTGGGCAGCTGCGTCCGTGATGTAATGGTAGCATAAAAGCCTTCCAAGCTTTTTGTCGGGGTTCAAATCCCCGCGGGCGCACTTAAAAAAATAAAAACAAAACTAATTTTAACCCACGCAACGTAATAAGTATTTATGAAATGGGGACATCGACCTTTAAAACCGGGACAAAAAAGAGGAGAACACATGATAGGCCGCCAAAAAGAGCCCCTCCCAATGCCTAATGCAGAAAGAGAAGTGCTTGCGCGAGCACACATCCCATCAAGCACTCTTATTGAAAGCATACGTGCAAGACAATTAAATGCCGCAGCAGGAAAAAAACCTTTCGGACTAAAAGAAGCATGGAAACACTTAATGGGGGAAAACCAAAACGCAATAACTTCACTTAACGCGCTAAGAAACTATCTTAATTTGGGCGGACACATAGATTATCCGAAAATAGAAAAAGTGGGAAAAGCACAAAAACAACAAAGAGCCGATATAGCGGAACTAATTGCAGAAGAATATAGAAACTTTTGCAAAAACACTAATATAACTGAAGACTCGCCACTAAAAAGAAATGCCTTACTTGGGGCAATAGAAAGAGCCAAGGCAAGACTTATGCACAAATAATACTAATTTTAATTAACTTCGAAACCTAAAATAAATATGAAAGATAGAACATTAATGGTTATAACAGCAGGAGACAAGATTCTCCTTGGAATGAAAAAACGCGGATTTGGACAAGGAAAATGGAACGGGTACGGCGGAAAAGTAGAGCCGGGCGAAAGTATTGAAGACGCAACGCTAAGAGAGCTATACGAAGAATCCGGAATAAAAGCTACAATCTCTGAGATAAAAAAAATAGGGGTATTTGAATTTCGATTTTTAAGCAAACCTGAATGGGACCAAGATGTACACGTATACAAAACAGAAGGACACAGAGAAGCAATAGAAACGGAAGAAATGAAACCCCAATGGTTTGAATTCAAAAACATCCCTTTTGAAAGCATGTGGGAAGATGATAAGTACTGGATGCCCTTAGTGCTGGAAGGAAAAAATGTAAGCGCAAAATTTGTTTACGACACCCCAGAAAAACTTGTTCAAGTAACCTACCACGAACCTTACAAAAAAGAAATAAAACTGTAAACACGAAACCAAAACAGCTTTAAAACGCACCCAGCACAAACTAATTATGATAAAAGAAAAAAAACTCGCAGGAAAACAAAAAACTGCTCTAGAACGAATTTATAGATTATTTGAACTAGCAGAAAAACAAAAAGATGAAAAATTAGCAAAACGATACTTAATGCTCGCAAAAAGAATAGGGGAAAAAGTGAATGTTAAAATCCCAAAAGAGCTAAAACAAAAATACTGCAAAAAATGCTACTCTTTAAAAGTAAAAGCGCGAAAAGAAAAAGAATTTTTAATCATTACATGCGAAAGTTGCGGACAGGAAAAAAGATACTCTGCTAAGTAACTAAGTAATTATATATATTAAATATGACTCTATAATACAGGGAAACTATAAGAAAACAGAAGGAATTATTTTGAAAAAAAAAGCACCAGCACCAAACGCTCAAGCACCAAGGGCGCAGGGAGCAATTGAATACTTACTAATTATAGGCGCGGCAATACTTGTTGTAACCGTGGTTGTAATCGCTCTAACTTCAATACTACAAGCAAGCGGAGAACAAACAAACGAAGACTCTGTACTTGACACACAACTAGTTCTTTTAGCGATGAGTAACTCTGCAAAAACGGAAGAGCTCGGAACCTTAACAATAGCACCAAGCGGAGTGTATGAAAAAGTGCTTAGCGGGCCAATATATGTTAATAGTAGTTCAATAGCCCAAACACAAAATGATCTAAAAAATGCTTACTATGCAGGAATATATATAGTAAAAATCGAGGGCAAATCAGCAAAAGACCTCGGATACTCTTACAATATTTCTGGAACGCTATTGGATAAAGAATTGAAGATAACTTATAACACTTGGACAGGAAAATTTACTTTACTAATAAATTATGAAGGAACAGAAAACCTGACAGGAAAAACCAAAATTTCTTACATTGATTTTGCTAATTCTGGAAAAACAACAAAAAGTTATCCCGCAATAAACCTCTCATAACACTAAGCAAAACAGCGCCCCAAAAAAAACCCTTCAAAAGCCACTAAAAGGGCAAAAGAAAAAGAATTTCTGAGAACCCCAACAAACAAAGCTAAAACCGCAAAAAAAGCACCTTTTTAAACCTTTTTTTGAGGGTTTCTTGTATTAGTCTGGTGGCTTTTGGGTTTGTCTAAAAACAAAACCAATTAAGCAATTAATAGACTGGAATGTCAAAGGTGATTTAATGGGAGTATATGATGTACCTGCAAGCTACGTTATTGAAGAAGCGGCAGAAAAACTAAAAACAGAAATAGAACAACCAGCTTTTGTTGGATTTGTAAAAACAGGAGTACAAGCAGAAAGAGCTCCGCAAAGAGAAGACTGGTTCTATGTAAGAATGGCCAGCATATTATACCGAGCTTATAAATGGGGAAATATTGGAACAGAAAGATTGAGATCTTATTACGGCGGAAGAAAAAACAGAGGGGTACAAAGAGAACACCACTACAAAGCAAGTGGAAAAATAGTTAGAAGCGCAGTGCAATCATTAGAAAAAGTTGGATATTTAGAAAAAGGAAAAGAAAAAGGAAGAAAAATCAGCGCAAAAGGATTCAAATTATTGAATGAAGCAAGCAAAGTTGCTGTAAAAAATATGGAAGCTGGAAAATACAATAAAAAAGAACACCACGACATGATTGACGAGAAAAAGAGAAAAGAAATACACGATGCACTAAGAGGAACTGATCACAGCAAAAAAGCTGACAAACCAGAACACAAAAAAACTCCTGCTAAAGACAAAACAGAAGGTGGACAATAATGGCAAAGCATAAAGAAAAAGACTTCAAAGATTTTCAAATAAGTGAAAGAAAAAAAATAGGTTCAGGATTAACAAATGCGCCAGTATGGTTAATGCAAAAAGCTGGGAAAAGAATCTGGAACAGCAGACAAAAAAGAACCTGGAAAACGATTGATATTGCTGACAGACACGCAAAACATAAAAGAAAACAAGGAAAAATTACTTGGAAAAGCGGAAACCACGGCGTGTGGAAAAAGAAGGGTGATTAAAAATGGCACAAGAAAAAACAATTACAATAAATTTGGTAAAAGCATTCGGGAAACCAAAAACAAAAAGAGCAAAATCGGCTCTACACTTCCTGAAAAACGCTGTTACAAAAGAAACACGAATAAAAAACATTAAAATAAGCAACGGGGTGAACGAAGCTGTTTGGAGCAGAGGATTATTTAATTGCCCAAGAAAAATAACAGTAAAAATAATTATTGAAAAAGAAAATGCAAGAGTTTATTTGCCCGACGAAAAAATCGAGGACAAAAAAACTGACAAAAAGGAAATAAAAACTGACAAAACCGCAGCAACTGCAAAAAAAGAAGAAACAAAAACTGAAGAAAAAACAAAACACACCGCAGAAACGAAAGAAGCAAAACCAGCTGCACAAAAACACGAAACAACACACGAAAAAACAGAACACAAGACAAAAAAAGTAGAAACAGAAAAAGCTGAAAAAAGTTCTGAAGAAAAGAAAGAATAAATGATTAACTTGCTTTAAGGTAGAAATAAAACCTTAAAGCACCTATTTTTACAGGTGCGAAAGCATGGATGCAGCTAGAATAAAAATCAACGGATCGAGTTATGTCGGATTATTTGGCATAACAAATGACAAATTGTGCTTTGTCCCAGAATCAATTGAAGACCGCGCCCTAAAGACAATAGAACAAACACTAGATGTTAAAGCAGTAAAAATAAGCCTATATGATAGCGCACTAATATCTGTTTTTGCCAAGATGAACAACACAATATGCGTTGTTCCTCAAATATTAAACTCAAAAGAAATTGAAAAGATAGAAAGAGAAATGAAGGTAAAAATAATAAAAACAGAGCAAGCAATAGGAAATCTTATTGAATTAAATGACACAGGCGCAATAGTATCTAAAACCGCTGCAAAAAATATTGTGGAAGAACTCAAAAAAGAAAAACTTGAAGTGCTGCAAATGAATATAGGAAAAACTGATGCGGTAGGATCTGCTATAGTAATAACAAATAAAGGATTTGTTGCGGGAAATGAGACAAGCGAAGAAGAAGCAAAACAAATAAGCGAAACTCTAAAAATAACCGGCGGAATATCAACCGCAAACACAGGAGATTCCCTAATAAGAAACTCTGTAATAGCAAACACAAAAGGATTTATTGCAGGAGAAAATACAACAGGGTTTGAGCTAAATAGAATAGATGAAGCACTTGACGGAAAATAATAAAAAAAGAACCCAACATTATTTTGAAGGTGGATGAATGGAAGAAAAGGCAAACCAAGTAAATTTGAATGAAAAACAATTAATACAAATGGCTCAACAAGAAGAAGCCTCACTAAATGGAAGACAACAATTAATGAACAAAATTACTGAAAGTTTAAGAGAAACAATAGGGGCAGTTGAAGCACTAAAAGAAATAAAAGAACACAACGGAAAAGTACTTGTAAAACTAGGGGCGGGAATACTTATCGAAACTGAAATAAAAACAGAAACCTGCAAAAGAAGCTTTGCTGAAGACGGCTACAAAGAAGAAAAAATAGTTGATTCTATAAAAGCGCTTGAAAAAAGAAAAGAAAACATAGAAAAACAAGCAAACATCATTGCAAAAGAGCTATATGAAGGACAGCAAAGATTATCGCAAATAATAAACATATTACAACAAATAGATGCTGAAAAGAGAAAAAATTTTAGCATGTCAGGACAGCAAAAAAAATAAGACAAATAAAAAAAAGAGCTGCTTGGCAAAAATTAAGGGTTAATAACACTTATGGGGCTAATTCTTTAAAGTGATAATATGTTCGGATTTTTAAAAGAAAAGTTAAATAATTTCGGGCAAAAACTAAAAGAAACTGTTTCTGGAAAAGAGAAAGAACAAGTAAAAAAAACAGCACAAATTGATGAAACTAAAAAAGAAGACACACCACAAAAAGAGGAAATCAAAGAAGAAGAGAAAGCAAAAAGTGAAATACCCCCAACTCAAAAAAAGGAAATGCCGCACACAGAAAAAAAAGAAGTTAACTCAGAAATTATTATTGAGGAAAAAAAAGAAGAAAAAAATGAAGAAACGGAAAAACTTGAAGAAAAACTGTTTAAAGAAATAGAAGAAGAAATAAAAAAAGAGGACGAAGGGAAAATACGCCCCGAAATAAAAGAAAACGTGCTTGAAGAAATACCAAAAGACACAGTAAAAATAACTTACTTTGTTCACGGAACAACGACAGATAATGAAGAAGACAAATCAACAGGATGGAACAATGGAGAATTGTCTACGTTAGGAAAAAAACAATCAATAGAACTAACTACACAAACAGAAGAAAAAAAATTCGACGTAGTATTTTGCTCAGACTTAAAAAGAGCAATTGATTCAGCAGAGCTAAGCTTTGGAAACAAATACAAAATAGTTCAAGACCAAAGAATAAGAGAATGTAATTATGGGGATTGGAACGGCGCCGATTCAAAAAAAGTTGAAGGATACGACTACCTAAAAAACAAGTATCCAAACGGAGAATCATACGAAGACGTTGAAAAAAGAATTGCTAAATTTTTAAACTACTTATACAAAGAATATCGAGGAAAACACGTGGCAATAGTGGCTCACAAAGTCCCACAACTAGCAATAGAAGTAATGTTGAATAACAAAACTTGGGAACAAGCAATCAAAGAGGATTGGAGAAAAACAAAAAAATGGAGACCTGGCTGGGAATACTGGATAAAAAGTCAGGTAAAAGAAAGACAAGAAGAAACACAAAAAGAAAAAAAAGGACTCTTAGAAAAATTATTCGGCACAAAAAAGAAAGAAGCGCCAACAACACCAAAAGAAAAACTAATTGAGGACAAAGACAAGCCAAAAACTATTGAAGAACTTAAAGAAGAAAAAGTAGAGAAAGAAACTACAGAAGAAATAAAAGAAGTAAAAAAAGCAATTGAAGAAGAAGCAAAAGAGCCAAAAATAACTCAAGAAGAGGAAAAACTTGATGAAATTGAAGAAGAAGAAAAAGAAAGCGGAGAAGAGGAAACTGAAAGGCGAATGGAAGAACAAGAAAAAAGAATGAGTGACAAAAGAGAAGAGTTGCTTGAAAAGGAAATAAAAAAAGCTGAAGAGGATAAAAGAGAACTAAAAGCCAAAGTTGGAGTGGGAAGCGGATTAAAAGCATTTATTTTCGGCGGAGTAGAAATAAACGAAAAAGAAATTGAAGAGCTACTTGAAGAACTAGAAATGAGTTTACTTGAAAGCGATGTTGAACAAGATGCGGCGCGTGAACTAACACAACAAATAAAGAAAAAACTTATCGGACAAAAGGTTTCAGCAAAAAATATTGATCAATACTTAAAAGAACAAATAAAAGAAATACTAAAAGAAATGATGACCACTGAAAAAATTAATCTACTAGAAAAAGTTGCTTCAAAAAAAGAAAAGCCGTACAGAATACTAATGCTTGGGCCAAATGGCGCTGGGAAAACAACATCAATAGCAAAACTAACAAGACTTTTTGAAAAAAATAACAAAACCTGTGTTTGGGCTGCTGCTGATACTTTTAGAGCAGCGGCAATTGACCAATTAGAAGAACACGCAAAAAAACTAAATGTAAGAATGATAAAACACCAATACGGGGCTGACCCCGCTGCAGTAGCATTTGACGCAATAAAAGCTGCCGAAGCAGGAAAAAACGATGTAGTGATAATTGATAGCGCAGGGAGACAAGAAACAAACAAAAATTTGATGGAAGAACTAAACAAAATTGAAAGAGTTGCAAAGCCTGACCTCAAATTGTATGTTGGAGAAGCATACGCGGGACAAGGACTATTAGAACAAGCAAAAGAATTTGATGACTTAGTAGGACTTGACGGATTTATTCTAACAAAAATTGACACTGATGCAAAAGGCGGAACAGCAATTTCATTACTCTATAAACTAAAAAAACCAATACTCTATGTAGGAACAGGACAAGGGTATGATGATTTTCAAGAGTTTACTGAAGACTTTATTATAAACAGAATTATTTAAAAAAAATTAGTTCTTTGTTCCGCGCAAAAAAGCAATTCTTTCACTTATCGGCGGATGGGTATTAAACAGCCCCTTAAACCACAAACCTTTCGTATTTTTCAGAGGGTCAGAAATATACAAGTGAGCAGTTGCTTTATTAGCTGCTTCTAGCGGCTCTGTATCTTTTGATATTACTTCAAGCGCGCTAGCTAAACCTTCAGGATTTCTTGTTAACTCAACAGCCGAAGCATCAGCCATAAATTCGCGCTTACGAGAAATAGAAAGTTGAATTAGCTGAGCAATAAAAGGAGTAAGAATTGCCAAAAGAATACCGATAACAAGAACAATTATAGCAAAGCGAGCGTCTTTAGAATCTGAATTACCCCTAAAACCATAAAATGACATGCGCAGCAAAAAATCTGATAACAAAACAGAAACACCAACAAGAACTGTGGCAATAGTCATTGTTCTAATATCATAATTCTTTATGTGAGAAAGCTCAT
>CAZPWC010000002.1:0-39910 GCA_964590155.1 uncultured archaeon
TAAGAGCTGAATGCATCTAAGCACGAAGCCATCCCTGAAAAGAGTCAATCATTCCTGAAGGCCCGTAAAAAAGGTTCTAAGTACAAGAGTTCCTGTAGAAGACAGGGTTGATAGGTTGCTTGTGTAAGTATCGAGCTCACGCGAGATATTCAGCATTGCAATACTAAGAACTCGAGGTTGCACACAATATACACATATTAGGAAAGTATATTTCCTTTGATTGCCGCCAATGCATTAAAAAATCCAATATTTTTTTTGAAAAAGAAATTTTTCTTAAAAAATATTTTCCTTATTTTTTTTGTAAGGATTAAAAATTTACTTGACGTCAGACTGCAATTTTTTTAAGACTTGTTATAATATTTTTTGTACCATTCAACAAATTGTTTAATGCCTTTTTTTATATTTGTTTTTGGAGTATATCCTAACATCTTTTTTGCTTTTGATATATTTCCTGACGTTATTAAGACGTCTCCCTGCTGCATGGGCATTAATTTTGTTTTTGCTTTTTTTCCGCAATTTTTCTCTATTTCTTTAACAAAATTTGATAACTCTTGGCTTTCTCCTCGAGCAAGATTAAATACCTCGCACGGGAAAGGGGTATCAAGCGCAGAAATTATTCCTTTTACTATATCGTCAATGTAAGTAAAATCTCTTTTCATTTTTCCATAATTAAATAATTGAATTTCTTTGTTTTCGAGAATGTTTTTTGTAAAAGAAAACAAAGCCATATCTGGTCTTCCATAAGGCCCATATACTGTAAAGAATCTTAACCCGGTAACATTTATTTTGTATAAATGGTGATAAACAAAAGCCATTTCTTCGTTTGACTTTTTTGTAGCGGCATAAAGAGAAATAGGTTGATCAACTCTGTCTATTTCAGAAAATGGAATTTTTGCATTAACCCCATAAACTGAAGAAGAAGATGCATAAACTAAATCATTTATTTTAAATTGCCTGCACCCTTCTAAAATATTTAAGAATCCCTTCAGATTGCTTTCTTCATAAATGAAAGGGTTTTCCAAAGAGTACCTTACCCCAGCTTGGGCGGCGAGATTTAATATTTTTTCTGGTTTTTCTTTTTCAATAATTGAGAATAATTTTTTCTTATCCGCAATATTTGCCTTGTAAAAGTTATAATTTGTATTATTTTTTAGGACTTTATTTCTTTTATTTTTTAGTGAAACGTCGTAATAATTATTCAACGAATCCAATCCAATTACTTTGTCGCCCCTATTTAACAAAGTCTTGGCCGTGTGAAATCCAATAAAACCAGCCGAACCAGTAATAAGTACCCTCATAAAAACAATCTCTCTAATTAAAACAAACTCTTGGTTTATATATTTTTCCTGCGCTGCCCTCAATTTACCTTTATAATGATTTTGGTTTTAATTACTTTAGTATTAATTGAATTTGTTTAATTGAATTTTTCTTAAGGAATTGATTTGTTTTTAGTGGTGTAAAATGTTTTTGGAACTATTGGATCAGGTTTATTTCAACAATGCGTTGCTTTTGTGGCTTTATGCGCTTGGGATTTTAATTGGCGCAATAGTGATTTCACAAGTTATTCTTTTTTTCACAAAAAATGTTTTATCAAAGATAACATCAAAAACAAAGAGTGATATTGATGATGTTTTGGTTGATTTGGCTGAAGAACCATTCGCTTTTTTGATTGTAATCGCTGGTTTTTTTATTGGTTACCAGTTCCTCGCTTTTCCTCAAGACATTAATACTATTTTTTATAATGCGATTCGAGTCGCAATAATGCTTGACATTATTTGGTTTGTTGTTCGTTTTGTTGATTCTTTTTTTGAAAGAATAGTTGCTCCTGTTACAAAGAAATCAAAAACCAAGTTAGATGACCACATAGTTCCTTGGTTAAAAAAAGCGATAAAAGTTGCTTTGGTTTTTATCGGAATAATTGTTGTTTTAGACAACATGGGTATTGATGTTTGGGCTTTGTTAGCTGGTTTAGGTATTGGGGGATTAGCTTTTGCTTTCGCTGCCCAAAAAACTATTGCTGATGCTTTTGGCGGAATATCAATATTGTTTTCTCGACCATTTATCGTTGGGGATGTAATTAATTTTTCTAGCGGGGCCTATGTTGGAGTAGTGGAAGATATTAGTTTGAGGCATACTAAGGTTAGGAATTTTGATAAACAACTAATTATTGTGCCTAATAGTATTTTGGCTTCAGAAATTGTGGTAAATGTTACTACCGCTCCGAAGAAAAAAGTTGTTTGGACTATTGGTGTTACTTACAATACTTCTAACAAAAAACTTGAAGACGCAAAAAAAATTATTAAAAAAGCAATAAAAGATTGTAAATTATGTGATGATGATTTTATTGTAGCTTTCCAAGGTTTTGGAGCAAGTTCATTAGATATTTTTGTTGTTTTTTATACAAAAACTTCTTCTTTCACTGATATGGTTGAAGCACGTGACCAAGTAGGAACACAAGTAAAAAGAGAATTTGATAAAGCAAAAATATCTTTCGCATTCCCTACCCAAACAATTCACTTGGAAAAATAGCTAGTACAACTATTACTTTGCCCACTTTTTTTTCCGCACCTAATTCTTTAAATACTTTCAAATCGCTTAGTATATTATGCCTAGGGGGATTGATACAACTAGAAGAAGGACTCTTTCGCGTTCTGGTAGGTCAGTAGGAGTTATTCCAAGGGGGGTTCCAAGAGCTTCTTTTGGTAATCGTCCATTAGGTGGGCTCCCTTTAAGTAGACCAAGAGGGATTATTGCGAGAGGTTCTTTTAACAATCAACTTGCTGCAAGGGCTATGGAAGAAAGAAGAGCATTTGCACAACAAGAAGAAAGGGCAAGAGCAGAACAAGAAGCAAGACATATTGCTGATGAAGAGATTGCTCAAAGAGATCAAGTAGCTATTGAACAAAGAAAAATGCAAAAGGAGCGGTCCAGAATTCTTTCTTTATACCGCAAAGAAAGAACGTTTTACCAGCAAAACAGAATAGAGATTGAGTCACTTCAAAAAGAAATTGAAACTGTAATGCAAAGCAAAAGACTTGGGATTTCTCAAACTACTGTCAAAAGAATTGCCACTAATATTGATTATATGTTTCGTACAACAGAAGGGATGGATAAATTAAATTCTGCACAAAAGGTAGAATTGGTTAGAAATATTGCTCTAACAATGGGGATGCAAATTGCAGAAAATCCTGCGGTCAGAGTGGCTCTTAAAAGAGACCCTACTACTGTGAATAACATGGTTAGAGAGGCATTTACTCAACAAACCCAACAGCAATAATGATTTTTTAACAATACGCGAAATAGCTAATTAAAAATTTCTTTAATCAACAATTTTTTCAATTAATAATTTTTTTAATCAGCAATTCGTTTTGTCAGTTCAATCGCAAAAAATATTTTTACCAAAGAAAACCTTTTATTATGCTTCGCTTTTTCCAGTAAAGAAATTATTTCTTGTTTTGTGTATTCTTTTGAATTAGTTTTTTTCGAAAGTTCTCTTACAACTTCCCAAAAATTAGTTTCATTTAGTTCAGTTTCTTTCTCAAGGAATAATCTAACGAATTCTTCTTCAGGGATAAGGACAATTTCTTTTTTCTCTTCTATTTTCCATCTGCTTAACCCCATATCTTCAGGGTAGGCGTATGTTTTTTTGGAATTTGACATAATAAAAATATCTCTTCCTAGCGTTAAAAATATTTTTTCGTCATCATCCGTTTTTTTTGCCAAATTTATAAGTTCTAATTGATCCAAATAGTTTGATTGAAGTTCGAAAAATATCTTTGACATTTTTCTAAGGCAGGCAAGCTTTTCTTTTTCAGAAACTTTCTTGAATTGTTTTATTGTTTTGTCTAAGCGAATTATTTGCGCTAAAAGAGTTTTTCTCTTTTTCATAAACTCGATTAGTTCTGCTGATATTGTTGTTTGCAATAACTCTTTTTCAGAAGCATTAGGGTTATTGAGCAAGTCAACTCCATATTTTATTTTTACTATAAAACCCTGTTTTACCCCTTCTCTAACAAAATCCTTTATTGATTCATAATCTTCAAATTTTTCTTTTGAAAAATGCTTTTGAAGGAAATTTATTTTTTTCATACTTTTTAACAAATTGTTAGAACACCTTACAAGTATTTTGCTGTGTTGGATTATCTTCTCTTCTAGTTGCGAAAAATCATCCTCTTCGCAATAAGACCGCCAGTGCTTAAAACTTTCAGGGAAAAGCTTTTTTGAAAATCTTAATATTAAATCAATATTTGCGGGGACTTTTAGTAATTTTATTTCTGAATTTCTTTCATAAGCCGCCCCTTGAATAAATAAATCAGTAAAATCCCCTGGTTTTTCAACTAGGGTTTCTCTATCAACAAAATAAAGGTTTTTTCGATCACTAGCAATTTTTAAAACCGATTTTAGATAATTTGGGGAAATTTTTTCATCAGTTAGAATTCTGGATAATAATTCCGAAGGGATATAATAGTAGATAACCGCTTCTTTGTGGTTTTGATAAGTCCTTAATAATCTCCCAACTTTTTGAATAAAATTTGTTGGATTATATATTGGGGATGCAATTATTCCGTGAGATGCGTAAGGGAAATCTATTCCTTCTCCTAGTGCATTAACTGATATTAGTACTTTGAAATTTCCTTTTTCAAAATCACTTTTGATAAAATTGAAATGATTTTTTTTATGGTAATTCTCTGATTGCGAATGGTGCGAGTGAGAAATCTTTTCGCCAAACTTTTTTGAAAGTATTTCATTTAACAAATTGGCTTTTTTAATCCGGTTAACGAATACAAGTGATTTGTGCGCATCTTTTTGTCCAGTCATAAATTTTTCTTCAAGGATTTTTTGTATCCCTATAAAATCAGTGTTTTTTTCGCTGAAAACATCAGTTTTTTCATTATCGCTTAAAACTGTATCATACGCTTCGTCAAGCAATTCATTAGTAGAAACACTTTTTTTATTAATCTTCTTGAAAACACTTTCTTCCACTGAGTAAAGAATTAGCTTGAATACAGGTTCTAAAATTATTTTATCGTTTAAAGCCATTTCAAAAGAATAAGTAAATATTATTCCCCCTAAATTAAAATCATTACTTTTGCCTTTCTTTTTTGGGGTGGCAGATAAACCTAACTTGTACTCTATTTGGCTTGGGAAAGAATATCCTTCTGTAGTGTTGTGCATCTCATCAACAACAAGAAACCATTTTTGTTTTTTCCATTCATTAAAAGAGAAAAATTGTTTTATTTGGTTAAATGTTGAAATAAAGATTTTGTGTTTGTCAAATAATTCCTGCGCTTTTTTATGCGCTTTTACATCATTGTTGCTGGAAATCTCATAAATATCATTTTCTTTGAATGAAGAGTTGTCTAAAATGAATTGTTTCCATTGTTGAATAAGACTTAATCTTGGACAAACAATCAAAACTTTTACTTCGTTATCATTTGAGTAAATGTCGCAGAACATTTTTATTGCTAGAAAGGTTTTTCCCGAGCCAGGAACGGCTTGAATGATTCCTTTCTTTTCCACATTCCATCTAGCAATGGCTTCTTCTTGCCAAGCTCTAAGAGCAGGACCTCTGTAAAGTTTTTTTTCACTCAAAATAATCAACTATAAAACTTAAAAATTCGAAAAAATAATCGATTTAAAAAAACGGCTAACTTCATATTCAACATATGAATCATTTTTATGCTTATCCTCAATATTTAGGGGCTTGTCTTTGGTCAGTTGGGGGGGGACTAAAGGACAAAAAAGCCAAAAAACAAACCTTTTTATTCTTCGCTTCAGCGTAGTATTTTAGTAGTGGTTGACTGGCTAACGCTCTGCAAAGAGTGAGGAAAGTCCGCTCACCTATACCCGTAAGGGTATATCCCTGCCTGTTATGGGCAAAACCGAAAGGTTAGGGCTCCTGAACAGAAACGATATCCTTTACAGGAATGAAACGGCGGGAGTGGTGCAACTCCATTTGGAGGCTTAGGTTAATGCCAACCGCAAACGAGCTTACTCGTTGTCACGCGGGAAACAGAAAGCGGCTTACTAACCACTGCTAAATTAATAATTAAAGAGCAAACTACTCAAAAGACAAATTTCTGTTTGTTTTTATGAAAAAGCACATTTTAAATTATTCCTTTTCTACTCTATGTTATGATTACAACCAAACAATTGCGTCAAAAGTACCTTGATTTTTTCAAATCAAAAGGGCACGCAATTATTCCTAGTGCTTCACTAATTCCAGAAAATGACCCGAGTGTTTTATTTACTACCGCAGGAATGCACCCTTTAGTTCCTTACTTGATGGGGGAAAAACATCCTTTAGGTAAGCGGCTTTGCAATGTACAAAAATGCATTCGAACCGGAGATATAGATGATGTTGGCGATGCTTGGCACTTATCTTTTTTTGAAATGCTGGGAAACTGGTCACTTGGAGATTATTTCAAAAAAGAAGCTGTAGAATTTTCTTTTGAATTTTTAACCAAGGAACTAAAAATTAATTCAAAAAGATTAAGTGTTACTTGTTTTATTGGAGATAAAGATGCACCAAAAGAAAATGAAGCAAATAAAGCTTGGGAAAAATTAGGGATTGAAAAAAATAGAATTCATTTTTTGCCAAAAGAAGACAACTGGTGGGGCCCGGCAGGAACAACAGGCCCGTGCGGTCCTGACACAGAAATGTTTTACCATGTAAAAGAAATTCAGGAAAAAAACACACAAGAATTTATTAAATTAAATAAATCCGGTGAGTTTTGTGAAATCTGGAATGATGTTTTTATGCAATACAGCAAAAACGCGGACAAAAAATTTATCGAAATGGAAAGAAAAAATGTTGACACAGGAATGGGTCTTGAAAGAACAGTTGCTGTTGTTAATGGTTGTGATAATGCTTTCGAAGTTGACACAATAAAACCAATTTTAGAAAAAGTTGTTTCTCTTGCGGGGAAAAAATATTCTTCTTTATCAAAAGAAGAGTTGAAGAGCACACGCATTATAACAGATCACTTACGCGCAACAGTAATGATTTTGGGTGATGAGAAAGGAATTGTTCCTAGTAATGTTGACCAAGGATATATTTTGAGGAGATTTATCAGAAGAGCAATAAGGCATGCAAGATTATTAGGAATTAATGGAAATTTTTGCAAAGAAGTTGCCGAAGTTGCAGTAAAAGTAATGGGTGAAGTTTATCCTGAAGTAAAGAAAAACAAAGAAAGAGTTTTTTCTGAATTAGGAAAAGAAGAGGAAAAGTTTTCTAGTGCACTTGAAAATGGAACAAAAGTGCTAGAGAAAAAGTTGCAATTTCTAGGAGCAAGTAAAGCAGGGCTTTACGGCTCCAGTGAAGCACAAGCTTCACTTGGACAAGCTAGTGTTAAGGAACTAAATGCTAAAGGTTGTTTTGATTTGTTTCAAAGTTATGGTTTTCCATTAGAAATGACAATAGAAATGTGTAAAGAAAAAGGGTTTTCTGCTGACTCAAAAGGATTTGAGAAATTACTAAAAGAACACCAAGAGCTTTCTCGCAAGGGAGCTGAACAAAAATTTAAAGGAGGGCTTGCTGATGCTAGCGAAGCAACAACAAAATTACATACGGCTACTCATTTATTGAACGAAGCTTTGCGTCAAATAGTTCGCAAAGATATTTCTCAAAAAGGAGCTAATATTAATGCTGAAAGGGCGAGATTTGATTTTAACGCTGATGAAAAACTATCTGATGAACAAGTGAAAAAAATCGAGGATTGGGTTAATGGAGTTATCCAAAAGAATTGTGATGTTGTAATGGAAATTCTTTCTTTAGATGAAGCAAAAAAACAAGGCGCTCACGGAGTATTTGATTCAAAATACGGAGAAAAAGTAAAAGTTTATACTGTTAAAGGAAAAGACGGGACAATTTATTCAAAAGAAATTTGCGGCGGACCACACGTAACAACAACAAAAGGAATGGGTCAATTCAAGATAACCAAACAAGAAGCGGTTGCTGCCGGCGTAAGAAGAGTAAAAGTGATACTTGAGTAAAAATAAGACTAAAACACAAAACAAAATAATCTCGCTAAGTGTCTAATTTATTGACTATTTTGGCTTTACAATATTGATTTAAATACGTTTTCTAATGGAGTTAGCTAGGTTTAGGCTTCTTTCTTTTCGAAGCCAAGAGGGGTTGGTTTAATGGCTTGTTTTAAATGGAATAGAGTAATATCAATTTTTTTAACACTAATTTTTTTAACAACTCTGACAACAGCAGTTTTTGCTGTCCCAGATAGTGATGGCGACGGATTTAAAGGGGATGTTGATTGTGATGATTCAAACCCGACTATTTATCCAGGGGCTCCAGAAGTTCCAGGGGATGGCGTTGATCAGGATTGTGATGGTGTAGATGCAAGAATTTGTTATCTTGATGCTGATCAAGATGGTTATGGGACTAGTTTAGGAACACAAGTAATAGCAAATGACGGTACTTGTGATGTTTCGCAATCAGAATCAGATAACGCAATAGATTGTGATGACGCTGATCCAACAATTTATCCTGGCGTGGGTTATGGTGGAGCTTGTTTTCCTAAAGATGTCAAAGGGATAATTAAGATTGGGGAAAAAAACGATTCCCCTTTAAGCATACTAAAAAGTGTTGACGAGGTTAATGAAAGGCAAAAATTAGTTTTACTAAATAAACTTGAAAGTTATACAGGCAACAAAATTAAAGGATTGAATTTAGGGGTGTGGGGGCTGGCTTTTAAAAAAAACACTAATGATGTTAGAGAAAGCCCTGCAATAAAATTTATTGTCGAAGCTCTAAAGAAAGGGGCAAATATTACTTGTTATGACCCTGAAGCTACTAATGAAGCAAAAAAAATTATAGGGGACAAAGTCAAATATGCGACAAATAAAGAAGAAGCACTAACAAATTCGAGCATTCTTCTAGTTTTTACTGATTGGGATGAATTTAAGCAACCAAGTTTTGAATTAATAAAAAAGAAAGGAATAAACGCTATTTTTGACGGACGTAACCTTTATGACCCAATTGAAGTAAAAGCAAATAACATCAAATACTTTGGAATCGGAAGGAAAAAAATTTAATTCCGAAAAAATTAATAACTCAATTTTGTTACATTTCTTTGATTGGCTGTAACCCAAGTTTAAAAATTAAAAGCGTTTTCTTTAAATATTTGATTTACATAACTAATTAATATGGCTTCAAAAGGTTCAGCAAAATTAGCTTTTGGAATAAGGAAAGCAACTAAGGCTGACTTTGCAGCAATAAAAAGAAATATTTATTCGTTTAATATGCCGCATCCCGAAAATTATCGAGCTGAAGTGGACATTCCGGGCGAAATAACTTTTATTGCTTTTTCAAGAGAGAAAATTCTTGGCTTTATTACTGCAAGCGAAAAAGTTCCAGGAAGAGAATTGTACGTCGAAGGGATGTATAACTTACTTGGTTTTGATGATAAAGGAGTCGGCTCAAAGCTTTTGGGAAAACTAAATGCTTATGCAGTAGCAAAGGGTTTTTTGGAGATTACCCTAAGCCCAAATTATGGCTATGAATTAAAAGAAGGAAAAAAAGTTAGGAAATACCCTTCAAAGTTTTTTAATAAAACAAATTATAAACCACGAATGATGGGGTACTTAATTGGTTACTTCTGGAGAGTTGGAAAAAAACTCGGTGTTAGAAGACCGAAGCAAAAACCGCCAACAATGGGTCCACAAAACTTGTTAAGAAAAGACGCAATGCTTAACAGAAGAGGATTTAGAAGAAAATAAACATTGAAAAGTTTTTTATAACTGGGCAGGGCGCTATATTTATGGAAGAGTCAAGAGTTTCGAGTTCACTATCTATTAAACCCGTTTCTTCGAACGTGTTTGATAATTATATCAAAAAAAACCCATCCTCTTTTTTTCTTGGGGTTTCGCCAGGATCTTCGCAAGGACGTCAAAGTTTTTTTGCAATGCAAGAAAAAACAATTGTTGGAGTTCTTCAAATAGAACAAGAAGGAGATTTTGCTGAAGTTGTGAGTAATGCCGTTCGAAGAGGATATCGCAATAAAGGGATTAATGGGAAAATGCTTAGTGCGCTTGCAAGGCATCTTCAAAGGAAAAAGATTCGTTGTGCTTTAATTCAAATGCGCCGTGGTTCAATTCGTGCATATCCAAAAAGAACTCCTTTCAAAGATGCGGGTCATGGTTTTCTTGCTTGGCAGAGAAAAGAAAGAAGACATTAGCATTATTTAACTGCCTTTTTAGGTTTATTTTCTGCGATCACATTTCATTGATTGCCTGCAATCACATCTCTTCGATTGCCCGCAATCGCAAGTTCAAAGTTACATTTCATTGATTGCTTCAATATCTAGTATTTCAAGTCCTTTTTTCAGTACTAAAGTAGTTGCTTCGACCAAAGCTAATCGAGCGTTAATTAACTTCTTATTATCCGATTTTATTATTGGTACTTCATGATAGTACGAATTAAATTTTTCCGTTATTGTGAGTAAATTGTGGCATAAGGGGTGCAGTGAAAGGTTTTCTTTGCTCTTGTTAATGCTGTCAGAAAATCCCGCTAATGCATTTATTAGTTCTTTTTCTTTTTCATGCACAAGCAGGTCAAATCCTTGCCTTTTGTAAGAGATTTTTTCTTCTTTTGCTTTCCTCAAAATGCTTTTTGCACGAGCATAAGTGTACTGAACGTAAGGACCTGTTTCCCCCTCAAAAGAAATGCTTTGTTTTGGGTCAAATAACATGTCTTTTTTTGCATCATTTTTCAATAAATAGAACTTTATAGCGGCTAACGCAATTGCTTTTGCTCTCTTTTCCTTTTCTTTTGCAGATAAATCCGGATACCTCTGTTCTAACTCATCTAAAGCCATTGTTTTCATTTCCGCTAATAAGTCATCAGCATCTACAATTATTCCTTCCCTTGACTTAATTTTTCCTGAAGTAAGATTGACCATTCCGTAGCTCAAATGGTAACATTTTTTTGCCCATTTTCTTCCAAGTAATTCAAACATTTTGAATAATTGCCTAAAATAAAGTTCTTGTTCACTCCCAACAACCCAAATGCAACCATCAATATCAAAATTATCAAACCTGTATTGTGTTACCCCTAAGTCATTTGTTGCATAAAGAGTTGTTCCATCTCCGCGCATAATTACTTTGTTAGGCAAATCAGGTTCCAAAACAGCCATAACTGCTCCATTGTCTTCTTTACGAAATATTTTCTTCTTTAGCCCCTCTTCAACAATTTTTTGGCCCTCTTTTCTTCTAAAAAAATCTGATTCAATAAACCATTCATCAAATTTGCTTCCAAAGTCTTTGTAAGTTTCTTTCATTCCATCAAGAGCCCACTTGTTCATTTTTTTCCACAAAGCAATTGTTTCTTTATCTCCCTCTTCCCACTTGATTAACATTTCTTTTGCCTTTTCTTCAAGTGAAGGATCTTTTTCTAATTCTTTCGCAAACAAAACATACATATCTCCAACAAAATGATCACTTTTTTTCTTTTCTGATTCAGGGGTTTTTCCTTTAGCAAACAATTTGTAGGCAAGCATTGATTTGCAAATATGAATTCCGCGATCGTTTACAATATTTGCTTTAATTACTTTGCATCCAACTTCTTCAAATAAATTAGAAATTGCAAGCCCTAAAGAATTATTTCTTAAGTGGCCTATGTGAAGTGGCTTATTTGTATTAGGACCACTATATTCAACCATTATTTTTTCTTTTTTTATTTTCTCAACCAGTTTTTCCAAAAAAACTTTTTCCAAAATTGATTCACTAAGAGCTTCTTTTTTTACAAAAAAATTAACATAAGGCCCTTTTGCTTCAACTTTTTCAATAAAAGAAATTTTTTGTGCAGAAAAGATTTTGGATAATTCTTGCGCTACAATAAAAGGATTTTTCTTTTGTTCTTTTGCTAGCACAAAGCAAGGAAACGAATAATCCCCCATTCCTTGAGGAGGAATTGAAAGCAATGATTCGACATTTTCTAGTTTGGTTTCTTTCTGTAAGAATGAAACAATTTTTCCCTTAAAATCCACCAAATTCACCTATAATACTAAACAAAATAAGGGCAAAATGGTTTAAAAAAACAAGTGCAAAGCAATAGCTTTTGTACTAAAAGGTACTTAAAGATTAAATCGCTTAATTTGTTTAGAAAAGTTGGAGAAAAGTTGGCTTAGTGAGATAAATGAAAGTTCTAATTACTGGGGGATGTGGCTTTATCGGAAGCCATATTGTGGACAAGTTAATTGAAAAAAACTATGAAGTTATTGTGCTTGATAATTTAAGCACTGGAAAAAAAGAAAGACTAAACTCTAAAGCAAAATTAATTATTGCTGATATTACTAACGGAAAAGAAATTGATGAAATATTTGCCGCAAAAAAGCCCGAAATTGTTATTCACACAGCTGCCCAAGTAATGCTACGCAAATCAATTGAGGAACCTATTTTTGATGCAACAATAAACATTATTGGAACAATTAATGTTCTTGAAGCTTGTCATAAAAATGGAGTGAAAAGAATCATTTACACTTCAACTGGGGGGGCAAGATATGGCGAGCCAAAATATTTGCCTGTTGATGAAAAACACCAATTAGAGCCAAGCGCTCCTTACGGAATATCAAAACATACAGCGGAGCACTATGTTAAAACATATGGTGAGATTTATGGATTAGATTACTTAATTTTTTGTTTTGGGAATGTTTATGGGCCAAGAGATGACCCTAAATGCAAGAGAGTTACCTCCATTTTTTCTGACACGATTTTGAAAGGAGAACAACCAATAATTTTTGGGGATGGGGAACAAACAAGGGACTTTATTTACGTAATTGACCTTGCGGAATTTATAGTTGAGTCAATTGAAAAAAATCCAGAACACAAATTGTTTAACTTAGCAAATGGGGAACAAATTAGTGTTAATCAAATTTTTGAGCAGCTCAAAAACGTTTCTAAATATAATGGAGAAGCCAAACATATCGAAGCAATTAAAGGCGAGGTAAGAGATATTGTTCTTGACACCACACTTGCGCAAAAAGAGTTAGGGTGGAAAGTAAAAACCCCTTTTGAAAAAGGGCTGAAAGAAACTTTCGAGTATTTTAAAACGCAAAAGGAAAAAGAATAAAAGATTTATTTCTTTTATAAATACCCTTTCGCTTTCAATAATTCTGCGTTAAGTATTCCGCCGCCTGCCGCTCCACGAACAGTGTTGTGACTTAGTGCAACAAATCTATAATCAAATACATTGCATTCACGCAATCGGCCCACAGTAACAGCCATCGCTTTATCCAAATCACGATCCTTTCGAGGTTGCGGTCTATTTTCCTCTTCAGTATAATAAATAGGGTGTAATGGCGCTGAAGGAAGTTTTAATTCTTGCGGAACTGAACTGAATGCACGCCAAATTTTTATGATTTCTTCTTTTGAAGGTTTTTTGTTTTTATCAACAAATTCAAACGACACACATGCGGTGTGTCCGTCAACTACAGGAACTCTATTACAGTGTGCAGAAAATTTTATTCCTTCAGTGTTAACAAATTTCCCATCTTTAATAGAACCAAGAATTTTTAGTGGTTCTTTTTCTGACTTTTCTTCTTCTCCACCAATAAAAGGAACAATATTATCAACCATGTCAAGTGAAGCTACCCCCGGGTAACCTGCTCCTGAAACAGCTTGCATTGTTGTTAGAATAACTTTAGAAATTTTATGCCCTTTTTGTTCCAGTGCAAATAGTGGCGTTAAATAGCTTTGAAGAGAACAATTTGGTTTAACCACAATAAATCCTTTCTTAAATCCTCTATTTTTTTTCTGCACAGGAATCATTTCAAGGTGGGAGTTATTTATTTCAGGCACAATCATCGGAACATCTTCAGTAAATCTGTGCGCAGAACAATTTGAAACAACAGGAATATCGCTTTTTGCGTAATCAATTTCAAGTGCTTTTGTTGATTCTTTATCAAGTTCAAGCGCTGAAAAAACAAAGTCACATTTTCCTTTGGCTTTTTCTACAAAATTAGCATCTTCAACAATTAAGTCAGAAACTTCTAAAGGAATTGGGGTATCCATTTGCCACCTTCCTTTTACTGCATCAGAATAACTTTTCCCTGCAGATCTTGGGGAAGCGGCAACAAAAGTTACTTCAAACCAAGGATGGTTTTCAAGTAATTTAATGTATTTTTGGCCAACCATTCCTGTTGCCCCTAAAACACCACAGCGTATTTTTTCCATCAAAACCACTCCCTTAACATATTTTTCACCTAAATGTTATTTTTTATTTCAATCTTACTTTTCATCTCAACATTATTTTTTGTCTTTACATTACTTTTTATTTTAAGAATTCATCATGCGCTATTTGTATTGCTTTTTCCAATTGCTTTTTTGGAACTGCAAAACTAATATTTATTTCTGAAGCTCCTTGCGAAATTAACTCAAGATTTATGTTTTCTTTCCCAAGTGCGCTAAATAACCTTCCTGCAACGCCAGGAGTTTCTTTTAGACCTTCCCCTACAACAGCAACTATTGCTACTTCGTTAACTATCTTTACATTGCAGGGAAATTGTGCAGAAATTAAATCAATTGCTTTAAGTGCCAAATCAACTTTTTCAGGCTCAACGCTAAAAGAAATTGAAGCTTCGCTTGTAACTATGAGATTAATTGAAACGTTCCTCTTAGCGAGTTCGGAGAATAATAAAGAAGCAAAGCCAGGCACATTAACCATACTTGAGCTTTCAACATTTATTATTGAAAGATTTTTTAACGCTGTAACTGATTTAACTACTGAATGATTTTTTTGTTTATCAGAGCAAATGATTGTCCCTTCTTTTTCAGGGAAAAAAATGTTTTTCACCTCAACGCAAAGCTCTTTTTTTCTTAAAGGGTCAATTGTTTTCGGATGAAGTATTTTTGCGCCTAAATAACCTAATTCTTCAGCTTCATCATAACTAAGTGAATCAATTTGCTTGGCATTAGGAACAATTTTCGGGTCAGCTGTCATAAAACCGGAAACATCTTTCCAAGCTTCTAATTTTGCATCAAAAATATTGGCTATAACTCCGGCACTATAATCAGTTCCACCGCGGCCAAATGTTTTTATGTCTCCTGATTCATCAACCCCATAATAACCAGGCAGAAGAATAACTGTCGAATCAATAATTTTATCTGTTTTTGAGCGAATGTTTTTTGTTGTTTTTGCTAAATCAACGTACGCATTTTCAAAATTACCTTTGCAAATTATCCCTGCTTCTTCAGCATCAATAAATTTTGCATTAATTTTATTATCCAGTAAAAAAGCTTCCAAAATGATTGGACTTAGTCTTTCTCCAAAGCTTTGGACAAGATCTTTGCTTCTTGGGCTTACTTCTTTTAAGTAGCTTATTCCATAATAAAATTTTTCAAGAATCGAGATTTTGTCATTCAAAACAAATTCGGCAGTATCGCGAATCTTTTTATCAGAAATGTGTTTCAAGTAATCAGTATGCATTTTTTTCAAGTGAATTATCACTTTCTCTACTTCGTCAGGTTTGTTCAAACATAGAGAAATGTTATTAATCAAGAAATCAGTTACTCCATAAAGGGCGGAAATCACAATTATTTGGTTGTCGCCTTTCTTTTTTTTGTCAGAGATTATCTTGACTACTTTGTCAAAGGACGCCTTATCCTTAAGGATTCCTCCCCCAATTTTCAGTACAACATTACCCATAAAATTCACAGTTCATGTTTGCATTTAATATAAAAAATGTCTTTGTTAATGTTTAAAAAACGCACTATTTGCTTCGAAAATCGTAATCTGATTTGACAGTTTGAGCTAGTTTTGATGGTTTTTTGAGTCAGCAATAATGGCTTTTGCTGCTCTAATCCCAGTCTTTGTTGCTTCTCCGATGGTTTTTGGCCCTGTGACACAATCACCCGCAGCGTAAACCTTGTTAATAGAGGTTTTGTAATTTTCATCAACCACAATAACTTTGTTGTTTGTTAGCACCCCTTCTTTTTCTAGCCAAGAAAAATCGGGTGTTTGGCCAATGGCTAAAATTACTTTCGAAAAAGCAGTTGTTATTGTTTTTCCTGTTTCTACTGGTCTTGGCCTTCCTGAAGAATCTTGTGGGCCTAATTTGTATTCAGCAAATGTGACTGATTCAACTATTTCTTTTCCGTTATAAGAAATGGGGCTTTGTAAAAATTCAAATAATATCCCTTCTTTTTTCGCTTCTACTATTTCATTCTTAAGTGCAGGCATTTCTTTTTCGGTGCGTCTATAAACAACTGTAACTTTTGCCCCCATTTTGCGCGCAACTCTTGCCGAATCAATTGCTGAGTTTCCCCCCCCAATAACAGCAACACTGTCCTTTGCAGAAATAAGTTCTTTGTTATTAAACTTTTTTTGCAGCAAAAAGTCTATTGCATCACATACCCCTTTTTTTTCTTTTCCTGCAATATTTAATACTAATCCAGGGCCCGAGCCTACGCATAACAATACATAATCATATTCCCCTTTGCTTTGCTTGAGTAATTTTTTAACAGAGGTTACTTTTTGTGTAGCAAATTTTATTCCTTCTTTTTTCGCGTTATTAATTTTTTCGCGAACACTCGCCAGAGGGATTCTAAATTCAGGTATTCCATAAGCAAGCATTCCGCCAAACTCTTGTAATTCATCAAAAATAGTTACTTCAAAATTTTCTTTTATGAGAGTTGTTGCGGCAATGTACCCAGCGGGACCTGAACCGATTATTGCAATTTTTAGTTTTTTTGAATTTTCCATTTTAACACTTTTAAAAAAATATTAACCCTTCTGAAAGAATAATCAGAATTCTTTAAAGCAATCCTTCTTTTTTTAATTCTTGTTTTATTTCTTTCGCGGTTTTTCGATAATAATTTGCTTCTCTTTCCAAATTGTCCGCAAAATTCTCTAATCTGAAAAGCAACTGAATTACCCTTTCTTTATCCATATTTTTTCACCTATCTTATTTTTTCTCTTATCTCATCTTTTTGCTTATCTCATTTTTTTTCATTTTATTTTTTCTCTTATTTTATTAAACCGACCCCGGGGGGAATCGAACCCTCGACCTACTGCTCACGTCTTGCATAGTGCAAGTAGAAGGCAGTCGCCCTATCCACTGGGCTACGGGGTCAAATAATTTTTATTTGACAACACGATTTATTTAACAAGTGCATTCAGCTTGCTGAATGCGCTCTCGCACCGCCCTGCCGAAACTGGGCAGCTACGGGGTCAAATATTAATTTATTTGACTTACCAATTTGACTTACTCATTTGGCGCAGATATTTGGTTTATCCATTTGACTCATCAATTTGACTGGCCAATTTGACCTATCTTAACATAGCTAAAGTTTTACCTTAACTACCTTATCACAAAAATTGGCTAAAGGAACTTTTTAAAGCTATTCTTGACATAAAATTTGAAATTATTAAGGTTAATTTGGGTGATTTTTTGGAAGAAACAGAATTCATTTGGTTTAATGGAAAAATGCAAAAGTGGAAAGAAACGCAAACACACTTCTTGACGCACTCCTTACACTACGGCACGGCTGTTTTTGAAGGAATCAGATGTTATAAAACCGAAAAAGGACCTGCTGTTTTTAGATTAAAGGACCATATCAAAAGATTAATTGAGTCAGGGAAAATAGCTGGAATGGAAATTCCTTACACCGAAGAAGAGTTAGTTAAAGCAACAAAAGAGGTTATCAAAAAAAACAAAGTAAATGAATGCTACATTCGACCAATAGCATATTATGGTTACGGAAAAATGGGTTTGGACACTAAGGGGGCAGTAATTGATGTAGGGATAGCCCTTTGGCCTTGGGGAGCTTATTTAGGAGAAGAAGGAAAATTGAAAGGAATTAGAGCAAAAGTTTCTTCCTACTCAAGGCACCATGTGAATTCAATGATGATTCATGCAAAAATCTCAGGGTCTTACGTAAATAGTACTATGGCAAAAATGGAATCATTAAAAGCAGGTTATGAAGAAGCAGTTATGCTTGACACCCAAGGGTTTGTTGCTGAGTGTACTGGAGAAAACATTTTCATAGCAAAAGGCGGAAAAGTTTTTACTCCTCCAACAAGTGTTTGCCTAAAAGGGATAACACGAGATAGTGTTATTAATATTCTAAAGGATAATGGAATTGAAGTAATTGAAAAACAACTTTCTCGCGATGAAGTTTATGTTGCTGATGAGTGTTTCTTAACAGGAACTGCGGCAGAAATTACTCCAATTAGAGAACTTGATGACAAAAAAATAGGTTCTGGTTCGGCAGGGAAAATAACTCAAATGGTTCAAGAAAAATACCACTCAATTATTCACGGAAAAGATAAGAAGTATGAAAAATGGCTTGACTTTACGGAATAAAATTTCCATTAAGTTTAGACAAAGCAAATTGCAAGTCAGTTGCAAAAAGAAGGTTTTTGTTTGGAAAAGAAAAAAATTGCTTATCTTGGACCGGAAGCAAGTTTCAGTCATGAAGCTGCGCAAAAGATGTTTGATAACGCTACGTTTCTCCCAAAAAAATCAATTTCAGAAGTTTTTTCTTCACTTGATTTAAAAAAAGCTGATGTGGGAGTTGTCCCTATAGAAAATTCCACAGGAGGAAGTGTTTCTTATACAATGGATGAACTTGTTCACGGAAATTACTTTATCAATAGCGAGCTATATTTAGCAGTAAAACAATGCTTTATGAGCAACTCAAAAAAAGAAAACATAAAAAAGATTTACTCTCACCCGCAAGGCTTTTCGCAGTGCAAAAATTGGATTAAGAAAAATTATCCTCACACTGAACTAATTGAAACAATAAGCACTTCTGATGCTGCACAAAAAGCTTCAAAAGAAAAAAATTCAGCTGCTATCGCGTCAAAACTTGCTGCACAAAAATTTATGCTGAATATAATAGAAATTGATGTTACTGATTCGAACGAAAATACCACTCGATTTGTAAGTGTGAGCCTAAAACAAAACCCTTCTGAAAAAATGGAAAAAAGCTCAATTATTTTTGGAATAAAAAATCAACCAGGGTCTTTATTCAACTCCCTTGAAGCATTCAAACTTTTTAACGTAAATATGACAAAGCTTGAGTCCCGCCCTTCAATGAAAAAAAGCTGGGAGTATTTATTCTTTGTTGATTTTGAAGGAAACTTTTCTGAAGAAAAAGTAAAAAATGCATTAAGCAAAGTAAAAGATAATGCGAGTGACATTAAAGTACTTGGAAGTTACTGCGCGCTAAATACAAAACTTGGAGAAGAAATAAAGAAGAAAATCAGTTTGGCTGAACTGAGAACAAAAATTGACCAGCTGAATGAAAAAATTATCTCAGGGTTAAAAGAAAGAAGCAAGTACCCTCTAAACAAAGAAATATATATGCACGAATTCTTAGAGGAAAAAGAATGGCTCCTTCACAGATTGAAGAAAGAACAAACTAAGGAATCTGACTCGCCGCAAATAGACAAATCGGAAGAAATTCTTCATGCTTACGAATGGATTATCCAAGAAATTTGCCCTCAAAAAGAAGACAAAAATACTTACGGCGAAACTGCAAAACTTGATGTGGCAAATGTTTTGGCAATCAATGAAAGAGTTTTATCTTTAGGAAAACAAGTTGCTGAATATAAAATGCAGAGAGAAGCAAAAATAATTAATGAAGAAAACGCTCAAATAATAAGAAAAAGACTTGTTGATCTAACACGAGAAAAACAAGTAATTGATTATGCTGAACAAACTGCTAAGAAATATGGTTTAAGAGATACAAAACTTGTTGGAGAATTTGTACAAAAAATAATAAATATAACAACTGACACTGAAGTTGAATATATTTTGAAAAAAAGGAAAAAGTGATCCCTAAATGAAGATGCTAATTGTCGGAGGAACAGGCGCTTTTGGTTTATTCTATGGGAAGTTGTTTCAAAAAAACGGAATTGAAGTTTTTATTTCAAGCAGAAGCGCTCTTGCTGGAAAAACTTTTGCTGAAAAAGAGCATTTTGGGTGGGACGAAAAACCAAATTACTCAAAATATGATATTATTGTATTATCTGTTCCAAATGAAGTTGCTCCAAGACTCGTTCCAACTATTGCAAAAGAAATGTCAAATAATTCTTTGTTAATGGATTTTTGCTCAGTAAAAAAAGAAATATGCGAAGCTATGAACAAGCAAAAAAAGAAAAATATTGGATTATTATCAATTCATCCAATGCACGGCCCACGCGTAAATAACATAACTGGTTACCCTATTGCGTGGATAGAAATAAATAAATGCGATAAAGCACAAAAAATAAGAGAAATTTTTGAAAAAGAAAATGCAAAAATAACTCAAACCAACGCAAAAGAACATGACGAAATCCTTTCCCTTGTTCAAGGGTTAACGCATTATTCTCAATTTGTTGCAGCAACAACAATATGCGATCTTGGAATTGATTTAAATGAAGCACAAAGATTTGCCACCCCAAACTATTCTTTGTTTATTAGTTTGCTTTCAAGGGTTATAACACAAAATCCTGAACTTTATGCAGAAATTCAATTATCAAACCCAGCTAATGAAAAAGTGAGAAAAATGTTTTCAAAAAGCGCGGCAAAATGGGAAAAATTTTGTGCAAAAAAAGACAGCACAATATTAACAAAGGAAATTATCCGAGATGCAAAATCATTCAAAAATGCTGATCTATTATTACTTGATAGCGACAGAGCTGTTAATGCTTTTAAGTACACAATTACTACCTTAAAGGAAAATAAAGGCAAGGAACTACTTGTAGAAAATATGATTACCCACAATTACCATTACGGGATAATAAAAGGGATTGAGAACGATGAATTACTATTGAAGGAAGGAAAAAAAATATCAAAACTAGCTGTTCAAAAGTTAAGACTTACAACAAAAAAAGAGCTTCTTGAATGGAAAAGAAAAAACATAGGAGAAAGCCATCTTGATTACAGCTTTTTGGTGCCAAAAGAAATCGAAAACGCAGTTGTCCCTCTTCTTTTTGCAAGTATAAAAAATACCAAGATTGAAACAATTGATGAATTTGAAAGCAAAAAGTTTCCTTTAGGAAAAAAGAGTATTACAATAAGAGTTTATTTCTTTACGAATGAAGAAAAAGAAAAAGTTAATGAAAAAGTTATAAAAATTGCTCAAGTGGCAGCGTTTGAGTCAAGGTGATTTATTGGTTGAGAAAAATTTTTTTGCCGTAGTTGGAAATCCTGTGGCGCATTCAAAAAGTCCGCTAATATTTAATGCGGCTTTTAAACAAAAGAAAATAAATGCTTCTTACTCTGCGATAAAAAGCGAAAACCTTGTGGAAACAATCAATGAAATGAGGATTGGAAACTTTTGCGGATTTAGCATTACTATCCCCCATAAAATAAATGCTTTTAAACTTGTTGATGAAGTCGATCCTCTTGCCGAAAAGATTGGCGCGATTAATACTATTGTTAATGAAGAAGGAAAACTAAAAGGGTACAATACTGATTGTATTGGTGCAATAAATGCGCTTGAAGGTAAAATTAGACTTGGGGGAAAGGCGGTTTACGTAATTGGTTCTGGAGGGGCGGCAAGGGCAATTATCGCGGGGTTAGTAAAAGAAAAAGCAGTGGTAACTGTTTACGCAAGGAATAGGGAAAGAGCAATGACTTTAGCGGAAGAATTTTCTTGCTCCTGCAGAGTGCTTCAAGAAATTGACAAAAAATATGATATTCTAATTAATACAACTCCTGTCGGAATGTACCCTAACACTGACGAAATGCCTATTCCTGAATCAGCGCTTACAAAAGGAAAAATTGTTTTTGATATAGTTTATAACCCTCTTGAAACTGAGCTTCTTAAAAAAGCCAAGAAAGCTAAGTGCAAAGTTATTTATGGAACTGAAATGTTTTTGGAACAAGCATTTGAACAATTCAGATTGTTCACTAAGAAAAGTCCTCCAAAAAGAATTATGCGGGGCATTTTACTAAAACAACTCAAAAAAGAACAAAAAAGCATTAATCAAACTGCAAAAAATACCTTGTTCTTAATAGGCTACAGAGGGACAGGAAAAACTTGCGTGGGGAAAGCTGTTGCAAAAAAAATGAAGAGGGTATTTGTTGACGCTGATGAATTACTTGTGGCAAGAGTTGGAAAAAACATTCCTGAAATTTTTGCCCAAGAAGGAGAAAATAAGTTCAGAGAATACGAAACTGACACTTTAAAGGAAATTTGTAAAATGAAAAATGTTGTTGTTGGCTGTGGCGGGGGAGTAATTACGCGCGAAGAAAACATTGAACTAATGAAGAAAAAAGGAACAATTTGTTTGCTAAAATCACTTCCAGAAAAGATTTATGAAAGGATTTATGCTGATAAAAACAGACCTGCTCTAACTGATAAAGATCTTTATGAAGAAATAGTGCAAATGCTGGAAAAAAGAAAAGAAATGTATGAAACAGCAAAAGACTTTGAAATTGATTCAACAAAGAGCATTGATGAATGCGCTGATAATATTATTGAATTATACAAAAAACACTTAACTGCAAAAAGCATTTAACCACAAAATAAGTACAAAAAGAACACACCCCTAAAAAACACTTAAATAACACTTAAATGAATGTTCTCCAGATAGGCATTTTTACTAATTATCCAAACAAAAGCAACCTTTTTATTCTGTTAAAAGGAGTATTTATTTATGGGAAAGGAAATAGTTAAGGCAAAATCAGTTAGTGGAACAATTGACGCGCCACCCTCAAAAGCACACACCCTTAGAGCAATAATTATTGCTTCACTTGCAAAAGGAAAAAGCACAATAAAAAAAGGATTAATTGCGGAAGACCAAAAATACGCAATGGAAGCGATGAAACAACTTGGTGCAAAGATAAATTATGACACAAAAACAGGGACAATTGTTATTGATGGAGTTAGTGGAGTTCCAAAAGCAAGAAAAGAAACAATTTTTGTCGGAAATTCAGGTTTAACTATTCGTTTTTTGGTTTCTATTTTGGGGTTGGCTCAGGGAGAAAATGAAATTATTGTTGACGGGGTAGAAAGAATGCGAACAGGACGCCCTATTCAGGATTTGCTTGATGCGCTTGGCCCCTTAGGAATTAAAGCTATTTCAATTAACAATAATGGTTGTCCCCCAATAAAAGTAAAAACAAAATCTTTTGAAGGAGGAATAACAAATTTGGCCGGAGATAAAAGTTCACAATATTTTTCTTCCATTCTTGTTGCTTCTCCTTACGCGAAAAATGATGTTACAATAAAAACAATCGGGCACCTTAGTTCAAAACCATATATTGATGTTACAATTTCTTCAATGGCTGACTTTGGAGTAAACGCTGAAAACAAAAATTATGAAGAGTTTTTTATAAAATCAGGACAAAATTATATTGGCCGCGAAATTAATATTGAAGGAGACTTTAGTAATAGCGCATATTTCTTTGCTGCGTGCGCAACCCTTGGCGGAAAAGTAAAAGTAACTAACTTAAAAAAATTCTCAATGCAAGGAGATAAAGTATTTATTGAAATAATGGAAAGAATGGGTTGTAATGTTGAATGGCAAAAAGATTTTGTTGAAATAAAAAGCAAAGGCATTGAAGGGCTAAATGGAGTCGGAGAAATTGATATGAATGATTACCCAGACATTGTAATGCCCGTCGCTGTTGTTGCTTCTTTTGCCCAAGGAGAAACAAAAATAACAAATATTGAACATTTGCGCATAAAAGAATCTGACAGGTTGAGCGTTACTGTTAATGCATTAAAACAACTAGGAGCGGATGTTGAGGGCGGAAAAGATTTTATTCTAATTAAAGGGCATGGCGGAAAAGGAATGCACGGAGCTGAAATTGATTCACAAAATGACCATAGGATTGCAATGAGTTTTACTATTGCAGGACTAAAACTGGGCGGGGTAAAAATTTTGCGAGAAGAAGCTGTCGGAAAGAGCTTTCCTGAGTTTTTTGAGGAAATAGAAAAGGTTTTAGATAGATAGAGAGCGTATTAATATAGGAAATCATGACATTGGATTTAACTTTTAGGGAATTGGATTTGATTTTTATGAGTGGAAATACTTTTGGAAAATTATTTGCAGTAACTACTTTTGGAGAAAGTCACGGCGCAGCGATTGGTTGCATTGTTGATGGTTGTCCAGCAGGGTTGCTTTTGAACGAAGGAGAAGTACAAAAAGAACTGGACAAAAGAAAACCAGGACAGGGAATTGCAGGAACTAAAAGAACTGAAGAAGACAAAGTACAAATTCTTTCAGGAATTTTTGAAGGAAAAACAACAGGAACCCCGATTGCGATGGTAATATTTAACGAAGATCAAAAATCACGGGATTATTCAAATATTAAAGATATTTTTCGACCAAATCACGCTGATTATACTTACTTCAAAAAATACGGGTTTAGGGATTATAGGGGCGGAGGACGAGCTAGTGCTCGCGAAACAGCTGCAAGAGTTGCTGCAGGAGCAATAGCAAAAAAATTACTTGAAAAAAAAGGGGTAACAATTAGAGCTTATGTAAAAGAACTTGGCGGGGTGGAAGCACAAAAGTTTTCTGAAAAAGATATTGAAAAAGTTTATGAAACTGAACTAAGGATACCTGATAAGGAAGCAACAAAAAAAGCTGAAAAAAAAATAAAAAAAGCACTAATTGCTCACGATAGCCTTGGCGCGGTAATAGAAGTTATAGCAAAAGGAATTCCTGCCGGACTTGGAGAACCTGTTTTTGAAAAGCTTGATGCACAAATAGCTGGGGCAATGATGGGAATTCCTGCAGTAAAAGGAGTAGAAATTGGAGCGGGTTTTGAAGCTGCAAAAAGTAGTGGCTCAAAAAACAATGACCAAATGCGCATTAAAAATGGAAAAGAGTACTTCTTAACAAATAATTCCGGAGGAATCCTTGGGGGGGTAAGCAACGGCAATAATATTATTGTAAGGGTGGCGTTCAAACCTACTTCTTCAATAAGCCAAGAACAACTAGTTGTTACTGAGGATCTTAAAGAAAGGAAAGTTATCGTTGTTGGGAGACATGATGTTTGCGTAGGAGTACGCGGAACAATAATAGCTGAAAGCATGCTTGCATTAGTTCTAATAAATGCATTAATGGAAAATGTGAATGCGAAAATCTAATAAAAACCGAATTATACAAATAAAAAAACCCAATAAAAGCATCTATTTTAGGACATTTTTTCTTTTATTTTTCCCACCCAAGGAGCCTTTTTAAAGCTTTCTGATTGAAATTATTGTATTCAAGTTAGTAAATGGTGAGCAATTAGCAATTACTTTGTTTTTAGTTAGATTTTAGAGTTGATTTTATGGGAAAGCAAACTGGAAGTCCAAGAAGACCTGGAAAGCGAGGAAAAACAAGATATAAATTCGCTAAAAGAGGATCTAAAGTTAGTGTTAGCGACATTATGGCTACTTTTGAGGATAATGATAGAGTTCAAGTAGTTGTTGATGGAAGTTATCACGCGGGTTTACCTCATAAAAGTTTTCACGGTTTGACCGGAAGAATAACTGGAAAGATAGGGGAAGCTTACGAAGTTTCTTTGAAGAAAGGAAACCAAGATTTAGTTGTTATAACAACAGCTGTTCACTTGAAGAAATTAAATTAAATTTATAAAAAACAATGAAAATGATGCAAAATAAAAAAAATTTGAATTATGTTTTTGGTGTGTGAGTGTTATGCAAAAAGTTATTGAAATGAAACCAATTTCTATGCACGAAGTTAAGGAAATTCTTAAGGAAAGAAAATCTGAAAAAGAACTTAACTACGAACAAGACACAACTTACAAATATGTTGAAAAATTTGCTAAGCTTACTGAAAAACAAACAAAAGATTTACTTGAATCACTGAAGGGAATAGAATTCTTAAAAGAGAGCGAAGAGCTAAGATACCAAATAGCGAGTGTTATTCCAACAAGTGTTGGACAACTACAATTAATGCTCCCTAAGAATGTCACGCCTTCTGAAGACGAACTCAAACAAGTCATTTTATTGACTGAAAAGTTTGAGGATAAGGTCCAATAAAAGCCAAAACTGACCTTTTCTCATTGGCTTTTGTTAGCAATTTTGTTATTTAAAACCTTTGGAGCAAATAATATTTAACTTGGATTTAATAGAAAATTATTGATTAGTAATTTGATTAGTGATTGTTATGACAGCAGAAGAAAACGCAATAGTGCTTGACTTTATGCCAAAAGGAAAGTCCTCGGCAGCAAAAAGCGAACCACTAGCACAAGTAATAGGAAAGGATTATTTCACCTTACTTGAAGTAGTGCCAAAAGCAGGCGTAGCCCTAAATATTGGGGATGAAGTTTATGTTGGAAAAGAAGAGCGTCCAAAAATTGATTTGATTAAGGGAAGAATTTCTTTTAGCGAATTAACCTCAAATTCATTATCTGATCTTGAAGAAATGGTTGAGAAAATAGTTGATGGAAATACACAAAAGTTCCTTGGTTTTTATAATACTTCAAAATCAATTTCTCTTGTACGACACCAATTAGAATTGCTTCCTGGCGTTGGAAAAAAACACATGCTTGAAGCGCTAAATGAAAGAGAAAAAAAGCCTTTCGAAAGTTTTGAAGACATAACTAAAAGAGTTAAAGGAATTTCTGAACCAAAAAGATATGTTGTAAAAAGAATAATTGAAGAGCTAGAAGGGCCTGAAGATAAACACTACTTGTTTGTACGCGCTCCGGCAGAACCAAAACAAGATTTTTACAGAGGAAGACCTCCATTTAAAAGAGATTTTTCAAGACCAAGAAATTACTAAACACGCAAAAATGCCAGCAAAAAAATAAGCTATAAAGAAAAGCACTTGTGTAAAATAAAAAGAAAAACAAATTAATAAAGGATAAATTACTAATTATACTGATTAAAATGGGTTCATTTGAAGAGCTACAAGCACTAATGTTAAAGTACAGATTTAGACCCGAAAAAAAACATTCACAATATTTTTGCATTAATGAAGCTCTTTTAAAATTCATGGTAATGCGCGCAAAGCTCTCAAGTAGTGATGTTGTTTTAGAGGTTGGACCAGGAGCAGGTTTTCTTACAAAATTTCTCTTAGAAAAATGCAAAGTTGTTGCTGTTGATATTGATGAGTCAATGATTGAAGTTCTTATGAGCGAATTCAAAAAAGAGATTTCTGAGAAAAAATTAAAATTAATTCATGGAGACGTATTAGAGCAGGACTTTAATGAGTTGGGAATAACAAAAATAGTTTCCTTGCCTCCCTACCACATCTCAACAGCCCTTGTAACAAAAATTATTTCAAGCGGGATAAAAAAATCAATTATTGTTCTTGACAGAGGATTTGTTCAAAAATTAACTGCATTTGAAGGACTTTCTGAATATGGTTGGCTAAGTGTTTTTGCCAATGCCAACACTAAAATCGAGATTCTTGAAGAAAATATTGAGGCGAGTTCTTTTTTCCCAAACCCTAATTGTTTAAGCGCTCTGGTTGAAATGGACTTTAAAGAACTAGATAATTCTGATGAGTTCCTTTTCTTTTTGAAAGAATTATTCAGACACAAAAACAAGGATTTGTCAAGAGCACTAAAGCAAGCATATCCTTTTTTAGAAAATAAGCTAAAAATAAAAGGATTAGAAAAGAAAATTGGTTCAATAAAAACAAGGGAAAAAAAGTTGTATTTGCACACCCCGCAGGAAATGGAGAAAATATTCAAAATTTTAATAAAAAAATAAAGAGACAAAAAGATTAAAGAGAGTCATATCTTATTTTTCCAAGAACTATTTTTTTGAATTCAAAAGGGTCATTTTGTTCAGTGTACTCGCGAGCTGACTCTAGCCTGGACTTTTGCTCTGCATAAATTGTGTACAACAATTCTCCTTTTTTTATTTTATCCCCGCGTATCTTATTTAGCATTACGCCAGCGTATTTACTTGCAGGGGCGCCTGCAATTCGCGCAATATTAGTTAATTGTCTAGTATTGACTCCTTCGATTATTCCGTCGTCAGTAGCAGATATTTCATACTTAAACTCAGCAAAAGGGATTTGCTCGCTTGTAAGTATCTTTCCGCCTTGCGCTTTTATTATTTGTTTCATTTTATCCAAAGCTTTTCTTGAGTGTAAAATATCATAAGCCAAATCATACCCTTTTCCTGTGGCAGCAACATTAACCATCTCAAATATTACTCCTGCTAATTCACAACTTTTTTGGGCTAAATTATCAAATCTTTTTCCTTCCAATATTTCCAATGCATATTTTGCTTCAAGTGCAGGTCCCACTGCTCTCCCTGAAGGGTCTTCACCATCAGTAATAACTGCTTCTACTTCCATTCCAACTTCTTTTCCTACTTGAACAAACTTTTTTGCCATTCTAAGAGCTACCTCTTTGTCTTTGATTTTGACATTTTTTCCAACAGGCAAATCAATTACAACAAATTTACTTCCAACACTTGCTTTTTTTGCTAAAACAGAGGCAATTACTTGTCCTTCAGGATCAAGCGATAAGGGATGTTCTATCTTTATTATTTTGTCATCAGCAGGAGCTAAATCAACTGCTCCCCCCCAACAAATTACTGCCCCTATCTTTTCTGTAATTTCTTTTATTTTTTTAGTATCTAAATCTACGGGGGCAAGTACTTCCATAGAATCAGCAGTTCCTGCAGCCGAAGTAATACTTCTTGAAGAAGTTTTTGGCATCTTAAGTCCTGCAGAAGCGACTATGGGAACAATAATCATTGTTGCTCTTCCATTACAACCCCCAACACTATGTTTGTCAACAATTGTGCCTGAAGAAAACTCCATTCTATTGCCATCAGCTATCAGAGCTTTTGTCATAAAAATTGTTTCATCTAAATCTAATCCGCGCATAAAAACCGCACTTACAAAGCCAACCGACTCTATTTCGGATAATCTTTCTTCAGAAATATCTTTTACAATTTCTTTGATTTCTTGTTCGGACAATTTATCCCCACGCATTTTTTTCTTTATATATTCAACACTTCTTATCGGACCTGTTGGTTTTACACAAATCTGCTCTTTTGCTTTAACGCCAAGAGCTTGCGCAACTTCCATAAATAAGCCTATATAATTTTCGCGCACAGAATTTTTTGTTATATCAACAACAGCAACGCATTTCTTTTTTTTGTAAGATAATTCAACTCTATCAGCCAAAAACAAGCCAAATTCGTGAGCATCAACTTCATTTAGCACACAAATCATTTTACCTGTGCTTATGTGAAAAACATCAGTTGTTAATTCCTGAGAGTAACCATTCAAATAAATCAACTCTAAATATTATTCTATTTGCACTGCACTGTTATCACACGCACTAAGATAAGGAAATAACGAAAAACAAGTATTTAAGGGTTGCTGGGCTAAAACAACTTTACCTTTTTGCATAAATTTTTAAAAGAACTTTTTTAGATTAGTATTTACTTTTCAGGATACGCTTCAGCAGTTAGTTTCTCTTTTCCTTCAAATGCTTTTCTTATTGGAGCAACTAATTTATCTATTTCTTCAGCCATTGCATTTTTTAGGTCCATTGGATGTAACTTTCCTTCAACAAAATCTTTTTCAAGTTCAGTGTAAGAAGCGTACTCGACATCGCCTCCAAATTTTTCAGGTCTTTTAATTGAAAGTTTTTCTTTTTTGTCTTCTTTCATAACCATAACAACATATTTCATAAAGGCTAAAACGCCGTTTCCTTCAACTTCTTTTTCAGGACAAAAAGCTTTATTTAATTTTGTTTTAATATCGGCGGTTTTCTCCATTAAATCAATTTTGGAATTTGGATCACTTGCCGACATTTTTCCGCCTGAGTTTAGCGCAGGAATTATTGGAGTCATAAATTCTATTCTTGGTTTGTAACCTATTTTTGAAAGATTTTCGCGAGCAAACATCATTATTTTTCTCTGATCGACTCCACCGTATTGTATGTCAACACCTAAATATTCTTCATCAAGAGCCTGCATTAATGGATAAATTAATCCACTAAGTTTTGGATTATCCCCAAGTTTTACCACATCACTTGCTGCTTTCATTGAATCATGAACGCTTGTATGAGTTGATAGTTTTAACACGTCAAGCATGTATTCTTTTTTTAGTTGAAATTCTGACCCTCGAATAATTTCAAGGTTTTTTATGTCAGCACCTGCGCTTTTCAGCATTTCTTTAATTACAAGTGAATAATATTCATATCTTTTTTCAAGCAATGACCAAGGGCAATTATCCAACGCTCCATGAACATCTGCAAGAAGAATTTTAACTTTAAATCCTGCTTGTAAAAAATCAGCCACTTTTTTTGCCCAAACAAAATAACCAATATGAGGCTTTCCTGTAACAGCAGTTCCAATATAAACAACGGGTTGTTTTTTTGATTCAATAAGTTTTTCTAACTCGCTAACAGTAACTACTTCTTGATTATTACGCAAAACCAAGCTTATTTTTTGTTCAACACTCAGAGCCATAAAATCACTAAAACACTAATTTTATTAAAATATTAACTCCCGCAAGGTTTTTTATGCCTAAGTTTTTGCATTTATAATTTCAAGAACTCTTTTTCGTGTTTTTTTAAATCAAGTTCTTCATACAATCTTGCCGCGAGGGTTTGAGGGGAAAACACCCCTATTTCGCATATTATTCCTTCCAAAGTTTTTGAATCAGTTCTGTCAAAAGCAGGATTATTTATTTTTACTTTTTTCGCCCCGAATTTTTTCTTTTCTTTCTCACTCCAAATCTCATCAGGACTTCTTTGTTCTATTGGTTCTTGTTTTCCAAAAAAAGTTGCGGGTTCAAATTTGTGAGTAGAAGCTACAGCGTAATGTTTCACATCATACCTTTTGCACAAGTAACTTACTTGATTAGTCCCTATTTTGTTTATTACATCCCCATCAGCAAGAAAAGCATCCGCTCCTGAAAATAAATAATCACACTCTTTCATAACGGTTGATGCAGCATTATCAACAAGTAGTGTTACATTAAGCCCTGCTTTTGCAAGTTCTTTTGCTGTTATTCTCCCCTGATACAAAGGACGTGTTTCTAAGCAATAAACTTTCTTAATCTTTTTCTTTGCTTTAGTTAACATTTCAATAACTGTTGAAGAGTGACAAATCGTCATAACTACAGAACCATTCTCAATTAGGTTTGCCCCAAAAATAGAAATATCGTTTATTGCCTTTAATCTATTAGTTTCATATTTTTTTACAGCAATTTTTATATTTTCTTTCATTTCTTTAACTGAAAGATCTTTATTTGAAATTGATTTTTTTATTATTCTAAGGGATGTTCTTAATTCAGGCTCTGTTGGTCTTGAAGAATAAAGAATACTAGCGTGTTTTAAAAATTCCAATCGAAAAGCACTTGTTGTTTTTGCTTTACTTTTTTCTGACGCCCAAAGCAAAGCATTGACAGCTTTTTTTCTAATATTACTTGCCCCTTGAATTTTCAGGGCTCTTATTTCTTTAACTGTTTTTGCAACAACATCCATAAAATCAACTACAACAAAACAACTATTGCTTACAATAGTGAATTATTTGAGGTATTTAATGGTTTTTATGCGAGAAAAAGAGGCAGGCAAAGCTTTTATTCAGGTTTAAATTTTACTAATACATGAGCAGGAAAGTTACAACAATTATAATTGTGCTTATTGGAGTGGGATTAATTCTTGCAATACCGTCCATTATTGACATTATCCCTAAAGGTCTTATTGATTCTTACGGACCAGCATTAGTAATTCTCCCGGTTGGTTTTGTAATTGTATTATTAATTGTCGGAATTATTTTGCTTGGCAAAAATGACCAAAACAAAAGTTTGAGAGATAGTTCAAGAGATAGTTCAAAAAATAACTCAATGAATAATTCAAGGGATAATTCAAAAGAAGATTTGCCAAAAAAACGAGAACTCGTTTTGCAAGAACTAAGCGAAGCTGAAAGGCAGTTTCTTAAACACCAAATCACAAAGGAAACTTTTGATAATATCTCAAAAGAAAAAAACACTGAGTTAATAAAAATAGAATCCGAAATCGACTCGCAAAAAAGAAAAGGAATGGAGAAGCGAGATGCTAAAAAGCTTAAAGGGCTTTCAAGTGACAAGGGAAAAGTTTTACAGGACTTACTTGACCAAAAACAAAAAAAAGTATATGAGCTTAAACTTTCAGAACAAAGTTACTTAAAAAGAAAAATTGATGAAGAAACTTATATTAAAATCGTTTCTGAAATAAAAAAAGAAATTATTTCAATCGAGGCACAGATAAAAGTAATCCAGAAAACTGAAGAGATAGAAAAGTTAAAAGAAACTCTAAAGCAGGGAGCGAGAGAAGTTGCTCACCAGAAGAAGAATACTAAAGAACGCGGTTTAGAGGAAATTATGCAGGATGACGTTATTGACCAATTGGACATTTCAAGGTAACCAAATTCTAAACTTATTAACAAGTTCTAAACTTATTAAATTAAATATCTTACAGGTATTTTATAGATATTTTATTATAGATATTTTATTATAGATATTTTATATTAGTTTAATTACTTTCTCAAAAAAAACATTAACTTCTTGCAACTTTCTTGAATCAAAAGGGAAAATACTTGAAAACACTTGTGAATCAAGCACTTGTACATTTTTCATGGATAATAAGCTCTTCATTTTTTTTATTGTTGTTCCAGGCAAGCCAATTCCTGTAGCATATAATATAACTCGTGTGCTCTCTTCAACATTTGCTGTTTTTAAAAAATGATTCACTATTGGAGCTGAAGAAAAAGAAGCTACGGGTGTTCCAACAATAATTAAACTGTACTCGCTTAAATTTGGAAAGGGCTTCTTTAGTTCTAGCTGTTTTTCTTTTTTGAATTGCTGTTTTAAATTAAACAAGTTTTTATCTTCAATAATATAGGTTTCTGAGTTTATCCCTTTTTCGAGAAATAACTTTCCAAATCGCTCCGCGACCTTTGGTGTCTCTCCGAAAGGGAAATAAGCAATCAAAACTTTTTTCATTGAGCTACTCAAACAAAACAACTCTTGCGCAATAAAAAAAATTAATTCTTTAAAAGATTAATAATCTAAAAAATTAATCCTTTAAAAAATTAATGATCCAAAAAAATTAATCATTTATTTCAAGAAGAGTTATTTCAAATACAAGGGTTTTTCCGGCCATTTCAGGATTAAAATCAATTATAGCATTTGTGTCAGTTCTAGTTATTACTATTCCACTATAATTTCCTGCCGTTACAGTCATTCCTTCTTGTATTGAAGCAAAATCAGCGAACTGATTTTTATCCAAAGTAACTATCTTTGTAGGATCAGAAACCCCATAAGCTTGTTCTGGAGGCAAAGTAACTGTTTTTGTTTCACCAACTTTCATTCCTTTCACAGCGCCATTAAATCCTTTAATCATTCCGCCATCATCAATTACAAATTCTAAAGGGGTTCTTCCGGGAAGTAATGAAGAGTCAAAAACTTTTCCATCAAGAAATCTACCTGTGTAATTAACTTTTACCGCGTTTCCACTTTTAGCTATTTTGTACTGATCCAAATTATTCACCACCGAAGTATACTTTTTGTCCGAGTTACTATCCTGGCTCAATATAGGAAAACCAGCTGTTTGCTCAAAACACCCAAACAAGAGGCCAAAAAGCAACAATACTGACAAAAGCAAATACAATTTCTTCATATCAATGATTTCTTGCCAAAGGATTAAAAAGGATTCCAAACCAAAAACAAACACAGCACAAAAGTTGCTTTTTATCGTTTTTTCGTTAAAAAGAGAGGTTTTTCGTTAAAATCAGGGGTTTTTTGTTAAAACTCAAGGGTTTTTAATTAAAATCAAGGGTTTGTCATTAAAAATTAGGGTTTTTGAGCTTCTACATGAAGGTATTGCTCTTCTAAGTCACTAACTTGTCTTATTTTGATAAAACCGGCCTTTTTTAAGCAATCTTCAAGCATTTCAAAATCGTATCCAAAATTGTGGTGGTCCTCTGGATAATTTTCAAACCCATAAATCTTGTTAAGTGCCCACTGTTTTTTCTGCCCCTTTTCTTCAACAAATAACTTACAAAAATAAGCCAAATTTGGAACAATTAGATCAATTTTGCCCCCTTTCTTTAGGACACGAAACATTTCCTGCACTGCTTTTTGGGCATCTTTTCTTAATAAGTGTTCCAAAAAAAATCGTGAATAAATTTCAGAAAATTCGTTTTCTAAAAAAGGCAAACTTGTTGCATCACCAACAACATCAATCCCGGGCAACTGTCTTAAGTCAAAATGAACATAACCCTCTTTTGGTTTTGAGCCAGAACCAACTTCTAGCTTTTTTTCTAATTCCTTTTTTCCAGCCCCATTTTTTCTTGCTTTAATTTTTACCACAAAAACACTTCCTTTTCAATAATTACTTCGTCAAAAGGGTTTTTATATTTAGATACGCCCTTTACATTAATAGGATATTAATAGGATAATAAATATGGACCCAACAATTGTTTTAATTGAATGGCTAATTATTTTTGCGCTAAATGTTATCCCTGCTTTTGCCCCTCCAACATGGATTGTGCTTTCTTATTTTTATATAGCTGAACCGCAAAACATTTTACTGCTTGTTTTGATTGGAGTAACTGCTTCTACTTGCGGAAGATTCATTTTAGCAAAAGCTTCAGGAAAAATATTTGACATTAGCGCTGGAAAAGAAAAAAAAGAAGAAATGAAATTTTTGCGAGAAAAATTGCATAAAGGAAAATGGAAAAAATTCTTATTCAGCTTCTTTTTTTCATTAGGCCCCTTGCCTTCAAACGCTTTATTTATTGCGGTAGGGGCGACAAAGATAAAGTTAAGAGAAATACTAATTGGTTTTTTTGCAGGAAGAACACTAGGCTACTTATTTTTGATTTTTACTACAGAAAAGGTTTTCACTTCGCTTGAACTAACTCTTGAAGGGCAGGCAACTATGTGGACCATTGCAATAGAACTTATTGGGGTACTGGCAATAATTTGGTTTTTCTTTTTTGATTGGAAAAAGTTTCTTGGAGCGCCTGAAAATAAAAAATGGCCTAAAAAGTAAACTAACTAAGAACAAAAAGTATGCGAACAAGAAACGAAATTCTTTACCAACCGTATTTTTTTGCTCTTGAATATCTAAAAGAAGCGAAAGTTTTAAGGGCACCTTTGAAAAAAAGGTGAGGCTTGACAAAAAGTAATTTCAATCCAACTTGAAGTTTTGTGGGCAAAGTCATTTCGTTTAATTCTTTAGGCATTATTGAGGAGAGGTCGTTTAGTTCTTCGCTCGAAAAATTGTAAAGAGATCTTTTTCCATCAACAAGCAAATTATAATCAGGAAACTCTTTTTTCCACAAATTTTGATACTCAGAAAATAGTTCAACAGAAAAATTATTTTGGGCAATTGCTTTTTTAGCTATTTGCGAAGCGAAAATTGCGCTCTGAATACTCAAGTGAGTTCCTCCTTCAAATAAAGGAGAGGTAAACCCTGCTGCGTCTCCAACAAGTAGCAATCCTTCATCAAAAGTTTTTTCTAATGGACCTGAAGCAGGAATTAGTCCGCCGAAAGTTTTTATGATTTTGTTATCTTGCCAGCCTTTTCTTTTTACAAACTCATCAAGAAAAGCTTTTGCTCTATTATTTTGATTAGTCACAAGCCCAACATTTGCGTGGCCGTCTTTTTTTGGAATCACCCACAAATAACCATTAGGCGCCACATCAGGCCAAATATAAAAATCAAGGTAATTATCTCTTGGAACATCAAGTAAATCATATTGAATTCCAACAACTGTTTTGAATTTTGCATTTAGATTTAATCTAATTGATAAAAATGAGGATACACCGGATGCATCAATAATTATTTTTGAGGAAAAATCACCTTTTGTTGTAAAAATCTTCCACTCATTATTTTCTCTTTTCGCATCATGGACTCTACAAGACAATTCTATTTTTGCTCCTGCTTGTTCTGCTTCGCGGGCAAGCCATTGCTCAAATTTATCTTTCTCTAAAACATATCCTTGTTCGGATAAAATATTACTTGAGCCATTAGGAAAAATTACTCTGACCCCTTTTGCTTCTAAAGAAATCGCTTCTTTTAAAGGAAAAGAAGGCATTTTGTCAATGCAAACTTTTGAAACACACTCTCCGCAATGAAGAGGCAACCCAATTTCTTCGTGTTCTTCAAAAACAATTACTTTGAGTCCTTTCCTTGCGCAATTTAAAGCAGCGGTTGTTCCTGCGGGCCCAGAACCAATTATAGCGACATCAAAAATGACAGGAACTGCATCAATAACCTCAGAAACTTTATTATCTTCCAGCAATGCCGCATCCATTAGTATCGATAAATTCACTGAACCATTAAATTTAAAAGGATGCCAACCAATATTTTTTTAAGAAAGAACGGAGGGGTTTTTTTGCCTTGGAAAATTGAACAACATAAAGAGCTATGTATCGGTTGCGGAGCATGCGCAGCTATTGATCCTGAAAATTGGATAATGAAAGGAGACAAAAGCGAATTAATTGGAGGCAAGAAAAGCACTGATGGAAATGCTGAGCATTTTGAAAAGACAGTTGCTGACGACAAAGTAGGCGGAAATACTGACGCAGCAAAGGCCTGTCCAATTCCTTGTATCTTTGTTAAGAAAGAATAACTTTTTCTCAAAAAAAGGCACTTTTTGTGCCTTTATAATTTTTTAAAGAGTTTTAAAAATCTGTTGAGCTATGTGTTTTTTATGCAAAAGAAAAAAGTTACCCCTAAAGGAAAAAAAACTTTAGAAAATCAATTCACTGAAAACTACAAAAATCAATTAGAGCACCAACAATATAGAATTGTTGGAAATCATAGCGCGGTTAAGATTTGCGGTTGGACAAAAAATTTGCTTCGAGGAAGAGGGGGTTGTTATAAATTAAAGTTTTATGGAATAAAAAGTCATCAGTGTTTGCAAATGACTACTAGCTTAAGTTGCGCAAACAGATGCGAATTTTGCTGGCGCGGAACAAAAGCCCCTGTCTCAAAGGAATGGAAATGGGGTGTTGATGAACCTAAATTTATTATTGAAGAAAGCATTAAAGCGCAATTGAAACTGCTAACTGGATTCAACGGGAACCCTGCAACAGAAAAAGATATTTTTGAACAGAGTTTGTCTCCAAAACATGTTGCATTGTCACTTACAGGAGAACCTATTTGTTACCCTAAAATAAATGAAATATGTAAAGAGTTTCATAAAAGAGGAATTTCAACATTTATTGTAACTAATGCACAATACCCTAAAGAAATCAAAAAACTAAATACAATTACCCAGCTTTATCTTAGTCTTGATGCGCCGAACAAAGAAATTCTTAAAAAAGTTGACAAACCATTATTTTTGGATTATTGGGAAAGATATTTAGCGAGCTTAAAAGAAGTGAAGAAAAAGAAATTTAGAAAAGCCGCAAGACTTACAATAATTAAAGGAATTAATGATATTGAAGCAGAAAATTATGCCGAACTAATTTTGAAAGGAGATTTTGATTTTGTTGAAGTGAAAGGATATATGTTTGTCGGGGAAAGCAGACAGAGACTTGAACAAAAAAATATGCCTTTGCATGAAGAGGTAAAATCTTTTGCGCAAGAAGTGCTAAAATTTTTGCCCAAATATGAATTGTGCTCTGAACACAAGCCGAGCAGAGTTGTTTTACTAACAAAGAAGAAATTCAACAAAAATACTTGGATTAATTTTGCCAAATTCTTTGAATTAGTAAACAAAAAGAGCTCTCCAAAAAACCTTGACGGAATGAAGTACACCACAAAAACCATGAAAGTAAAAGAATGCACTGATGATGAAGAAATCGCTGACTAACTTCATGGTAAATAATGGGATAATATTAAATAGTATAAAATGGAATTGTTTTTATGCCTATAAGAGCTCAATCAAAAAGACTAAGAATATTTTCTCACCCTGCCTTCAAAAGGGACATGCTTCCACGAGAAAAAGTTCCTGCAGTGCTTAAAGAACTTAAAACAAAACTTTCTAATGAAGTGTTTTTTCAGACACTCCCTTATGCTAATGGAGCTAATGCTTATGTTCGTGTTTTTGAACATCGCGGAAAAAAATATGTAATAAAATATACGCAGGGAAGTAAAGGGCATGGACAAGACTTCGAACAGGTGCGAAGAGAGATTTTGGCGCATCACTATGCATTAAGAGAAAAACTAATTACTGCGAAAAACTATATTTTAAGAACACCAAAATGTTATGGTTCTGTTACTATTCGAGGAGCAAATCCCAGACAGTATATTGTGATGGATTATGTTCAAGGAATGAAAAGGCACCAAACACGATTAACCGCTACTACTACTCAAAACCCTACAATAAGAACAATTGCTAAACGAGCTTATGCTGAACTAGGACAAAACTTTGAAACATTACTTGAAGATGGAATTATTGGAGAAAAAGATAACCCTATGCGCAAAGGAATTGGCTTTACAGATGGAAAAGTACTCCAACACTATGATTTTGTCCCAGCAGGAATCTATAAAGGAAAACTTGTTCTTTACGCGGTTTACGATTATGAATAATAGAGAATCAATTACAGGAATTTGTCCCCAAGCAAATGTTTAAAATATCCAAGTTCTTTCTTTTGTCATGAGCCCAGTAGAGACAGCTTTCCTCGCGATAGCTTTAATTATTTTTATTGGTTACTTAGGAATGCTTTTTTTCAATAAAACAAAGATTTCTGAGATAATTATCCTATTGTTAGTTGGACTTATTGCTGGACCTGTCCTTGGATTTGTTAGTCCTGAAGGAGTAGCATTATTTAATACAATTCTCCCATTTTTTGCAAGTTTTGCTTTAATAGTTATTTTATTTGAAGGAGGATTGCAGCTGAATTTTTTCAAAATAATAAAAGCGTTTAAGGATTCTTTTATTTTTACAATAATTGTTTTCATTTTGAGTTTAATCTTTTCAGTCATAATTCTGTATGGATTAAGCATTCTTGGCTTTTTGCAGTTTGATTTTCTAACTTCATTATTGCTCGGAGCAATTCTTGGAGGAACAAGTTCTGCTGTTATTATTCCACTAACTAGAAGCACTTCTGCCGCTGAAGAAACAAAAATGCTTTTGAATTTAGAATCCGCTTTAACTGATGCTTTGTGTGTTATTGTTGCAGTAGCAATAGGAGAATTAATCTTGTTACAATCAATTGATGTGGCAAATGTTGGGTCTTCAATTATTGCGGCTTTTTCTATAGCTGCTGTTGTCGGAGGAGCTTTTGGTCTGGTTTGGTTAAAGATTCTAAGTTACTTGCAAGGCAAATCATATGAATATTTGATGACTTTGGCAGCATTATTATTTTTGTATTCAATTGTAAGCATATTGAAGGGAAATGGAGCAATTGCTGCTTTAACTTTTGGTTTGGTGCTAGGAAATAGCGAAGACATTACTTCAATGCTTAGAATTACTACACGAAGTATTGATGGAAATATTCGTTCTTTCCAAAAAGAAATATCTTTCCTTGTAAGAACTCTTTTCTTTGTATATCTTGGCTTATTATTCAAACTTGAATATCTTACAATCCCTGTAATAATTGTATCACTACTTTTGCTTGCTTTATTTATTGTCGCAAGAATCTTGGGAGCAAAAATCATCTCTAAGATAAATAAAACATTTATCCCTGACAAAAAACTTATTTCAACAATGATGGCACGCGGACTTGCTGCTGCTGTACTGGTTTCTTTACCTTATAGTATGGGAATAAATTTTGTTCCTGATGTGCTAAATCAAATAGCGGCAATAACTTTCATTGTTATTTTGTTATCAAACGTAGTTACAACTGTGGGTTTATTTATCTCAGAAAAAGACTATTCTGAACGATCAAAAAAGAGCCCTGGACAAAAATTAATAATTAATGAAGATATAACTGTAAAGAAAAGGACTTACACTTAACCGAAAAAGACTTTTTAGGAGGAATTAATTATGTCAAATTGTTTATTTTGTGATGATTTTGTAGGAGAAGAAACTGGGGACGGGGGAGTAAAAGGACTCACTATTGGAGGAAAAGATATTT
>CAZPWC010000002.1:40010-42477 GCA_964590155.1 uncultured archaeon
GAAGAAACTGGGGACGGGGGAGTAAAAGGACTCACTATTGGAGGAAAAGATATTTGCTTATCTTGTTTACAAGAACTAAAATATAGATTGTCACAAGTTGAAGCGAAGTCTCCAATAGATAGAGAAAAAACTGAGGACAAAGAAATTGTTGAAGAAGAACGACCTAAGGAAGAAGAAAATCCTTTTAGTGCAAAATCAGAAGGAGAAGAACCATAGTTTTACACAAAAAAAATATTACAAAATTAAGAAATCATTAAAATATTAAGAAAGAAAAAATTAAGAAAATACCACCAAATTAAAAAAAAATTAAGAATGTTAGGTTAACAAGAATTAGCAAAAATAATTAACTTGACACGGTTAAAGAAAGGTTTAAAAAGCTCGGAAGGCACAATATTTGTATATTGGTGATTTTATGGCTAGATTAATGGGCAAAATTGGACCTAAACTTCAAGGAATTGCTAGAGAGAGACCAAGGCCAAAAAAGTCAGGATTTATGAAAAAACTTCTTTTAAGAGCTACTGCTGTAGCAGGGCTTGGTTTAGGCGCATATCATATAACTGAAGCAGTTCAGACAAGAAATTTCCAAAGAGAAAGAAAGCACTCTGATCTTGTCGAGCGATTAAAGGGAACGGATGTTAAAAGAAATGGATTCGAGTTATTTAGAATTTACAAACTTGACCCTACTAATAAAGCGCATGTTCAAACAATGGAAGTAATTCAGAGAATGTCTGATGGACTAGGAATTACTCCCGCAAGGTTTATGGATACAATCGAACGTAATCGTGATGCTATTGAAGACCACAAATTTAGCGAACGCCGAATGAAAGAACTTAATCTTTCAAAAGACGGAAAAAATACAAAAAGAATTGAAACAATACAAGAACTAATGCGCCAATATAACTTTCTTCCAGGATATAGAAGAGTTTTAATTGGAAGAATGATTTCAACAATAGGGACTGCGCGCCAAGTAAGAAATCTGGCTGATGCAGAACGAAGAGGAACAAGAGGCAAATAAGCCAAAAAAAGGTTCATAGGAATTATTATAAACAACAAAAACTTTTTTCTTTTATGGCAAAAGATTTTCTTTATTCAAAAAAAGGTAAGCCAATAAAAATAGTCGGCATCTCTTCTTCAAAAAGAAGTTTAGGAGATTGCGCTGCTGAAGACCCAACTTCTTTAGAATTATTAAAAATTTCTTTAAAAGAAGCAGAAAAAGCAGGTGCGAAAACACAATTAATTGACTTAAGGGATTTTAGTATTGGTGTTTGCAAAGAATGTTACTCTACTTGCCCTGCTCAATGCAGATTTTCTGAAGTAACTTATCAATGTGATTGTTACAAAAGAACAGAACCAGTTATTTGGACAGAAAAAGATGGGTCAAAAACATTGGGCGAAGCATATGATTTGCTTGACAAAAAAGAATTTTTGAAAAGATTAAATGATAAACATGCATTTGTTGCGGCGGATGATATGCATGTTGTTTACAAAGCTCTACTAGAAGCTGACGGAGTTATTTTTTCAACATTCACTAATTATTACAGCAGACCGGCACTACTCCAATCAATGTTTTCAAGAATGTGCGCACTTGATGGAGGAGTAGAAGAGCTTTGGGGGGATGGAAAAAACCTAAAAAACTCTGTAAATTATGCAAATAACCCAAAATCAACTTACAAACAAAGAATGTATGGAAGGTTCGCCGCTTTTATCAATGTAAGCAAAGAAGGGGATTCTGTTACACCTGACTTAATGAAAGCTTGCTCAATGCTTGGAATGAAAATTATTCCTTTAAGTACATCATACAACGTACAATGGTATGATGACCACACCCATCGTTCAGACAAAGGAAAAACATTAAAAGATCCTTACACCTTACATTTAGCTAGGCACATAGGGAAAACAATTGTAAAAGAAGCAAAAAAATCGGATAGAAGTTATGGAAAAGAATCAGCTACAGTTTAAGTGATGAAAATGGTTTTAAAAAAGAAAAGCAAAAAAATTATTTCTAAGAAAAAAAGTGGCAAAACAGCTCCAAAAAAATTTGTTTGGGAAAGCAAGCCAATAAAAGAAAAGCCAAAAAAGTCTGATTTTGTTTCGCAACCACTACATTGGAAGATTCCTTGGATTGGAAAATTGTTAAGACCAAAAAAAGTAGAAAAACCAAAAAAAAGTGATTTTGTAAGAAAAGAAAATCATACAAAATTTAAGTGGGAAAGAAGAAAAATCATTCAAAAACCAAGGGCAAGTGATTTTGAAACAAAGCAGAAAAGAATTAAGTGGAAAATTCCTTGGCTTGAAGAACTAATTAATCCCAAGAACAGATTTGATGACCCAAAATCAGAGGACTTTGAAGACAAAAAACAAAAGAAAATAGCTGTTGGAAATGAAACCGTTTTGCCTGCAAGATCTTTACTCGGAAAAGAAACAAAAATAGTAATTGAAAAAGAAACTATTACTGAAAAAAGCAGAA
>CAZPWC010000002.1:42577-63102 GCA_964590155.1 uncultured archaeon
GGAAAAGAAACAAAAATAGTAATTGAAAAAGAAACTATTACTGAAAAAAGCAGAACAATTAATGAAAAACCCACTTCTTCAAGAGACTGGATTGCTTCAGCAATACTTTTGCTTGTAGCGGCGGATTATGTTGTTTTCTTAGGAATGCTTATTGGGAGATATTTAATGAATGTTAACACAAGTGATTATGCTTCACTTAACGGCTTATTTTATGCAATAACAATAGTGTCAATTCTTCTTTCATTGTTTTTTTGCTTGAAGAAAAACATAACCACTGGTTTTGTTTACATATCAATAATACTAATTGTTTACTTGGGGCTCAGCATGCTTTTGGCAAAAGATCTTTTCGAAACAATAGGAATTTTACTTATTTTGGCTGCAATTTTGCCAATAGAAATATATAATATATTTTACAATATAGAAAGGTAATTTTTCTTTTTAGAAAAATTTTCTTTCTAAAAAAAATTTTTGCTTTTAAAACACTTTTCTTTTAGGCAATAGTTGTGATAATAAATCACGTCTAATGTTTTGAGCTGTTACTTCCAAGCCCGCTCCTGGCGCTTCAACCACATAAGGAGTGCTTTTTGGGTATGCTTTTGAAATAACCACTATCTTGTTTGATGTCCCTTTAAGCAATCCAAGAACACTATCCTTAGGCACTTCTTTTAGCGAGATAGACATTTTTGGCTTGCCATTAACAGATTCTAATTCAGCAATATAACGCAAAACACTTCCTTTTTTTGAAGCATTTTTGACTTTCTTTGAGTACTCTTCATCAAGTTCCTTGGTTGTCTTAATAAATTCTTCAATTGATTCTTTTTCAAAATAATTTTTCGGTATAAATGGTTCCAATTGTATGTCATCTAAATTAACATTATACCCCGCAGTTCTTGCGAGGATAAGTATTTTTCTAGCAACATCTAACCCGTTCAAATCATCTCTTGGGTGCGGCTCGGTATAACCTTTTTCTTTGGCTTCTTTTATTATTTCTGAAAGTAATTTTCCTTTTTCTAGTTCGTTACAAATAAGTGCTAAGGTTCCTGAAAAACAACCTTGGATAAGTGTTGGCGAATCATTAAGATCTTTTAGGTCTTGCACAAAATTAATTGATTCAGCACCCGCCATTACTGAACAACGATAGCTATAACGCGCTGGACTTTTTGTAAGCTCCTTAAATTCTTCAAACGAACACAACGCTAAAGGGTTTTTGTTTGCTGTAACTAAACTAAACTTGGTTTTGCGAATAATGTCTTGATGAAATGAAAGCATTTGTTTCGAAGCAGTAACATCTACAAAAACAACTTCTTCTCTTTTAGGAAACTTTGTTTTTTTAGCAATTGATATAACTTTATCAAGAACAGGTTTTTTTGAAAAATCCTCTTTTCGGGCAGTAAATTCTAAACAATCCTTTTGCGAAATTCCTTTTGAATTAAATAAATAATCAGAATAAGAAACAAGCCCAATAATCCTTGTAGGATTTGTGTGAACTTTTGAATCAAAATCTTTGCGTTCAAAAATCTGTCTAACAAGCGTGCTTCCTACTTTTCCGCACGCTCCGACTACAATAACGTTCTGGAGCATGAGAGAATAACAAAAATAAGATTAATATATCGATAGTATAAGGCAAAAATAAAAAAAAACGCAGAGGGCAAAGCTTTGAACTCGAGTTTTTTCACTCGAACTGCTTTTTCATTTGTTGCGCTTGTCTCTTTATTATATTATTAAGTTAAATATTATCCCTGTTAAGGTGAAGGAGAGGAATAAGATCAACGCAAATATCGCCAACAACTTAGGTTTGAGCACTTTTCGTAAAATAATCATTTCAGGCAAAGATAAACCAATAACAGCCATCATGAAAGCTAACGCTGTTCCAATAGGAAGACCTTTATCTATCAACACTCCAACGATTGGAACCATTCCTGCAGCATTTGAATAAAGAGGCACTCCAATCAACACTGCAATTGGTACTGCAAAAGGATTATTTGGCCCTGCAATTTGAACAAGCAAATCTGAAGGGGCATAACCGTGAATAATCCCGCCAATCGCAATTCCGACAAGTAAATAAGGTAACACTTTAAGCGTAATTCTTTTAGATTCCTCAAAACCAAAGCCGATTCTTTCCGACCAAGTCATTTTTTGTTCTCTTTTTTTCTTTGCGTGCATTTTGTAAACAAAAGATTCAACCTCTTTTTCTAATCCAAGTCTTCCAATCACAATTCCACCCACAATAGCAACAATTAGTCCTGATACAATATACAACGCAGCTATTTCCCAACCAAACATGGCAAAAAGCATAGTCGCAGCAACTTCATTTATTAGGGGAGACGCGATCAAAAAAGAAAAAGTTATACCTAAAGGTATTCCTGACTCAATAAATCCAATAAATAGTGGGACTGCCGAACACGAACAAAAAGGAGTTGGTATCCCAAGAAGTGCAGCTAAAACATTTCCTACTCCTTCTTTCTTTTTACCAATAAGTTTCTTAATTCTCCCCGCGGTAATAAAAGTTCTAACGACTCCAACAACAAAAACTATCACTAAAAGCAATAAAGTGACTTTGATTGAATCATAAACAAAAAAATTAATCGCATTTGCTAAACTACTATCTTTCACTAAATTAAGAATTGAATAAGTTACCCAATCAGCAAACCACTGAACAAGAAAAAATGGATCGGCCATCAACTATCACACACTAATAGCAAGGACACAACATTTTAAACTACTCTATTAACACGCACTAACGCAGAGGCCGAGATTTGAACTCGGGCACCCTTTTAGGGGTCACGCTTTCCAGGCGTGTGCCTTAAACCGCTCAGCCACCTCTGCAAAGAATCTTTTCAAGGATAAACTCTTTTCAAAAATAAATCTCCTCAAAAATAAAATCTTTTTAAATCATTTTTCTTTTAGACAGCTGTTAATAATTTTTCAAAAGCTAATGTTTTAATAAGAATCATTCAGAATTGTTTTTATGAGGTTGTGGAGTATTCACCCAAAGTATCTTGACACAAAAGGGTTAGTTGCTTTGTGGCGTGAAGGATTGCTCGCAAAAGCGGTTCTGGAAGGGAAGACAAATGGGTACACAAAACATCCGCAACTGGAAAGATTCAAAAAACACAAAGCTCCAATAAAAGCAATAAATGCATATCTAACTGAGGTATTGATTGAAGCGCAGCTCCGGGGGTATTCATTTGATGAAACAAAGATAGATTTCCAAAGCGCGTCAAAAGAAATAGAGATAAGCTCACAGCAATTAAAATACGAATTTAACCACTTGCTAAAAAAACTTAAACTTCGCGACAAATCACTTCATAAGAAGTTAAAAAAAACACAAAGAATAATCCCTCATCCTTTGATCAAATCAAAGAAAGGAAAAATTGAGTCCTGGGAAAAAACAGTAAACTAGTAAAGTCAAATAAGCTTTTTTTGCCTTAGTCCTTCAAAACAAATTACAGGCGCAATGGCAGAAATTGTAAAAAAGTTTGTTTTATTCTGCATCGGCACGGAAAGCATTCCATCCAAAACAGAAGTTTTTGCTTTTGACAAACCAGAGGTTTCCGTTCCAAAAACTATCGCGTGTTTTCCTTTTGATAAGTTAGAGGAAAACAAACTTATTTTTGCTTTGGGGGACGTTCCAAAAATAACAAATCCTTTTTTCTTTAAACTTTTAACGCATTTAAAATAATCCGGCTCGAAAGAAACAAGTTTTAATATTGTTTTTTCATTTACTTCAGGAAGCCAGGATTTTAAAATATTCACTACTTTGAAGTGAGCGAGAGAAAGAGAATTTCCGGTTAAAATTGCTTTTGTATTTGTTGCAAAAGCTAAGTGAATTATTTGAGCAATGTCACGCGGGTCACGCAAGCAATCATATATCAGAACTAATTTGTCCAACAAAATCACTTACTGTTAGGCTCTTGTTCTGTAACAGCATAAAGATAGCCGTCAGAGTGAAGTTTGTCCGAATCTGTCGGCCAGCGATAACCAATATCTGTTCTATAATACATGTTCTGAATTTTTACATTTTTTACACGAGAATAAGCTCTCTTTCTGGCTTCTTCAACAGTATTTCCATCGCCAGTAACAACCAAAACGTAACCTGTTTCGCCAGCAAGTGTCCAAGTTCCGTCAACTAATTTTACTTCACCAAGATGAATTCCGTCAAGATTTGGTTTTTTGAAAATTATTGAAAGGTCCTTGTAAATAAAAGCTTCTTTTTTATCTTTGAAAGGAAAAGGAGGAACGGCAATTACTACCCCTATTTGGAACCCTTTCTTAGCTTTAATATCGGGTTTCTCTTTTTTTGCTAACTTGTAGAAAAATTCCCCCCAATCACAAGAAACTCCTTCCATTTGGATACTTATTGTTGGATAACCAAATCTACAAGTAAACTCTAAAGGAAATATTCCACGAGAATTTGCTATACAATTAATGTCCACATAGCCGACATAACCCGATTTTGCTAAATCTTCTTTCATTTTTAGTAAAGTTGTAGTAAATATTTTATTTGCAGGCGACCAAAACATTAATGTGCCCATTTCCCCTGTGTAAGGGCCTATGTCCCCAGGAAATAATTTTTTGTGTTCAAAATTTACATTAATTGGATAAATAAAGTCCTCTCCATTAAAAAAAGCGCCAACAGCAACTTCAACGCCAATAGCGCGTCTTTGTAATTGCAATTTTTTTATCTTTTTTGCCCAAAGAACTTTATTTTGCTCGAGTATTTGAATAATATCTTTTCCGTCCTCTTCATGTCCTAAAAAAAGTATTCCTTTAGGAACTAGCGTTCCGCTATCAGAGGGCTTGAAAACATAACAAGACGGATTTTCTTTAATAAATGTAATTGCTGAATCAAAATCAGTAAAGTCCCAATGAGGTAAAACATTCATTCCTACGCGCGCCATCTCATTCTGACCAAATTCGCGGTCTTCTTCAAGTCTATCAGCATATTTTGAACCGCCAACAACAAGTTTCCCTTTCTGCCTTAATTCTTCAGCAACAGAGCCAAAACCAATATCATCAAAAACAATTACATCCGCCCAGTCAACATGCTGTTTCCAATCATCAACTTTTTCCAAAAAGCCATCATAAACATCTTTATCGTCCTCAGCTTTTATAAAAATCTTAACTTTATGGCCATGTTTTTGAATTTCCCAAGCTAAGTCTCCACTTAAACTTTCAAAAGAAACAAACAAGAACTTTTTCGGGTCCTCGGTTTGTTTAATTATTTTAGCAGGCAGTTGCTGGTTATTTATGGTTTTTTGGTCAGAAGTTTTTTGCTCACCGTTCATCACTAGATAATAACAACACTAATATTTAAATCTAATTAAAGAAAGAAATTAAAAAAAGCAAAAACAATTGAATAAGAAAAAGAACAATTAAGTAAAAAAGAACAAAAAAGTTATAAAAAAGATAAAATTGAATAAAACCAAATAAAAAAATAAATAATAAAAAATAAAGAAACTGTGTTTTACAGTTTCTTTACTTCTTCACTCAACTTACCAGCAAGATCGGTTTTTTCCCAAGTAAAATCAGGATCGCTTCGTCCAAAATGACCATAAGAAGCAGTCTTTCTGTAAATAGGCCTTCTAAGATTTAGTCTTTCAAGAATGTCTTTTGGTTTCAAAGGGAAATATTTTCTTACAAATTCAACAATTTTCTCTTCAGGAATTGTATTTGTTTTAAAAGTGTCAACAAATATTCCTGTTGGTTCTGCTACTCCTATTGCATAAGCAAGTTGAACTTCACATCTATCGGCAAGCTTTGCTGCAACAATGTTTTTTGCAATATATCTTGCGGCATAAGCAGCACTTCTATCAACTTTTGAAGGATCTTTTCCTGAAAAAGCTCCCCCTCCGTGCCGGCCCATTCCGCCGTAAGTATCGACAATTATTTTTCTTCCTGTTACCCCAGTATCCCCTTCAGGTCCGCCGATAACAAATTTTCCTGTTGCATTAATGTGAACTTTTGTTTCTTTATCAAGAAACTTCCCACAAACAGGAACAATTACTTTATCAAAAATATCTTTTTTCAACTGACTTTCAGAAATTGATTCAAGGTGTTGCTGAGCAATAACAACAGCGTCAAGTCTTTTTGGTTTGCCGTCCTCATATTCAACAGTCACTTGAGATTTCCCATCAGGACCAATGCCAGCGATAGTGTTATTTTTTCTTACTTCGGCAAGTTTCATTGTTAATTTGTGCGCGAGCATAATTGGAAGAGGCATTAGTTCTTCAGTTTCATTACATGCAAAACCAAACATCATTCCTTGATCTCCAGCACCTTGTTCTTTTTCCCCTTTTTCAGTTACCCCTAAAGAAATATCTGGAGATTGTTCGTGAATTGATATCCAAACCCCAGCATCCCCACAATCAATTCCAAATGCAGGATTAGTGTAGCCAATTTCTTTAAGCACTGTCCTTGCAACTTTTTGCACATCAACATATCCTTTTGTAGTAACTTCTCCAGCAACGTGAATAGTTCCTGTAGTAGTCAAAGTTTCAACCGCAACTCTTGAGTAAGGATCCTGCTTTAATAATTCATCAAGAATACCATCCGATATTTGGTCGCAAATTTTGTCAGGATGACCCTCTGTTACACTTTCAGAAGAAAAAAACTGTTTCATAAAAAAACCTCCAAAGCAACTAATCAGACCCTATTTAGACACTAATGAGTTGCTGAATAGTGATTAAAAAACTAAAAGAGCTTATAAATGTTTAGGGGCAATTTCTAATTACAGTTGCTACTATAGCACTACAATGGAACTATCAAAACAAAGAGGGGATGTTTATGAAACAAGAAAATAGAGTGAGCCCATATTTTTCGGACGAACAAATAAAAATTGTCGACGAATTGATTGACAAAATAGGTTGTACCCGAGCCGATGTTGTAAAACAATTAGCTTTGATAAAACTCACCGAAATGGGTTACTTTAACAAGAAAAAATAATGGCCAAAAAACGTAGGCGTTATAATATGGTCAAAAAAAGCACTTAAATTAGTTTTTTGTACTTAAATGCAACAAGAACTGCCAAAGTCGCTATTAACGCAATAGATATAACTACTAAAAAAGAGTACTCCGTTCCCTGCAAAGGCAGAGCAATATTCATCCCATAAAAGCTTGCAACCATTGTGGGAATGCTAATTGCAACAGTAACCAGCGCCAAAAAACGCAAAATTGTATTAAAATTATTTGAAACAATTGAAGTGTATGCGCTCATAGTATTAACTATTATTTGAGCATAAATTTCTACAAGCTGATAAGCTTCGTTCATATCAACAATTGAATCCTCAAGAAGCTCTTTTTCATCATCATTCAACGAAAATAATCTCGAAGAAAAAATCTTGTTAAGCACAGTCCTGTTTCCAACAACACCAGTTCTAAAATAAACAAGCGTTTTTTGCAGAGACAAAAGCTGAATTATTTCTTTATTTTGAAAAGAATCCCTTATAGAAACCTCAGCTTCATTTATTTCATGTTCAATAAAATTGAGTTCTTTCATATAGGATTTAATAACGTTCTTCAAAAGCATATTAAAAAAAATGGCCTTGTTGTCAGTACAAAATCCATTTTGTGATTTGAAAATAATTTTTTCAACAGGACCCACCTTCTCAGAGCAAATAGTCACAAAATAATTTTTTTTTGAAAGAACAACCATACCAAAAGGCAATGTTACTGTAGAAAACCCCTCAGCACGAAAGGGCACCCTCAACATTAATAATGAAAGACCTTTTTCAGCCTCTTTTTCAAGACGAGGCATTGAATCAGGATCAAGAATATTTTCAACAATATAAGAAGGAATGTTAAATTTTTTCTCAAGAATACTTATTTCCTCAGAAGTAGGCGCAACAACATTAACCCAACAACCCGACACAGGTTTATTCAATTCAGAAAGTCTTAATGACTTGTTCTTTTTTGAACTCTTTTTGTATATTTGTATCATACAAATAAAAAAAGTTAAACTGCTATTTAAAACAACTGGTTTTCCGCCCAATGACAAAAGAAATAAAAAAAGCAAAAATAAATACAATTCTCTTATTAAGAAATTTTTTAAGAAATTTTTTAAGAAATTTTTACCAAAACTACAAAATTAAAAATAGGTAGTTACAAAATTAAAGACAGGTAGTGAAAAAAAGGACTTAACCAGCACACCAAAAAAGCATTTAAAAAGAGTTGTGGTTAGGTAATTCACTACTGGTGATGTTGTATGAGTGAAGAAATAATTGCAAGCGATAATAATTTTGATGAAATCTTAAAAAGCAATTCAGATAAATTGGTTGTTGTTGATTTTTACGCGGATTGGTGTATGCCTTGCAGAATGCTCGCTCCAATTCTTGATAAAGCAGCAAAGAAAAAAGGCGAAAATGTGGTCATCGTAAAGCTTAATGTGGATATTAATCCACAAAAGAGCCGTGAATATAAAATCAGCGGAATTCCAGCAGTAAAATTGTTCAAGAAAAGCAAAATAATTGATGAGTTTGTCGGTTTTAAAGATCAAAAAGAAATTGAATTAATCATCGAAAGGAACTTAAAGTAAAACTAGCAAGATTTTTTAGTGAGATTATGGAAAAAGAATATGACATAGCAATTGTTGGCGCAGGACCCGCCGGTTTAACCGCCGCATTATACGCTTCAAGATACAAACTCAAAACAATTGTTATAGGAGAGCTCCCTGGAGGAACGATAACTCAAGCGCATGAAGTCGGAAATTTCCCTTCATATAACGCAATATCTGGCTTTGAGCTTGGCCAAAAAATGGCTAACCAAGTAAAAAATAATGGAGTCGAAATCTTTTTTGATACGATTACTGCAATAAGCAAAACCCAAAGTAAATTCCAGATAAAAGGCCACGAAGCCAACATTTTAGCAAAAAAAGTAATTCTTGCTATAGGAACTAAGAGAAGAAAACTTGAATTAAAAAGAGAAGGAGAATTAACGGGGAAAGGAATTAGTTATTGTGCAACGTGTGACGGATTATTTTTCAAAGAAAAAATTGTAGGGGTTGTTGGCGGAAGCGATGCAGCACTTAGCGAAGCACTTTATTTAGCCGAAGTTGCAAAAAAGGTTTATATAATTTACAGAAAAGAAAATTTTTTCAGAGCAGAACCAAAATGGGTTGAATTGGTTGAAAAAAATAAAAAGATAGAACCAATATTTAGTTCAAATGTTATTGAGCTACTCGGGGAAACTAAATTGCAAGAAGTAAAACTGGATTCCGGAAAAAACGTTGCTCTTGACGGATTATTTATTGAAATAGGGTCAGTTCCTGAAAGAGAACTTTTTGAAAAGACCGGTTTGAAATTAAGCAAAACAGGGTATGTTATAGTTGACAAAGAAATGAAAACTAACATTAAAGGAATATTTTCTGCAGGGGAATTAAATGAAGGAACTTTTAGACAGGCAATTGTTGCCTGCGCAGAAGGGGCTATTGCCGCACACACAGCTTATGAAGAAATAAAGAGCGACACGACAAAAAAGTAAGAACTAAGAATAGTAAAAGTTAGGAGCAACAAATCAATATAATAAGGTTCATTTTTTAGGAGGTTATATTATGGATTTTGGTTGTAAAAGAATTGACGCATCAGAACTAATTAAGTGTACTTTTGGTTTGAACAAAACCGAACACGAAATATTCACATTTCTTCTTAAAAGCAAGGCCTGTTTAACTGCGGCACAGCTTGGGGAAAAACTTGTTCTAGACAGAACAACAATACAAAAAGCTATGAAAAAGCTTTTTGAAAGTGATATCATCGAAAGGAGACAAAATAACTTAGACAAAGGAGGCTATGTTTTTTTCTATTGTGTTAAGAAAAAGAAATTAATCAAAGAGAAAATGACTAGCATCATTAAGGAATGGAATGATCTTGCATTGCAGGAAATTAATTACCTATTCAATGATTAGAACAATTAGAACAAAAAAACTTAGAAAATAGTGCCAGAAGGGGATTTTTGAGCTAAGCTTTAAATATAGGTGTTCTTTTATCTATACAAATACTAACGGAGGTAATGACAATGGTTGGATTATTTAGCAAGCCAAAAAAGAAGCCTTTTGGAGGATATTGCATTTCATTCAAAGGATGCGACGACACTCTTGAAAGTGTTTTTGGCTCTGGCGACATTGCACCAAGTGAAATGACAAAAAAGATTTGGGCATATGTTAAGAAAAACAAATTATCAAGCAAAAAATAATTGTTAATAAAACTATTTATGTTTTGGAAAGGTGTGAAAGCACCTTCCATTTATCTTTTTTGTATTGAAGGTGATGTGAAAATGGAAAAAGTGAAAATTAATTATTTGATAGATGCAGGATTATTGCTGTCAGGACTTGGGGTAATGATAACAGGAATAATTAAACTACCTCTTTTTATTCAACTTGGAATACACCGTGCGCTTGGCCTATCTTTGATAACCTTTATCCATGATTGGAGTGGAGTAGTATTTGTTATATTGGCGATTGTTCACTTTATCTTGCACTTAAATTGGTTTATTTGTGTGACAAAAACTTTTATGAAAAAAGGTGATGAAAAATGCAAAAAGTAATTCTTCTTTTTGTTTTATTTACAATCTTAACTTTATTATTTGGATGCACAACTAGTGAAAATCAAAATATTGAAACGCAAGATATTTCCTTAATCGAAAATACAAATCCTTTAGAAGGAACTTGCCCTAGTGGCAAAACAGAACCTTGCACTGGAGAATGTGGTAATTTTATTGATAATGACAATGATGGTTTTTGTGATAGAAGCGGTTAAGAAAAATTATCTCTAAAAAACACGCACGGCAAAAGTATTTAACCAGTAACTTGTTCTATTTCTAAATGAAATTAAGCAAAATATTACCTGTTTTTTTTATACTAGTTTTATTTTTATTTTTGGGTTGTACTCAAGGCCCTACATTTAAGGAAACAAATAATCCTATTTGTGAAATTGATGGAAAACCAATAATTAGAATGTATTCAACTTCTTGGTGTCCTCATTGTCAATGGGTTGCGGAGGCTTTTGATTCTGTTGCAAAAGAATATCAAAGTAATGGATTAATTGTTGCGCACCATTGGGAAGTTGATATGTTGGATGATAAATTAACTGACATAAACGAAGGGAGTATTTCTGAAGAGGAATATGCTGAATTTTTACGGGTTTCTCCAAAGGGGAGCATCCCTGCATTTTCTTTTGGATGCAAGTACACAAGACTCGGCAATGGTTATGAAGCCCCTACTAAGGACTTGGCCGCGGAAGAAAAAGAATTCAGAGAAACTATCGATGCATTGTTACAAAAATAAAAATCTTTTTTATTACAGAAAATAAATGACTTTTTTTGCGAGAGCATTTGTTTTAAAAGATACATTTCCATAATTTTATTGGTTTTTATGACAAGAACAACAAAAAATGACGATATAATACGACTTGAAAAGGTCTCAAAAATTTATGGGATGGGAGACATCCAAATAAAGGCCCTTGATAATGTTGATTTGGCTATTTGCAGAGGAGAATATGTTTCAATAATGGGTCCTTCAGGTTCTGGAAAAACCACTTTGCTTGACGCTATCACTACTATGATGAAGCCAACAAGCGGAAAAATATTTATTGAAGGAGTAGAAACAACCAAAATGAGCAATGCTGAATTGGCTTCTTTTAGAGGAAACAAAATTGGTTTTATCTTCCAAACATTTAACTTAATGCCAAAACTAACTGCTTTAGAAAATGTTATTGAACCTATGTGGATTAATGGAGTTCCAAGAGCTGAAAGAGAACCTCGCGCTAGAAAACTTTTAGAAGAGGTTGGTCTTGGAGATCGAATGAATAATCGTCCTAATCAACTTTCAGGGGGACAAAAACAGCGAGTTGCAATTGCCCGCGCATTAGCAATGAACCCTAACGTTATTGTTGCTGATGAACCTACAGGGAACCTTGATTCCAAGTCAGGGGTAAAAGTAATGGAAATACTAAAGGACTTGCATGAAAAAGAAAAACGAACAATTATTGTAGTTACTCACGATGAGAGTGTTGGAAAACAAGCCCAAAGAAGAATCGCCATTAGAGATGGACAAATAGTTATATCAAAAGGCGAGGGCAAGAAAGTTTCTCAACTAAAATAGGTAAATAATGCAAGTAAATAATATAAGTAAATATCAATTACATAGAGCAAAAATAAATAAATAATTTTTTAGTTAAATTGAATAATTTTTATGAAATTTGACATTGACGTTTTAGAAAATTCTATAAAGAATCTTCGAAGAGCAGGAATGAGAACTGTTCTTACTCTTATTGGGGTAATTATTGGAATTGCGGCTATTGTTAGTTTGTTATCTGTTGGTCAAGGATTAAATGTTGCGGTAGAAACACAATTCCAAAGTCTTGGTTCTAACACTATTTTTGTTATCCCTGGAGCCAGCGCAGGAGGTTTTTCAAGAGTAACACTAACCGACAATGATATTACTCAATTAGAATCAATTCGCGGAGTAAGTGATGTTGTTCCGATTTATGGTGCTGCAGCAATTTTAGAATATGATGGGCAAAAAATTAATGTACAAGTCAGTTCTGCGGATGCAAAAAAATCAAGCATCTTTGATTCTACTGGATTCTTTGACGTACAGGAAGGAAGAACTTTTTCTAAAAATGATTCTCAAGCAGTTTTAATTGGAGACAAAATAGCTTCGGATTATTTTGACAAACAAATAATTCCAAGAAAAATTGTTACTATTAACGGAGAAAAATTTACTGTAATAGGAATACTAAAACCGCAGGCACAAAGCTTTGGTGGCGGCCCTAACACAGGCACTTCTGTTTTTATGTCGCTTGATGCTTTCAATAGAATTGCCCAAAATGTTGCTCCTTCAATAATTTTTGTAAAAACTACTTCAGGGGATGATGTAAGTTACGCAGTTGATGAAATAAAAAGTTATTTAGATAAAAAATATGGAGAAAAAAGTGTTATGGTTTCAAGCGCTGATGATTTATTGGACCAAGTTAATGCAATTCTTGGCGTAATTACTCTTGTCATTGTAGGAATTGGAGGAATTTCTTTAGTAGTTGGCGGAATCGGAATAATGAATTCAATGATTACTGCGGTTCTTGAAAGAACTAGGGAAATTGGTTTAATGAAAGCATTAGGTGCATCTAATCAAAGAGTTTTGATTTTGTTTGTTTTAGAAGCAGGTTTTATTGGAATGATTGGAGGAATAATAGGAGTAATTTTAGGTTATGGTTTATCCCTTTTGATTTCATACCTTGGAGCCAGCTCGGGCTTTGCGCTAAATTCAGTAATTAACTTTGAAATAACTATTGGCGCTTTGCTTTTCGCTTTAGTTATTGGAATTGTTTCAGGTTTATTACCTGCAATTAGAGCAGCGAACTTAGATCCTGTTGTTGCATTGAGGTATGAGTAACATTGAGATATAAATAAAATTGTTGAAATTAAATTTGTGGAAAAAAATATTGGAATTGGTTTTTATGTTAGATACAGTGATTCATTCTTTAAAGAATTTGCGAAGAGAAAGGGTAAGAACTTTTTTGACTCTTATAGGAGTTATAATAGGAATTGCTGCAATTGTGGCTTTGCTTTCTGTGGGGCAGGGATTAAATCAAGCTGTTTCAAGTCAATTAGATCAACTTGGGTCTAATACAATTTATGTTATTCCAGGAAATCCTTACACAGGAGGGTCTAACTCAAGAATTACTATTACTGAATCTGATTTGGATAAAATAAGGTCAGTTAACAATGTCAGCGACGTTATCCCAATGTATATATCCCCAGTCACAATGACTTTTAACAACGAATTTTTTGGAGCCACTGCAATGGGGGTTAATATTGATGATGCACAGGTTTTTTTTGATCTTGATTATTATGAAATAATAGATGGTCAAATGATTTCTGACGGAGATTCATCCTCAATTCTTATCGGCGATAAACTTGCAACAGATGCTTTTTCTAAAGAACTAGTTGTTCGAAAAAAAGTTTTGCTTAATGGACAAGAATTTAGGGTTGCAGGAATTTTTAAAATGACTATCCAATCGGAAATAAGTTCCGCAAACTTAGTTATGATGTCTGATACAGCAATAAAAAAACTCAATCCAACTATTGGACCATCAGAAACTTGGGTTAGAACTAGTTCCACAAGCGAGGTAAAAAATGTTGCTGAAAAAATAACTAATTATTTTGACAAAAAATATGGGGAAAAAAGTGTTTATGTTATTAGTTCTGATCAATTGCTTGAACAGGTAGGGCAAATCTTTGGATTGATCACTATATTTTTGGTAGGAATTGGAAGTATTTCAATTATTGTTGGTGGAGTAGGAATAATGAACGCAATGGTTACTTCAGTAGTTGAGAGAACAAAAGAAATAGGAATAATGAAAGCGCTAGGCGCCTCTGATATGAAAATTCTTTCAATATTTATGTTAGAAGCTGGTTTTATCGGAATGATTGGAGGAATAATTGGAATCCTTATTGGATATGGGTTATCAATACTCGTTGCAATCATTGGCGCTCAGTCAGGCTTTCCCTTAGAAGCAGGAATCACTTGGGAAATTACTTTAGGAGCACTAATATTTTCCATGTTACTTGGAATGGTTTCAGGAGCTTTACCTGCATATAGAGCTGCAAGAATGGATCCTGTTGAAGCACTAAGATATGAGTAAAATAGCAAAGTCATAACAAAAGAAAATATTTTATTGAAGCACTAAGATGTAAATAAAACAGTTAATTCATAACGGAAAGAATATTCAATTAAAAATGTAGAGTTATTTTTCCACTAACTTTGCCGAAACAATTTTTATTTCCCCGGTAAATTCGTTCTGCAACTTCTTTTCATAGGATACACAAATCTTTTTAGTAAAAAAAGGCGCATCAAGCACAAGCGATTCATATTCGCCCCCCTCTCCTGCAGAATTAATCCCATACCTCTTTTTTAAGAATTCAAGTTTTTTTATTGAACCGCTATCAAGAATTTTTCCTAACCAAGTTTCGTCAAGACCAAAAGCGGCTATTTTTGTTATCATTACTTTAAACTTATTATCAATAAGTGCTTTGATATAGGACAATTGATCTGACTGCCAAAGCGGGGCAAAAGATCTTATCCCAACTTGTTCACAAACTGATTCAATTCTTTCGCGCTGATAATTAGAAAAAAGAGCCCCTGAACAAACCCCTTCAACAGCATATTTTTCTCTTGCAACAATAATCGCTTTTTTTAAGTCAGAAATTTCTTTTTCTTTTTCCCCTGAAGTTTTCACAATAATTAATGGCAATTCAATTGCTTTTGCCTGGAGCTTGGCGAGTTCAATTGTTGGAGTATGAAACATAAATGAATCTGGATTTTTGGACTGAATTGTTACAAGACATTTTATTTCGTATCCTTGCTTTTGCATTAAGTGCATCGCATAAATGGAATCTTTTCCTGTTGAAACTAGGGCAGCAATAGGAATATTTTTTTGGGAATTTTGCTTTTCTACAAGAGAATTCAAATAATCTGCTTTTGATTTAAAATTATTTTTCTTTGCCAACATTTCTATTGCTTTATCAAAATTACTCCCATATTGAGCGGCCTTTTTTTTCCTAAACGCAATTTTTTCTGGCAAACCAAGTGATACGCCCATTTTTCTTAAAATTAATTTATTTTCGCCGGAGCTTGTATCGATTTTTAATTTAGGATTAAGAGAAAGAGCAAAAGAAATTAGTTCTCTATCCAAAAATGGAACTCTTAACTCTAACTTATTATACATGCACACAATGTCCTGAAAATAAAGATCATTTTCGTACAGTTTTACAAAATAACTATAACAATCTTTGCTAATGTTAGTGCTTCTTTTGAATCTGTCATATCCTGCAAATAATTCATCCGCACCAAGCCCTGAAAAAAGTACTTTTACTTCGGGGGAGGTTTGCTCTACTTTTTTTGCTGCAAAGTAAATTGTTGAAGCAACTCCAACCCTCACAGGATCTGATGACTCAATTAGAGAAATTATTTTTGGAAGCTCATTCTCAAATTGTATTAAAGAAACGGGCGCTTCAATTAACTGAAATTTCAAAAGAGAGGCTATTTCACGAGCAGGAGAAAGATCTTTGGGTTCTAATACTCCTGCAACAAAAGAGAAAACAGAGACAAATTCTTTTTTTTGTTCTTTTAGCAAAGCAGCTAGAAGAGTTGAATCTATCCCTCCAGAAAAAAGAAGAGCAAGTTCTTTACTTGGAACTCTTTTTTGAACTGAATTACTAAGAAGGGATTTAACTAATTTAAGTTCAGTGCCTTTTTTTGTTTTTACCGCATTTATTTTTCTATCAAGAAAGCTCACCCTTGCTTTTTTAGTGTCAAAGATAACTATTTTTCTCGGATTTAGGTGAACTGAACCAAATGATAAAGCTTTTTTTTCTGAAGCAAAAGCAAATCTTTTATTTTTCGAATCAAAAAAATAAACAAGCGGTTTTACTCCTGAAATATCTCGGGCTAGAACAATTTTTTCTTCTTTTTTTGAGTAATACGCAAAAGAAAAATCCCCATCAAGTTCTTCAATAATTTCTTTCACTTTTGCAACACCTTTTTTTTCTAAAAGGGCAAAAACCATTTCAGCATCATTTTTTGCTAAAAGATTATGGCGTTGTGAAAGCTCTTTCCAATTGTAAATTTCGCAATTTATCACAAGCATTCCTTTTTTTGAAACTAAGGGCTGTTTTACGTAGCCAACAATTGAATGCAAGTTGTGCCCAAAAACAGTTTTTCCAATTTTAACTGTATTTGAATAATCTTTTCCACGATTTTTCATTATACTAAGTCCTTTTTCAACAAGACCTTCCGCTGCCAAAAAATTACTAAACCCAATTATCCCACACATTTTTTAACACCAAAAAATCATTTTTTCGAAGAAGCTTTTTTAAGTCGATTCATTAATGCTAAGCCCAAACCTTTTTCCGCAACCTTTTCAACTAATATAACATCGTATCGTTCCGCATCATATTTTCTGAACAAAGAAAACATTTCTTTTGCGTAGGACTCAATATCATTATTGAAAAAAATTACTGCAATATCTTCTTCTTTTAATTCTGAAACCTTTTTTTCAAAGTCTTTTTTAGAAAACAAAATTACTTTCGCTTTTGGGGAATAATGTTTGTACTTCATCCCTGGAGACGACGCTTTTTCTGGGTTTTTTTTAATGTTAATTTTTATTTTTTCATGCAAAACTCCTTCGATTTCTTCTTTTGTAACTTTCCCTGGTCGAAGAATAGTAAAAGGTTTTTTTGTAATATCAAGAACTGTTGATTCTAACCCTATTTGGCATTTTCCCCCATCAATAATTAATTTTATTTTTCCGTTCAAATCATTTTTCACATGAATTGCTTCTGTAGGACTTGGTCTTCCTGAAGAATTCGCCGAGGGGGCTGCAATAGGAACAGCTGATTTTTTTATTAAATTTAAAGCAATTTTGTTTGAAGGCAATCTTATCGCAACTGAATCTAACCCTGCGGTAACAATCGCGGGAACTTTTTGCGATTTTTTCATCACCATTGTTAATGGACCGGGCCAAAACGCATCAGCTAAAATTTGAACTTCTTTTGGAACAAAATCAACAAGCCCATTTAATTGTTTGATAGAAGAAATGTGAACTATTAATGGATTGTCAGCGGGGCGTCCTTTTGCCGCAAATATTTTCTTTACTGCTTTTTCATCAAAAGCATTAGCACCTAAACCATAAACTGTTTCTGTCGGGAAAGCAACTATCTCTCCTTTTTTTATTAGCAAAGCAGCCTTTACCAACTCTTTTTCTATTGGCTTAACAACTTTTGTCTGCATAAAAATTAATTATTAAGAAAACCTTTTAAATCAAAAAAAGACGTTTAAAACGCATAAGAAAAGTTATTTAAACAAAAAAAACATTTCTCTTGAATGTTTGAAAGCAAAATTAAGTGGCTCTTTTTAGTATTTTTTGTTTTATTCTTGTGGAGCAACGCCTACGCTGATACCCCCACAATAAGCTCTTTTTTAATAAATTCAACTTCGGGAGGATATACAAATGATGCGAATGTTTTGCTTTCCATCTCAATTAGCGGAGATGTTAATGCAATGCGTTTTTCTTGCAACAACTCAACATGGAGCACTTATGAAATCTATTCTTCAACAAAATATTTTGACATCAATTCAGGAAGTTATGGATGTAGTGCGGCTGTAGGCACCAGAACTGTTTATGTGCAAGTGCGTGACACTAATTTAGATGCTTCTTCAGTTACAAATAATACAACAAAACTTGATCTTGTTGCTCCAACATTCGGGGCTTTTTCTCCCGCAAGTGATGTTACCTCAGGGAACGGAGCAAATGGACAAGCAATAAGTATTGCTCTTACTGATGATTATAATTTATCTTATATTTCAATAAAATTGCAAAGAAGCTCAACAACTGTTTATGATTACAATTCAACAAAATGCACTATAACAGGAGCAAGCGCTACTTGTTCTTTTACTGATCTATTAGTTGATCGCGGAGGATCATATACTTACACGATGATTGCTTATGATAGGGCAGGAAATTATGCGACGGATACAAATAGTTTTTCTTTTACTGATTCTACCGCACCCCCAGCTCCCGCAAAACCCCAGGGTTATGATGCTAACACAACTGTTTATCTTCAGTGGACTGCACTAACAACTAATGATTTGAACAAATACGGTGTTTACAAATCAACCCAAAGCGGATTTGATGCAAACAGCACTACTTTTTTGGCTTACGCGGATACAAATTATTACAATGCATCTGGGCTTGATGAAAACACAATTTATTATTTTAGACTAACTGCATTTGATTACACAGGAAATGAAAGTACTGCAAGTGATGAAAATTCTTATACAACAGATTTTAACTACGAAACAGCTCCCACAATAACTAGAACTGATGTTTCTTGCGACTCAAATTATTGGTGTTATGATAACGAAGCTGATTTTTCTTTTGCAGTAACAAACGCACAATACTCTTGGCTTTGGACAACAAGTACAACAACAGAACCAAGCACTTGCACTTACGGAAGTGATTGTAATAGTTCTTCAACCCACACAGTAAGTTCTATCCCTAATGGAACTTCTTACTTTAAAGTGAAAGCGTGCAAACCAACAGGTTGCGGAAGCACAGAAACTTATATTCTAAAAATTGACAATAACCACCCCTCTAAACCAGGAAATATTACTGCAATTAATTCTGGTTACTCAACAATCCTTAGTTGGACCGCATCAACTGACACCGGAGGAAGCGAACTTTATAGATATTATATCTACAGATCTGAGAAATCATCTTTTTATGCGGATATCGGAACGCACCTCACTTATGTTGATAGCAATGTTTTAACTTACATTGATTCAGCAACAATAAAAGGGAAAACATATTATTACAAAGTAAAATCAATGGATTATGCAACTAATTATTGTTCAGAAGTGTCAACTGACGCAGTGAGTGTAACAATCCCCCAAGGGGGAGAAGACACAAATATCACTCTAACAACAAAAGACAGCACAGGAAGTAATATTGGTTACTACAATACAGCAAAAGATCTGAATGTTACAATTATTTTTTCACAAAGCGTGGATGATGTAAATGTTTGGGTAAAAAAGACTGATCAAAATGTTGAAATGATTTTGACTAATCAAAACGACGTTACAAGTTATTCTTTTACAGTGACAACAAGCACTATTTATGCAGACATAAATATCACAATTAGAGCTTTTTCAACAGCAGGTTGGATTACAAAAGAAAAAGTTCTTTACCTTGATATACAAGACCCAAAAATATCTTTTGTTAATTTAGTTGATGGAAATGAAATCCGCGGAAAAAAAGATATTTTAATTGATGCGAATGATAACAAGGCAATTGAGAAAGTAGAACTCTTCTTAAGTACTAAAAAAATAGGAAATGCAGAGAAAGATAAGAAGTATTGGAAATTTTCTTTTGATCCCGCAAAATACTCGAGTGGGGAACTTATGGCAAAAGTAACTGATAAGGCCGGCAACACAGCAAGTGTTGATGTGAACATAATTTCAATTATTGAAGAGGGCTCAAGTAGTGAAGACATAAAGATGCTTTTGAACAGCGCTTTCGATAAAAAAGCTGAAATTGAGGCTAAGGTTTCACAAAACCCAGATTATTTAAGCGCGGAAATGCTTACAACAAAACAAGAAGCTGATGCGTTATTGGCGGAAGCCGAACAACTTTTTGCAACTAACCCCTTAGCAGCAAAACAAAAAGCCCAAGAAGCTGAAGAAAAGTATTTATCAATACTAAATTCTTTACAAGTACAAAATATTGACCTGCCATTTATTTTAATGATCCTATCCGCAGTGCTAATAGTAGTCGGAGCAGTCGCTGCAGGGATACTATTAAAACAAAAAAAGGGCCCTGGCAAAAAAATCCCCCCTTATTTTGATGCTGAACTACTGATAAAAAAAGCATAACCCTTTTGCACGACTAAAAATAGTATAATGCCCTTACGCAACTTTTTTGAAGCAAAACCACAATAGTTAAAATACTAAATCACTTAACTATGTTATGAACTTAGTC
>CAZPWC010000003.1:0-19301 GCA_964590155.1 uncultured archaeon
TGTTTTTGTTATTTCAAAATCAGTGTAACTAATTGTTTGAATAGTTTTTTGTTCTGGGTTAAAGGTTCCTGTAAAAAAAAGAGCTGCGACAATAATTATTATGATAATTGGTAAAATGAGCTTTTTTGCCTGCTCCCTCACTTCTTTGCCACGCATAATTAAATAACATTACGGCTTAATTTAAACCTTTCCTGTATAAAGCTAGCAAAAGAATTTTTCCTTTATTTTATCTCATAAGCCATTTCTATATCTTTTCCTTTGTTACTTGGAACATGTTTTCCTGTTGGCTTGAAACCAAAAGTAGTATAAGATTTGATGGCATCTTTGTTGGCAGGGTCAACTTCTAAAATGATTCTTCTTATTGTGCTTTTTGTTTTAACCAGATGCACTATCTCTGTTAACAGTTGTTGTGTTAGCCCTTGAGTTCTATATGCTTTTTTTACAGCAATATCATAAACAAGAACTTCTTTTTTTCCAGGAGACATAACACTAATAAATCTCACATTAGCAATTGGTTTGCCCGGTCCTCTGTTTACTTTTATGTGCCCATTTATTTGAGTCATCCCGTCGTTTCTAAAATTAACTGTTTCAGTAAGATTTTTGCCTAAAGTTCTTTTTATAGTTCTTTGATAAAAATTTGTAAGAGGGATTCTTTGACTTCGGACACTAACAGCAGTTACTTTTGGTTTTTCCGGTTTTTTTGGGGGTTTTCTAGGCAAGGGCATAAATTTCACCCGTGAGCAAATACGCAGTAAATAGTGTTTCCTTTTCTATCCTCAATATTAGCATAACCTATTCCTTCAAATCTTACCACACCTTTTGCTTCCAGAAGGCTTTTTGCGCTAAATCCTCTTTTTTTGCTCCCATCGCTCATTAGTATTTCAACATCTATTGGTTCTTTTATCCAAGAAATAACAGGGTTAGTTGTTTTTTCATACGAAACAAAATTCGCTTTTGCTTGAAAGTCACTTGCTTCAATTATTTTCGCGTTAAACGCTTTTTTTAATCTCACAAGTACTTGTTTGTCTTTGTATTTTTGCAATTCTTTTTTGCTGACTAAAAGTTTTTCTACTCCTGGCTTAAAATTTATTTGTTCTCCGTAGCATTCTCCTTGTCCAGGGCTAGTATTTATTACTTCAATTTCAGCCGCTTCTTCAAAGAAAGGATATTCATTAATTTCTCCCAAAAAGTGTTTATTTGCAGAAGCAAAGTTTTCTGTAGTAATTTTTAGTTCCTTCATTGATACTCCACAATCAGTAATTATTTTTCTTATCGCTTCAGCTCTAAATCCACGTCTTCGTAAAGCCATTATGGTTGTCATTCTTGGGTCATCGTACCTTGCAAACCCTTCTTTTTCCATTATTAGTTTCATTTTGCTTTTGCTCAAAACCATGTCCCCGAGTTTTGATATTTTTCCGAAGTAATCAGTGTGGGGGAAGTCTTTCCATTTCATTAGTTCATAGAGTTCTTTTTGTTTTTCTCCATTAGTTACATGTTCCTGTCCTCTAATAACATAATTAATTTCCATGTCGTGATCATCAACCGCGCTAGCAAGATTGTAAGAAGGCCATACGTGTTTGTCAAAGGTTTTTTTGTTTGTGTGTTTTACCTCATCAACTACTTTTGCTATCCACCAATCTCTTGTTGAAGGGTCGGCGTTTTTTAGATTTGTTTTTATTCTTGCAACAGCTTTTCCTTCTTTTATCTCGTGCGAAAGCATTTTTTTCCACTGTATAAGCTGTTCTTTCGCTGTTTTTTTTCTACAAGGGCAAGGCTTTGATTTCCAAATTAGTTCGCGCCATTTTTCTGATTCGCAAAAACAAACATAAGCATTTCCTTCTTTTAGCAATTTTTCTATAATTTCATAATATCTACCAAGTCTGTCGGATGATCTTGATACTTCATCAAAGTGGATTCCTAGCCAATCAAAATCTTTGATAAATTCTTGTTCAATTCCCAAAACAGGGGTCTTTACTTTTGGGTCAGTATCATCAAATCTCAAAATTAGTTTTCCGCCGTACTTTTTCACATATTCATCATTAAGAACGGCAGGTCTTGCGTGTCCAAAGTGCATTGCTCCGCTAGGGTTAGGCGCAACTCTGCAAATTAATTTTTCCCCTTTCTTTAACCAAGTTAGCTCGGGCAACACTTTCTCTTTTTCAACTTGTTTTAGTTCCCATCCTTTTTCCTCAAAATTTTTGTATTCTTCTTCAAGTTTTTCTTTCTTCATTTTGTTTACTTCTAAAACAACTTTTGAAATATCAGGAGCAATTTTTTTTAAGTCAGCAGAAGGAAATAGTGCTTTTACTTTTCCAATAACAGCACCCATTTGCGCGCTACCTTCATGTTCAAAAGCATTTTTTATTGCGTACTTGTAAGCAATTGACTTAACATCTTCAACCATAAAAAGAATAATGTGAATGTTGTTTATTATCTTTGCGTATTTTACTTTTGGGTTGGTTTTTCCTGCATTACCGAACTAATAAATTTTACTCTATCACTTAAGCGCATTGGCCCAGAAGCTTTTTCATATTGTTTAAGACGAATAAGTGCTCTTCTAAATCTATTTCTTAAGGCAGGACTTTCTTCTGTTCTTAGTTCTTTTAATATTTCTCTATACCGCGCTTCCCTAGTTGCATCATTAAATCCATATTTATTTCTTTTAACCAATTCTCTTTCTGCTTCGCGAGTTCTTACAATAGCTTTTTCTTTTAAATCTCTGTCAAGTACTCTTCTGCGCATCCTCTCGCCTCAGAAAGTTTTTCCCTTGGTCCAGTGCGAATCAAAGTAGTGGAGTAGTGCATTCACCATTGGTTGGTGTTCATTTAGTATAGTAAAGTTGTAGCTTGGCTTGTCTTTTTTAAAATCAGATATTGCTAGTACAACTTTTTTCCCATCAATAATAAATGCGTTAAGTCCGTGGTTTAAGTGTTTTATTTCGCCAAATTCTTTTAATCTTTTTATAGGGTATGAATTCAAAAGTTTAATTTCAATATCCTTGCCTTTCGCTCTTTTTAGTGCGTCATGTATAATGTCGTGCTCATCAGTTATTTCTGTAAGTCCTTGAATTGTTTTGCTTGCTTTTAGTAGTTCTTGTCCTAAAATTCTTTCAAAGTCTTGCTTGTCTTTAACTTTCATTACTCTTTCCCCAGTTTCTTTTTCATTTCCCACAACAAGAACTTCTTTTAGTTCTGTTGCCTCGCGTTCAAGCTCTGTTAGTTGTGATTTTTTTGTTAAAAGTAGTAAATCAATGGCTTTTTGCGCCTCTACTGCCCTGTATAGCTTGGGCCGGCCCTTTATTTCTATGATTAAGTTCTTTTGGATAAGCTTTTCTAAGACATCATAAACTCTTGTTTTTGGTACTTGTGCGGTGCGTGAGATTTCAGGAGCCTCAGCTTCTTTTAATTTAAATAGGGTTCCAAGCGTCTTTGCTTCGTACTCAGTAAGACCTAGCTTTTCCAATAACTCAAATTCCCCAAAAGAAGTCAATAAAATCGCCTTCAACACCAAAGTTCTATATACTTAGGTACAAACAAGTATTTAAATTTACTATTTACAGTTAACAGTTAACTAAGTTTTAGGGGTTTTTTGAGGATTTTTTCGCTTTTTTAGAGAATTTTGCGGACTTTAGAACGATCGTCTTCTTCCGCCAAATCTTCCGCGTCTATTTCCTGTATCGAACCTTTTCTTTGTTTTCTCTTCGTCTTTCTTTTCTATTTCTTGTTCGAAATCAGCTATTTGCGCGGTAAAATTTTCTCTACTCAATTCGCCTCTTGCAACTAAAAGCTCTCTTGCAAGCAAGTAAAATATTAGTGCAATTGATTTTCGTCCCTTATTGTTTGCAGGGATAACTATGTCAATCTTTGACAAAGGGCTATCAGTTCCAGCTAATGCTATTGCAGGAATATGTATTTCTGAAGCTTCTTTTAGTGCTTGGTGATCAGTCATAGGATCACAAACTAGTAATATTTTTGGCTCATAAAATAATCTTGCTTGAGGATTAGTGAATGTTCCTGGAATAAATCTTCCTGTGTAAAACTTTGCTCCAACAAGTGCCCCAAACTTTTTTGTTGCTTGGTGTCCGTAAAGTTTTCTTGAAACCACTGCAATGTCTTTTCCTTCATATTTTGAAAGTAGTTTTGCAATCATTCTTATTCTTTTATCAATAACTTCTACGTTAAATACATTTAATTTATCTCTTCTTTTTTTGAAAATATATCTAATCATTTCCCCTGTTTTAAATTTTGTTCCAATATGTATTCCGCTTTTTAAGTAAGTTTCAATATCTGTAAGGAAATCTTTTCCTTTATAGAAATCAGATTCTGATTCATCAATTATTTCTTTTGCTTCTTCTCTGTAATCTTTTTCAACCATTTTATCACACTCAAAAAATAATTCACTTACTGTACTTCATTATCTCATCAATTGTTTCAACCGCTGTCAACAAAGATTTTCTACAGCAATACCGCTTTATCTTCATTTCATCAAGAACCTTTCCTGCGTCGTCCCCTTTAGTAACTTTTTCTTTGAATTCATGATAGAATCCAGCTAACGGTTTTCCGCACGAAAAACATCTAATCGGTACAATCATTTTTTTCACCTTTTCAAAAATAATTGATTACTCGCACAAGGCGAATAATCAAACAATTTTTTGATTTATCTCTTACTGTGCTGTTTTTTCTTCCTCGCTTTTCTTCCCAAAGGTTTCTTTTCTTCAACCTGTCTAACATCGTCAACAAGCATAGATCGGTCGTAGGAAAGGAACATATCCTTGTACTTTTTTCCTTTCGCTTTAACTATTGACTTTGCTATGCAAGATCTAACTGCAATTGCTTGGCTCATAAATCCTGAACCATTAACGTTAATATTAATGTCATATTCTTTCATTTCATCCCCAGCTAATTTTATTGGTTCCATGATTAAATCTCTAACATATCCTTTAGCGTAAGCATCAATGCCGATATGATTTATTTTTACTTTTCCTGTTCCCTTTTGTATTGTTCCTCGCGCAATAGCGGTTTTCTTCTTTGCTTTTATAACATTTCCTTTTTTTGTTGTCATATTTTTCACCAATTCATTTTTCAAAAATAATATTACCACTTTCCGCCAAGGGATTTAGCTATTTCTCCTAGCGTTAAACATTTGTGTCTTTCATTAAACTTAAATTCTTCAAATTGTTTTACCTCTTCTTTTGGTAAAAGTTTTGGGGTTGTGTTGTGTACTGTAACCATTTTGATATATCTTTCAACCGCTCTTGGTCCTTTTGGGAGCATTCCTTTAATCATTCTTCTAAGAATTTTGCTTGGGATTCTTTCATATTTTGGTCCGAAGTGCGGATTTGAGTGAACTTTTGCCTGCACTCTTAAAGTATATTTTGCCATTATCGACTCAGGATTGCCAACAATAACCGCTTCTTCTGCGTTAATTATCATTACTTTTTCTCCGGTAACAACAGCTTTAGCTATTTTGCTTGCAACTCTTCCCGCAACCAATCCTTTTACATCCACTATCATAAAATCCACCAATTCATTTTTCCGTAATAATTATCCAACAATAATTAATTCATTTGTTTTAATTTTCTCTGCGCTTTTTGCTAATTCAATTAATGGGATAAACTTTCCTTTAACTTCTATTTTTGCTTTTGCTTCTGCTGAAATACTTGCAGCTGATACAGTAACTTTTTCTGTTAATTCTCCTCTAGCCAAAACTTTTCCAGGAACAACAAGAGTTTTTCCTTTAAACTTTTTAGCCATTAATTCAAGCTCATCAACATTAACAGTTGTGTTTATTCTTCTTTTCTTGCACATTCTTTCTGCAAGATCAGTCCAAACAGCTTTTTTTGTTGTTCTTCCTGCTTTTTCAAGACTCGCAACGAGTTTTACTGTTTCTAATTTTTTCATCATTTCAATCAACTCTATAAATCTAATTTTTTACTAACTCTCTCATTCAAACCCAATTTTTCATTGCAGGGGAAGAGATTCGAACTCTCGAAGGCACTAAGCCACAGGATCTTAAGTCCTGCCCCTTTGACCGCTCGGGAACCCCTGCGTGGCAGCCCACTGCCAATGTGGGAGCGCATTGCTCCGCAATGCACTTGCCTTTGGATTTGCCGGCCCACCGACAATGTGGGAGACCATTGCTCCGCAATGGCCTTGTGCTTCGCGTGCCTGCAGGCAGCAGTGGAGAACATTTGCTCCATAATGGCCTTGCTTTCGGTGCGTCAAACACCACGCATGGTAAGCATCACTTCGTGATGACCCTGCTTTGATAATTATAATTTAATTATAATTTTCCTAATCCTTCTTCAAGCCCTTCAAGTTTCTTTTTTATTTCTTGAACAGCTGATTCAATTAATTCTTTTGGAGATAATTGTCCTGTATTTTCTATTGTTAAAACAAATTCATTTTCAGAGTAAGCTAATTTTGCTCCGTGCTTTGTTAAAATATCTTCAATTTGGTTTTGTGTAGTTATATTATAGGGGTCTAACAAAAATAATTTTCCTGCTTTTAGCTCTATTGATCCTTTAGGCATTTCTTCAACAAGGTCCTTGGCATTTTTTACATTTGATTTATCGTTGTCAATATAAGGTAACTCATTGTATGCAACTATTGCGGGTTGGAACTTTGCGTGCTTTTTTCCAGTGTCCATTACTGCAGTCATTTCAATTTTTACTTTTTGTCCTTTCCCAAGTTTAGTAATATAAATTCTCTTGTCAAGTATCTCTATTTTTGGATCAGTGCATTTTATGTCTTTACTTGTAACAATTGCAGGTCCTTCTTTTTCTAAAATTAATTTTACTTTGTCTCCTTCTTTGTAAGTTTTTGTATCAGTTTTTATTGGCAACATACCTAATCTGCCTGCTAGCATTTCATCAAAAATAACGCTGTCATTTTCGTAAAAAGTAACATCTTCAACAGCTAAGCAAGGGACATCAGTCATTATTGTTCTTCGAATTGAGTTCATGAATGCAGGAGTAACTCCTTTGATTAAGTACTTTTCAAGATTTTCTTCCTGATATACTCTTTTTACTTCCATAAACATCCCCTTTTTCAAAATTAATTCTTTGTTTTTCCTCTGAACTTCTTTTTCTTTCTGCAACCATCATGTGGCATTGGTGTAACATTTTCTATTGAAATAATTCTTAATCCATTTCTCGTTATTGACCTTATAGCTGCTTCTGCTCCAGGTCCAGGAGAAGGACTTAAGTTTCCTCCGTGCCCTCTTACTCTAACATAAACTTCTTTTATTCCTTTTTCTCTTGCTGCATTTGCTATATTTTCTGCAAGTTTCATTGCAACATAAGGAGAACCTTCTTTGTGCTGTGCTTTTGTTTCCATTCCACCTGAACTTTTAGCTATTGTTTCAGCACCAGTCATATCGGTAAGCATAAGCGAGGTGTTGTTGTGTGTAGCATAAATATGGACTATTCCTCTTTGTTCACTCATTCAACCACTTCCTTTGTTTCTTTCTTTTTGTCCGTTGCTTTTTTGGTATTTTCTTTAGCTTTTGTTTCAGGAGCTTCTTCCTCAGGTTTTGCTTCTTCGAAAGCTTCTTGCATCTCATTTGTTTTCTCTTCTTTCTTTACTTTTGAAACTTTTTGTTTTTTCTGTTCAAAATTCATTTCTTTTCCAAAGTAAGTAACATTATTTTCTTCGTCAGCAGGAACAATATAACTTGGTTTGTTTACTTTTTGTCCGTTAATTGCGATGTGTCCGTGTACAATAAATTGCCTAGCTTGTTTTGAAGTATTTGCCAGTCCCTTTCTCCAAACAATTGTTTGAAGTCTTCTTTCAAGTAGTGCCTCGGGAGTAAGTGTTAAAACATCTTCAAGTGTTGGATTTCCTCTCAATATTCCTGTTCTTTTTAATGAATCAAGAACTTCTTTTTCTCTTTTCAATCTCTGTTCAAGTCCAAGCGCCAAAAGTTTTCTTGCAATTGCTCGTTTTCCTCTGATAGTAGATTCAGCTCGGTAAAATTCTTTTTTGTTTTTTAGACCATAACCGCTCTTTGTTTCTCTTTCCTTCTCAATTCTGTCTTTTTGGAAAGATTTTCTCGGCTTTTGGTATGCCTTTCTTCTTTTTTTTGGATCTCCCATTCATATCAACTCTTCAAAATAACATTTTGTTTTAACATTCATTTCTTAGCTGCTGCAACCGCTGCGCTTGAAGCAGGCTTTGCAGTATCTTTCTTGGTAACACCAATTGTTTTTCCTTTTCCTCTGTGTTTGCTCTTTGTTTTCTGTCCTCTAACAGTTAATCCAGACATGTGTCTTAGTCCTTTGTAAGATTTTATTTCACCCATTCTTTCAAGATCTTTTTTGAAAGCATAAGCTAAATCATTCATTATCAGGTGTTTGTTTTTTCCTGTCTCAATATCATTTCTTCTATTCAGTGCCCAAATAGGAACCCCGTGTTTTTCGGGATTTAATATTAATTCTTCTAACTTTGCAACTTGCTCAGGAGTTAATTCTCCAAGTCTTTGACTTCGTGTAATTTTGTTTTCTCTTCTAAATTCACTTGCAAGTATTTCTCCAACTCTTGGACCTATTCCTTTCAATCCCTGTATAGCGTATTCAACGGGACGAGTTCCGTCCAAATCTTTTCCTGCAACTCTTACAATGTAATTTATTTCAACCATTCAAATCAACTCTTAAAAATCATTTTTCCAAAGCTTTTATTACAGCTTCATGCGAAGCTTCTTTTCCAACCTTCACTTTTTCATTTAATGGAAATAAGTGAAGAATATTACATTCTCTTCTCTTTATTTTTACTCCGTCAACAAGAACTCTTCCGTCTTTTGGTTCGCTAATAATTACAACCTTTCTTCCGGATTCGCGTCCCTTTGTTTTAATGCAAATCTGTCCTACTTCCATTTTCTCACACTCTAAAAATAAATCCTTTCAAAATTAAATCCTTCATTTTTACCTATTCAATTCTCTTTAGTGCTTGTTGTACATATTTTTTGTACTTTCCATCAACCTGGTCAAGTGTTTTTATCCCCGCAGCAACTTTTCCTAATTCAACAAATACTTCTTCTCTTGCAGGCCCTGATAAAATTCCGCCGAAAGGAACGCTAGGTCGTCTTTGTGTTTTACTTTCTTTTGATATTCTTCCTTTCTTTTCTCTTGATGTTCCGCTCAAAACAACTCCTTTAATTGCGCATGTTTTTTTCTTTCCTTTTTCATCAATATAAGCTTTTTTTGTCCCTGAAGAAGTTTTTCTCATCTTGAATTTTCTTCCTCGGTTCATTGGTTTAGTCATAAAAATCACTTTTTTTCATTATTGTTTCTTTTTTGATTTATCATATATTCCTTCAATAAAATTTATTATCAGAGAGCAAACCAAGTAATAAAAGAAATACATTTTGAAGAATCCTGTTGTTGTTGAAAATCCGCCTTCAATCCAACTCAACCAAGTTGGTGGCCAAAGCATATTAAAATTTATAAACTTCGGCAGCGGTACAAAAGATTCCAATGCTTTTCCTCCATACAAATAACTCATTGCGGCAAAAGCAACTAAAAAAACCGGCATAGTAATCCACATTAATTTCATGCTCTGGTTAAGCATTTTTGTGTTTACTTCCAGCATTTCTGTTTGTGTTGCTTCTAATTCTTTTTTGCTCTTCTCATCTCCAATTTTTGACAATTCACTCATTTTTTTTTGTAGTTCTTTTATTCTTCCTTTGTTATAATCCATCTCTCTTTTATTAACAAATTTTCTCTGCAAGATTTTTGATAATGATGCAAGCACAACACAAACAATTAAAATAATTATTGCTGGATTAATTCCATTCAAAATTATTATTGCTGAGTTAACCACATCTATAACAAACACCTTTTAGAATACTCACCATTAATTAAATTCCTCGAAACAATATTTATAAAGCTTCCTTAAGACAGTTGATTTTGTCTTTGAAAGCGCTATAATTGTTCTATTTTCCCCCCATTTTTGCCAATAAAGGAGCCAATGCTTCTGCTTGGCTTTTAGCAATTTCTTCATAAAATCTGTAAACAATTCCTACTGTAAGTAATATTCCTGTTCCGCTTGCAAGTCCTGCTAGGATAATATCTCCAAATCCTGCAAGTAATGCAACAAAAATTGATCCAAGAATAGTTATTGGAGGGATATATCTTTCAAGTACTTTTTCTATAACTCTTTTGTCTCTTCTAAAACCAGGAATTTGCATCCCGCTTCTTTCAAGTTGTGCAGCAACAGCTTCAGTACTTTGATTACCCATTTGTACCCAGAACCAACCGAAAACAATACAGGCAACAATTAATATTACCATGAAGAATCCTGCTTGAATTAATGCATTAATTGTCAATGAGGTTAGTCCTTGATCAATTATTCCTCCAAGTAAACTTCCCCCGCCCGTTCTAATTGGGCTAAATAAAACATTGTTTCCTGCGCTTGGCATCATTGTTGCCCAAGAAAGTACATTCATTATTTGTCCAATAATTGGTATATTTTTCAGGAAGAGCGCCCATAATTGGAAGTTCATAAACAAAGCCATTGCTAAAATAACAGGCATGTTACTCACATACAAGAATTTTACAGGGTATCGTCCTCCAACTCCGCTTTGTCCAAAAGTTATTGGGATATTTACATGCATTCCTTCAGCAAAAACAACAACCAAGAAAATTACTATTACTCCAAGGATTGGCAAAAGTAGTGTCCAGTCTCCTGGTGTAACAAATAAGAATTGCCAAATAGTTCCACCTTGGGTTATTCCGATTGTTGAACTAATTGCAGGTTGGAATACTTGCCAAAATAATTGTCCGCTAACTCCAGCTGCAATGAACAAACTTATTCCTGAACCAATTCCATATTTTGAAACTATTTCATCTAAGTAAAGAAGTATTAAAGAACCAATAGCGATTTGTAAAACAATAAACCAAGTCATTGGATTTAGTAATCCTGCTCCGCCAATAGGGGCTAGCATTCCTGAAGCAACGTAAATGAATCCTTCAACAAAACAAAGAAGCACTGCAAGTATTTTTTGCAAGCTTTGGAATTTTGCGCGTCCCTCTGGGTCAGATAAATTTATGTTTATTATTCCTGCCCCTAAAAAAAGTTGTAAAAATATTGAAGCCATTACTATTGGCCCAATTCCTGCAGTAATTATTGTTCCCACTTGGCTTGCAAGAATTGTTTGAGCGAAAACGATTTGTTGAGCGATGTAAGGATTGCTTGTATCAAGTCCGATAAGAGCAATATTTCCTAAAACAAAGAAAATTAAGATAGCAGCTAAAGTCCAAAGCATTTTTTGCTTAAATGGGACTTCTTTTTCAGGTTTTTTTATTTCGGGCAAGTATTGTGAAAATCCAACAAGAATATCTATTATACCCAATAAATCACCCAAAAAACTTTCTAGCTCCTTTCCCATCGTCGCCGACATTATAAAAAAAACTTTTTCGTGTTTGTTTATTCTTCCTCTTTTTCTTCAAACTCTAGTTCTGCTTCTTCAGCAGCTATTTTAGCTTCTTCGATTTCTTTTTCAAATCCTTTTTTCTCATATTCAAAAGATCCGCCTGCAGCAACTATTTTCTTTACAGTGTCAATTGAAGCATTTATTTTCAAAATAATTTCTTTTTCTGTTTCTCCTCTACTTAAAACTTTTCCATACCCGCTTTTCTTGTCAACAATATATTTGTTTCCTTCTTTAGTCACTTTTCCTTTTGAAACAAGATAATCAAGCTTTTTGTTTAGTTCGCCTAAGTTTATTTCTTTCATTTGGTAATTAGCTTTCAATCTGTACTTTTTTGTTTTAACACCAAAAGTAGCTATCTTGTGTTTTCTTGAGCCTGCTTTTCCGCGTCCTCCGCGTGAACCTGCCCCTCTTCTGTTTTTAGTACCGCCAGCACCCATTGTTCGTTGCCCGCGTAATTTATTTTTTTTCCTTCTTTTTCTTACAACCATTTCTTTCACCAATAAAATTCATTAATTAAATCATTTTTTTTACTAATTCGCTCATGTCATTTTTTCTATTCCCATAAGCTCCGCCCATTCCATAAGGGACTTTTACTCCTTTTCTCTCAAATCCGCCTTTTGGTGGATTCAATCTAAAACAATTAACCAAACCAACTTGGTTTGCTGTTTTTCCGCTCTTTAATCCTTCCATAACTTTCTTAACATCAAGTTTTCCTTCAACTGCTTCTCCCCGCTTTGTGATAAGTTCTTCTAATGTAGAATCATCAATTTTTCCAAAAGTAATCATGTGGTCAACTAATTTTATCATTTTTTTTGCTTGATTTGTTTCTAACCAAACGCTTGCATTATTTGCTCTTCTCAAGTTAAGCATCTCAAGAGTCTTTTTTGCCTTTGGTGAAACATTGACTGTTCCTCTTATCCTTACCACACAATACATATTACTCTCTCCAAATAATTTTTACAATTTTAATTTCTCATTTATTTGCCAAATTTCCTCTCAAGGTCTCGTGTTAGCTTCATTTTTGAAGGCTTGGTTAAAGCATCAATAGCTGCTTGAACAAAGTTCAATTTTATTGATGTTCTTCCGCTAGCTTTACTCCAAACATTTCTTACTCCAGCAAGCTCAAATACCTTGCTAATATTCTTTCCAACCGCAATTCCTGTTCCTTTAGGGGCAGGCATAACCAAAACTCTTACACTTCCTGACTTTCCAACAACTTTCATTGGAACAGAGTGCTTATCATCAGTTGGTTGTTCTTCCCAAGAACCTGATCCTCTGTATACTCTTTTTAAATTTAATTTAGCATTCCTTTTTGCTTTTGTTATTGCAGGAAATCTATCAACATCTTTTGCTGTTCCTAGTCCAACAAATCCATTTCTGTTTCCTACAAGCACAGCAGCTCTGTAACTGAATTTTCTTCCAGCAGTAGTAACTCTTGTTGTTTTAGCAACTTCAATTACTTCATCTTCAAGTTTTAGTAACGAATCAACTATTTCAGGTTCCATTATTCTGTACCCTTTTTCAAATATTTCTTCCATTGAAGTTATTTTTCCAGATTTAATTAATTTTCCAAGATCTGTTTTAGGGATCCAGTTAGAAAGATTTCTTTCGCGTTCAGCGATTTCTCTTGATATTTCGCTTAAAGCATCTGCTTTCTTTTCTTCAGGACTTCGGTTTGCTGCAATTTTTGCTCTCGATCTATTCATTCTTTCACCTTGGATATTTCCGTTTTTGCTTTCTCAAAAGCTTTGTTTATTTCGCCAGGAGTAATTTTTGCTTCGATATACTTAGAAAAAACAACACTAGCTTTTTCGCCAAGCTTTTTTGCATAATCATCAAGTGCTTTTCCGTTCAATCTTTCTTCTTTAGGAACAGCTTCGCTACCGATAGGGACTTTTACGCCCGCGTCATTTATTCCTTTAACGCATGCAAAAATAACACTACCTTTTGTAGCAGTTTTTCTTCCCATATCAAGAATTCCTTCCTTAGTTTTTTCTCCAATTTTCTTTCCAAGTAAGTAACCAACTAAATATGCTGAAGGCGTATTGTTTGTTCCGTAAAAACCATATTTTTTTAGCTCAATTGAATCAGCGCTTGCAATAGTTTTGTCTCCTTTTAGTTCGAATTGTGTAGCTTGAGCAATTATTCGTGTATTTGTTTTTCTTACAACAAATCTTGTTTTCTTTGATTTAACAAGGGCCAATCTTTTTGCGTAATCAGTTTTTCCTTCTGCTCTTCGTTTGAATTTTGTCTCGTAAGTCTTTTTTGTAACCATTACTTTTTCACCCCTTCAATGTATTCTCTAACATAGTTTTTTCCTTTGAAAAAACCGCCCTTTATTTTTCTATAAACATTCCCATACCCTGCTTCTTTTACTGCTTCAGGATTTGTTTTCCTTAATTCGTTAAGCATAACTCTTTGCGATCTTACTTTTTTTATCCAACCTCGTTTCCCTTCAGTTCTAACTTTTTTTGATCCTTTCTTTTTTCCTTTTCCGCTTTTTCTTCCTTTTTGTCTTTTTTTAAGCATAACTCGGCTTCTTCCCTTACTTTGGAATTTTGCTTTTCTCTTTTTTATTATTCTTTCAGCAATTAATCCTCTTAAATCATCTTTTGTCATTGCTTCTTCAACTTTTTTCATATTAACAGGATCTATGTAAACTCGGTTAACCCCTACTTTTAGTATTCCTGCAGCCAATTCCTTTGCTTTGTTTAAATTCATAAAAATCCCCTTTTTTCCTTTAATTCAAAATCCATATTCCTTTTTCGTTTGCTTTTGCAATAATATCATTTCTTTTCCTTTTCCCAACAGTTGCGCTGATTCTTCCTGCTTGTGATTTTGGGTTTACTTTTTCGAGATCATTAACATTGTAAACCATTACATCTTCATATCCTGAAGGGTGCATTCCTCTTATATTTGCAGGACCGCTATATCCTGTTTTTGGTCTATGTCCGTGATTTAGTCCTCTGTCAATATCAATTCCGTGGGGTTTTCTCCACTTATCCCATTTTTTTATCGATTTTCTTCTGAACTGTTTTTTACCAAATCTTCCCCTAAAAACAGGGTGGTGTTTTTTTGTTTCGCTAATTCTCTTTTGAATTGCTTTAACTTCAGTTCCTTTTTTTGGTTTCTTTTTTTCAGTAAAAGGAATAAATTTTTTCTTTGAAACTTTCACTTCTTTTTTAACTTCTTTAATTTCTTTTTTTGTTTCTGCTTTAACGCTTGGAGTTTCTGTTTTTGTCTCTTTAACTTCTTTTTTTGTATCTTTTTTCTCAGAAACTTTTTCTTTTTTAATTTTTTCAACCATTTCATTCACCAAAAATAATAAACATTATTTCAAATTTTCTCATCAATTTATTCTCTTCCTCTTAAAATTTCCACTACTTTTCCTTCTGGTTTTTCTTCCTTGTTTCCTGCTGAAACTAAATAAATTCCGTCTTGATATCTTCGTATATCTTTTCCTTTTACGCGTGCGCCTTGCTCAATATTTGAAGCGGTTTGGCTAACGTCGCCTAAATTATTTCCTGTAACAATAACATCTTGTCCTTTTGCCTCAACTTTTGCTTCTCCTTGTATCATAGCAGTTCTTGGAAACTTTTCTCCCAAGAAATTTTTTATTAAGATTTTATTTTTTTCTACTTGTGCTGTCATTGGAAAGTGTGAATATACAATTTTTAGACTATATTTATAACCGTAAAGTAATCCTTCAGTCATTTTTTGGATGTGTGCAGTTACTGTTTTTATAATATCAAGTGTTTTTCTTGTTACTGGTTTTCCACTAACATAAACTTTATTCCCTGTAGCTTCAATTTTTACTCTGTAATTTTTAAAACTTCTTTTTTGTTCTCCTTTTGGTCCTTTTATTGTTATTGCGTTTTGCCCTTCTACCGTAACACTTATTCCTTCAGGCATTATTAGCGTATAAGCTATTTCTTTTTTCTTTTCTTGTTTTTCAGTCATAAAAATCAACCGCATTAATACATTAAAGCTATCAATCGTCCGCCCAATTTTTCCTGTTTTGCTTGGGTGTGTGTCATAACTCCTTTTGAAGTTGAAACAACAATTAATCCAACATCTCTTGCAGGAAGATATCTTTTTTCGTATTTTTCAAATTCTGTTTGCTTAACAGCGTATCTTGGCTTTATTGCCTTAATTGTATTTAATTTTCCGTTAAGTTGTACTGCGTAAGAAATTTTTCCTTTTTCTTCGTTTCTATTATATCCTTCGATGTATCCGTTTTCTTTCGCTACGCGTAGTACTTCGCCAAGGAAATTTGACGCAGGCATTATTGCACAATCTTTCTTTGCCGCGTTTTCCGCATTTCTTATTATCGTCAACGCATCAACCAACGGGTCCATCATACTCATATTTTTCCACCTGTTAAAAATCAACTGTACTTGTTAAATCCTATCCTTGGGGCATTATCTTTGAAGCATCTCCTGCAAATACCCAAATTATATTTTCTCACTAATCCTTTTCTTATTCCGCAAATTTTGCAAGCATAATTTTTCTTTTTCATTTTAGGGCTTTTTACATGTTTTTGGTTTTTATCAATTTTTGTTTCAGTCATTCTAATTCAACCCCTAATTCGGTAACAAAAGCAACCGCTTCTTCTTTTGAAACTCTTTGTTTTTTTCCTATCTTTGATGTTTTAACTTTTCTGCGTTTCACTCTGTGTCCTTTTTTTTGCAAAGCAACAATAACATCAAAACCCATTATTCCTAGTTTTGGGTCATATTTAACTCCAGGCATATTTATGTGTTCTTTTACCCCAAAAGCAAAATTTCCTTCTTTGTCAAAACTTTTAGCGTTCATTTTGTTTTCTTTTGCGATAAAAGCTCTTTTTAGGAAATCTTCCGCATCTTTTCTTCTAAGCGTAAGTTTTAGCCCTATTGGAATGCCTGGTCTTAGGCCCCAATCAGGAATTCTAACTTTGCAGTTAGTTTTAACTCCCTTTTTTCCAGCTATTGTCTGCATAACTTGGATGGCTTTTTTCATTTGGGATTCTTCAGCGCCAACTCCCATGTTGATAACAACTTTTTCTATTCCAACTTGATTCATCATAAAAACCACTCATTTTTCAATTTACTGCTTTAAGTCCTCTAAAGCAGGTTTTCCTTTGCCTATAACAATTATGTTTTCAGGTACTGTTTCAAATTCCCCTTCTTTGCTTTCAAGCTTTACAAGTTTTGATCGTTTTATTGTTCCTGATACAATTTCTTTTACAATTGCTGTTTGTGCGCAGTGTTCTCCTTTTGTTATGAAAACTAAAGCTCCGTTCTCTAAAGGAATAACTCCTTCGATTTTTCCTTCAGGAAGCTTTATTTTCAAAGAATCATCAACTTTTGCTTCATTTGTCAAATAAATTCTTCCGTCGCTAGTTGTTATTTGAACTCCTTTTGCAGTCATCTTTTTGTGAGAAACTTTGCTTATTCTTTCTTTCCCTTCTTTTTCCATCTCATTTAGATAAATTCTTCCTTTCTTGTCAAGCATTGCTCTAAAAAACAATTTTTGTTTTTCAATAGTAATTGTATCAAACAAACCTATTCCTGTTCTTGGCTCAATTTTTACTACCCCATTAACTTTCACTTCTTTTCCCTGCAAAATAGATTTTGCTTCTTTCATTGTGGCTACTATTCCCACTAAATCTCTAAGAACGATTCCTAATGACACTGATTCTTTTCTTTTCTGTGCTCCAGGGATTGTGTGAACAGTCCAAACTCTTGCTTTTCTTTTTATATTAACTGCTTTAGGAGCATACAATGCCTTTGTTTTTTTGTTTCCGCCTTTCTTTCCCATTTACATCATCCCAATAAAATTAATTCTTTCCAAGTCTTCTTTTGTCACTTTTATCCAAATCAACCAAAATAACTTTTGATGGATCTATTGCAACTTCAAATTCTTCGCCGTTAGATTTCTTTCTAATAACTTTTTCGACAAATATTTTGTGTCCTTCTAAGTCAACTCTCAAAATTTTTCCTTCCTTTCCTTTGAATTCTCCTCTAATTAATTTAACAATATCATTTTTTCTCACAGCTAGCGATCTGCATTTTAGCTCTGTAGAAAGCTTTTCGCTTAAATGTGAAGAAAGCATTTTGCTCTTTTTGTGTTTTGGAGCAGTGAAATTTCGCTTCCTCATTTTTTTCGGCTTATAACTTTTTTTTACCATAAAAATCATCTCAATTAAACAACCGCACTTGCAAGTCCTAAAACCTTAGGGAATCTTTCTCCAACTTCTTTTGCGCAGCACCCCTTCATTTCTGATGCTTTTGGCAATCCTTCTTCATCAACCAAAACAGCAGCATTATCTTCAAATTTTACTCTCATTCCGTTTGGTCTTTTGTATTCCTGCCTTGTTCTAATAATAACAGCTCTTTCAATTTTTCCTCTCATTTCAGGTTTTCCTTTTTTTACAACAACATTAACCAAGCTTCCTATTCCTGCTTTAGGGTATCCTTTCTTTCTGCTCTTATAACCAAAAACAGAAATTACGTCAATTTCTTTTGCTCCTGAGTTATCAGCGCAGGTTATTCTGCTGTGCAAAGTAATTGCGCCTACATTGTTAACGCTCATTGCTCTCATTTTTCTTCGCCTCTGCTCAAGATTTTCATAACAATAAAATTCTTTGTTTTTGATATTTTTCTTGTTTCCCCTATTCTAACAATATCCCCTTCTTTTGCATTAATTGATTCAGGATTATGCGCCATTATTTTTGATTTTATCTTTTTGTATCTTTCATACTTTGCAAGGTAGTGTGTCAAAGAACGCTCAACAGTAACTGTTTTCTGCGCTTTTGCCGAAACTACTTTTCCTTCAAAAATATTACCTCTAACAGAGTAAACCTTCTCTTGTCCAGCATTTTGTGCCTTTGGTGCTGTTTCTTCCTTTGCTTTCTTTTCTTTTACAATTTTTTTCTCTGCCATCATCTCACCACAAATCTTTTTCTAATCATAAATCCTTCAATCTATCTTCAGGTCTTTTTACAACTTCTTTTCCTTTTATCAAAATCTTTTCTCCTTCTAAATTAAACTCAAAAACACATTCTTTTTTTGGAGCGATTTTCTTTCCTTCTTTTGTCTCCAAAATAATTGTGTTTTGCGTTTCGTCAAGCACTATTCCTTCCAGTTCTTTCCTTTGCGGATCAGAGCTTTCAACAACCTTAACTTCCAAACCAATCCACTCATGGTTCAAAAAATTCTGTGTTGTTATCTCATAATGCTTTCCTTTAATCATCTCCCTAACCTTCAATCAATTCTTTCTTGTAACCTTTTTTAACCAAAAACTCTCTTACTTTTTCTTTGTGATTTCCCTGTAACTCAATAATTTTTCCATCAATTGTTCCGCCACAAGCAAATTTTTGTTTCATTTCTTTCCCAAGATCCTTTATTTCTTTTTCGTCTGTTACCCCGCGAACCAAAGTTATAATCTTTGAGAACTTTCTCTTGATTACATCTATCCTTATTTTTTGTTGTTCCTTGGTAATATTGCTTATATCAAACAAATCCTTTGGAAGGCCGCTGATCTTGTCTATTTCTTGCATTAAATCTTAGCCTCCTTATTTTTTTGGTTCATAATCGTAAACATTCTTGCAACATCTCTTCTCAATTTTCTTATCTTTCCAGGGTTATCGCTCTTTGTTCCTGATGCAACAGTTGCTCTTTCTTTTGCAAGCTCTTGCTTTAGCTCAACAATTTTTTCTTCAAGCTCGCCAGCTCCCATTTTTGCTACTTCTTTTGCCTTCATAAAAATCACTATTTCTTTTTCATTAAATCTTATTTAGCCTCTTTTGCTTCATCTTCTTTTTCTGCTTTCACTTCTTTTTTCTCTTGTGAGTCCTCTTTTACTTCCTCTTTCTTTGTTTCTTTTTCTTC
>CAZPWC010000003.1:19401-62003 GCA_964590155.1 uncultured archaeon
TCTTTTGCTTTTTCTTCTGTTTCGGTTGTTTGCTCATCAAGTTCTTTTTTCACTCTTTTTAATTCTTTAATAACTTTTTCAGCATCAATTTTGTCTGGAAAAACAACGTCAGGGTGTATTATTCTCAATCTTATTCCAATTGCTCCTGCTTTAGGGTACGCCGCAACTTTTGCAAAGTCAACCAGTTTTGCTTGGTCTCCTAATTTTTTCATATATCCAAAAGCAATTCTTTGTTTTCTTTTTCTTCCACCTTTTCCTGATAATTTTCCTTTAACAACTAATTCAATTCCTTGAGCGCCAGCATCCATAGCGTCTTTTATCAATCTGTAAGCAACACTTCTCCACGAATTTCCTCTCTCAATCATTGAAGCCATTTTTTTTGCCTGTATCTTTGCATTCAATCTCTGATCTTTTACTTCTTGTATTTCTATTTGAGGATTTTCTATCTTGTATTTTTGCGCGATTGTTTCTGTTAATTGTTTTATTGTTGAACCGCTTTTTCCAATAGCAAGTCCTGGCTTTGCCACGTACAAAACAATTCTAGTAACTAAAGGCGTTTTTATTACATCAACTTTGTCAAATCCTGCTCTCTCCAGTTTCTTGTTCAAGTAATCTTCCATTTCCATCTTGTTCAAGTTTTTCTGGATAAATGTTCTTTCTATCATCATTTCACCTTTGTTTTAAATATTAATTACTTTTGTTCTCCAACAATAACTTCTATGTGTGTTGCGTTTCGTCTTCTTGCTTTTCCTGCTATTTTTCCTTTTGATTGATGGCTGTAACGACTTATCCCCATCGAAGCAAAAGCGTTGAGTATAATTAATTTTTCTGAATCCAAACCTTTAAAGTCAGCATTGTTTTTTGCCAAATTCAATAAATCAACAAATGCTCTGCAAGTCATTTCAGGATATCTTCCTGCTTTTTGTCCGTTCATAGCATTTCCTTTTCTATGCGCAACTTTTTTGTTGTATCTCATCAAAGGTAAATAATCTTCGTGTGCTTCAATTCTTTTAAGCCAAGCAATTATTTTGTTTACTGGCTTTGTCTTTATTTGATTGCATATTTCGGTTGAATATTTTAGTGATACCGGGCAATTAGTTATCAAAGCTTTAGCGGTCTTGCTTTGCTTTCCAACTTCCGCCTGATATTCCTTTTTACCCATAAAATCAACCTTTCAATCATTATTGTTTTGTATTTCAACTTGCTTTATTTATCCTCTCGCCGTAACTGCAGAAGAGCTCTTTGTTGCTCCAATTCCTGCCTTTCCGTGCTGTAATTTCTTTCTTGTTAAAGCAAATTCTCCTAAATAATGACCTAACATTTTTTCTGTAATATCGATTGTTTCAAAACTATTTCCTCGGTGTATAGCGATTTTTGCGCTAACCATTGCTGGGATAATTACTATATCTCTACTGTGAGTTCTAATTGGTTTTGCTTTTGGATTCTTTTTTGCGTTCTCTACTTTTTTTAAGAATCTTTTATCAATTCCTTTAAGCAAAGATCTTCTTGGTCTTGATTTGCATAATTTAGCAAATTCTTCTATACTCATGTTTTGTAATTCTTCAAGAGGTTTTCCTCTGAAGTTAAATTTCTTTGCTGTGTGTTCCATAATCATCTCACCAAATAAAAACAAAAGCCAGCGTCACTGGCTCTAAATTTTAACCTTTCTTTATCCTTCCCGTTCTTCTAGATGCAATAGCACCAACTTTTCTTCCTGGAGGAGCATTTCTTGAAGTACTCTTTGATTTTCCTGGGTGATGTGATGCTCCACCGAATGGGTGGTCAGTAGCATTCATTTTTACCCCTCTAACTCTTGGATACATTTTTCTCTTTGATTTCATTAAGAAAAACATGTTTCCTGCTTTAACCATTGGCTTGTCGCCTCTTCCGCCGCAAGAAACATTTCCGATAGTTGCTCTAACTGCTAAAGGAAGGGTAATCATTTTTCCTGAAGGCATTTTTATTGTTGCCCCTTTACTGTCTTTTGCCATAAGCAAAGCATAACTTCCGGGCGATTTTATAAAAGAACCGCCATCTCCTAAATGTCTTTCAATATTAAATATTGGGCATCCTTCTGGCAGATCAGCCAAACTAGCTATATTGCCAACAACAATTGATGCTCCCTCTCCTTGTTGTATCTTTTGTCCTAAATATAGTCCTTCAGCGGAAACAATATATTCTTTCTTTCCGTCATTAAAAGTAACTTCAGCCATTATAGTTCCTCTTCCGTTTTCTTTTATTAAGTCAGTTATTTCTCCGTTAGACAGTTGAGGTCCTGGCAAGTAAAGTGAATTTATTCCAAGGTGCTTTGCTTTAAATGTATGAGAGCCTTTTCCTCTCCTCTGTGAAATAAGTCGCTTTCCCATTTTTCTTCACCAATAAAAATTATTACTCCAATACTTTCTCCATTAACTCTTCATTTTCTCAATTACAATACCTTTAACTTAGTTGCAAGATCCTGTGCCTTGAATTCTTTCTTCAGTTTAATTATTGCTTTCTTTCTTCCTTTCATATCTCTTACTATGTTTACTTTTTCTACTTTTACTCCATAAGCTGCTTCAATACCTTTCTTTACTAATTTTTTGTTTGCATTTTCTGCAACAATAAAAGTAATTTTGTTTTCTGATTCAATCATATTAACTGATTTTTCAGTAACTAACGGGTGTAATAATAATTCTAAATCAGCAAGAGTAACATTTGTTTTTACTTCTTTTACTTGCTTTTCCTTTTTTTCTTTCTTTTCAGCTTTTGCTGGTATTTCCTCGATCTTTTCTTTGGACTTTTCCTCAGCTTTTTGCTGAATCTTATCCGTTTTATTTAATTTTACCATAAAAATCCCTTATTTTCAATTAATTCTTTTCCTCTTTTTTTGCAGGAACCTTTTTTGCTTTAACTACTTTTTTTCCTTTCTTTACTTGTTCCTTTTTAGTTTCAACTATAACTTTTTGTGTTTGTGTCTTATTGTCTTTTCCCAATTCTTCAATTGCGCTTTTTGTCCAAACAACTAATCTTCCCGCTTCTGCCCCTGGAGCAACTAAATCAACATTTAATGATTGTACTGTTACAGCATCAACACCAGGTAAATTTCTCACAGCTTTTAAAACAGGAGAATTTTTTCCTGTAACAACTAAAACACTTTTCTTTTCTTTTTTTCCTCTTCCTCTTGCTTTTCCTTTTCCAGCTCTCTTTCTAACTTTTCCTTTTGCGCTTTGGATGTCTTTTCCTGCACCTATTTTTCCAAAAATATCAAGCGCTTCTTTTGTTTTCTTAACACTCTCAAAAGCATCATCAACAATTATTGGCAGTTCTTTTTCTACAATAAATCTTTTTTCAACAAGTTCTTTAATTATAGTAGCAGCAATTGCGCTCTTCAAAGCTAATTTCTTTTCTTTTTTGTTTATTTCTTCTCTATAAATTTCCCATGATTTTAATGAGTGCCCTGCTCTTCCGCCCGGTGCTTGTGGAACGGCAGCAACTCTTCCATATAACAATCCTCTTCTGTTTTTCATTCTAGGCAATCTTGCATTTTCAGTATTAATTATTCTGTGAATTGTTGGAACTCCTCTATATCCTCTATAAACAGCTGTGTTCTTTTTTCCAGCTCTCTGATCAGTTCCTTTTGGCTGTTTCATTGCTGTTTGAATAGCTTGCGCTGCTCTTTTTATTAAAACAGGTTTGTATTCTGTTTCAAAAACAGCAGGCAGTTCAACGTGTCCTTTTACTGCGCCATCCAATCCTAAAACATTTGCTTTCATAAAAACCACAATTTTTTTTATTTCCTAACAATACTTGTAACACTATCAATATGAAGTCCGCTTTTTAGTTCAGGTCTTGTTCCTTTTCTTAAAGCAACACATCTTTTTGCCGGGCCTGGTAAAGAACCGTAAATTAAAGCAAATTTTCCTTTAACATTTCCATATCCACAAAAACCGTTTGAGGGATTTACCTCTTCAACTTTTTCAGAAATTAGTATTACTTTTTTGTTTGTCTCAGTTCTGCACTGATAACCCATTTGTCCAGGTCTTGCAACACTAAACATTACTGTGTGAGGGTGCCATGGTCCAATAGACCCAACAACTCTTACTCTTTTATTTTTTGGTCTCAAACTTCTAACATTAAATCTTTTTATTACTCCTTGGAATCCTTTTCCTGAAGTAACTGCTTTTACATCCAAGAATTCTTTTTCTTTAAAAATCTCGTCAAAAGCCACTTCTTTTCCTAATTTTTCTTTACCATAAGCTAATTGTTCTTCTTTTGTTCCGCCAATATTTATTTCACTAACATCTGGTGTTTTTTTCAAGTCAATATTTTTTGGCTGGGTGTGAACAAGTAAAGTAAAATATTCAATATCGGCCAATTCTTTTTCAAAATCTTCTAAAGTGTAATAATCTTCAGCTTTTTTTGTTTCTCTTCTTTCGCTCTTTTTTTGTGAAGGTTTCTTAAAATTATTAATTTTTCTTAATAGTTCTTTGTCAACATTTTCTGCCAAAACATCGCTCAATACTTGAACTCCGATTTCGCCTTTAGTGTAAGCTCTTAACCCGAAAACTTTTAGTGGAGGGCAAGCTAAAACAGTTGCCGGTACAACAACTTCTTGTCCAAAAGAAGGACTTGCTTTATGAGTGTTTTTTCCGACAGCTTGAACCATTCCAACTTTGTAAGCTAAAAAAGATAACGCTTTTTTTTCTGTTCCTTCTGCGCGCATACTTGGAGTTTCTTTTTTTGCCCTAACGCGAGGATAATAAGCCATTGATCCTCTTCTTGGAGCATTATATTGTGACATTCTTTTTCAACTCTTTTGTTTTTTTAGAATGAGCACTGATACTACACACAAAACTTGTGCGACCAAACAGAAATTGCTTGGTATTTGCCAATCAAAAACTCACCAAACTTTGATTGGTAGTGTACTCAAACTACGTTAACATAATTTTTCAAAGAAACATTTAAAAAGGTGCTTCTGCCCATCCCGCTTGGTGTATGGGAACGCATTGCTACGCAATGCATTTGCCTTTGGGCTATTTGCCCTGTGTTTCCTTTTTTTTGTTTTTTTATTTTTGGATGATTAATTTTCTTCCATCCAAACTTCTTTCTTTTCAGGTGCTCCGGCAGAAATTAACCCGACAATTAATAGCACCACTATTACTATCAATAACAATGCTAAAAAGCTTCCTGCAAGTCCGCCCCATGCGAATAATCCTGCAAATACTGCTCCGCCCAGAGAAACTTGCTGTGTTATTTGTTCTCCGTTAGCTTTGAAAGCAACTGTTACTGTTCCTGAAACAGCGTTGGTTGTTTTGTTTAAGAATATCTCGAAATTATTTCTTCCCGGGGTGATAGTTACTTCTTTGTCATTAGAGTACCATCCTTGCGGGGTGCTAACTGACAATACTCCTGAGAAAATCTTTGTTGTAGGATTATCTATTCCAATTAAGATTTTTGCCGAGTTTGTATCCTCTTCAACACTCGCGGTCATTGTTAATGCTGATAAAGTTCCTTTTGCAGTGTTTGACACGCTTATTCTTTTAGTTGCATAATAGCATCCCTCAACGCTTGGTCTTAATGTAATTGTTCCGTTAGTTCCTCTTAATGAAACACTTAGCTCTCTGCTAATTGAGCTATTTGCAGGCAAAGAAATTTGTGTCGGACTTGCTTCAATGTCCCCTTCAATATAAATGTCCGCTCTTTGGTTAGTTCCATTAACTATAGTTATTGGGATGTTTCCAAAGTTCTCAAAAGAAACCGCTTCTGGAGCGTTTATAGAAAAATTATTACAGCTCGCAAAAGAAGCTTTTTGTGAATCAAGCACAGTAGTGCTAAAAGTTCTTTTTTGGATATTATCAAAAGAGCAACTTCTTCCGTCGCTAAATTGTCCCTTTACTTTAATTGTGTTTTCATATGTTTGGTTAGAGAATACATTTGCTGAAGTCGCTTTCATTATAATGTCAGCTACTTCGCCAGGGAAGGCGTATTGTTCGTTATAATATGCTCTCAAATCAATTCCGTTACTTGTGGTTTGTACATCAAGTACTTCGAATCTTTTTGTCGAGTTATTTTCTAAGTAAAATATTTGTGTACTTTCTGAACCTTCATTCATTTCAAAGTTTTTTGTTACTAGTCTTAAATCTTCACAATCGGGGGTAGAAGTATAACTTCCTGAATTACTTCCGCTTGAACCTGTGTCAAGTACTGTTACTGTGAATGATTTTCTTCCTATTGCTGTTTCACTGCAGAAAGTTCCATCTATATATCCAGAAACAGCAAATGTTGCTGTGGTGCTAGAATCGCTTGAAACATACCCTGCGTTTATTGTAACATCAACTACTTCTTGAGAGTAGCGAGAAACAGTAGAATCATAATTAACGCTTCCTGATCTTATCAAAGCATTTGTTGACAAAACGCTTACGTTATTTATTTCAAAGGTCTTGTTGGTGTTGTTCTCTACTCTAAATGTTCTTGTTGCATCATTTCCTTCATCAATAGTCATGTCGCTTGTAACTAATTTTATTCCTGAACAAGAGTTATTTACCATGTCGATATATGAGGAGCTCATTTCCTCTAAGTTTCCATTATTACTATCAAAAATATTTGTGTCAACCCTGTATCTTTCATAATAATCATCAACAGTGAAGTCATCTGTCCAAGTAAAAGAAAATTCGTCTTCTTGTAATTCTTGTGTTTTTATTGTTGTTGTTCTGTAAAGTGTCCAGTCTCCTGAACTTGTTTTTCTATAAATCTTTGAATTAACTTTAACATTTGCTGCACAGTCGCTTCCTGAAACATCATTTATGGTAAAAGTAACTCTAATGTCTATTGGGGAATTGTCTTCAGCAGAAATGCTTGTTGCATAACCATCAGTATTGCTTCTTAGTTCTACTTTTTCATTAGTTAAATTAACAGAGCAAGCACTTGCTCCTGCTACTAAAAATACAAAAACTAGAACTACAGCTAAGCTTCTCAAAAAACCCAAACCCATGAACTCACCTTATGTATTTGCCTCACCCAGACTATAAAAACCTTTCGCTTTGTCACTGGAAGAAGTTACTTTTGTTTTGGGGTTTTACACCTTTTATTTACGTTGCTTGGGTGCTTTTTAAAAAAAGAAAATGATTGGGTTTTTCTAACCCAATCAAATAATGAAATTTGTTAGTTAAATTTACTTTGCATTGTATACTTGTGCCATTAGGTCATATCCGGTTACGCTTAATGCGAACCCTACAAGACCCATTATTAGCAATCCTAATACCCATCCAATTACTGGAACTAATACAAGTATTCCTGCAATTATTGATGCGATTATTGCTAATACTATAGCGTAAACAAAGTACACTATTACAGTTACCCAATAATTAACTGTAAGAACTTTTTTCAAAACAGTTAACACATTGAATGCTGCTCCAATACTTCCTTCCTTTAGCCATCTCATTATAGCCATTGGCAAAAGAATGCAAGCTATAAGTAATAGCAAGAATCCTACAATCAATATTGGTGCTCCAACTAAAGCACTTGATGCTAAGTTAGAAAGGGCATCTGCTACATTGGTTGGATCTGTTAGTGCGGGCAATAGGGTAGCAAGAGCTGCTCCTATTCCAACTGCTACTATAACTAAACCAGGGATCATATAAATTACTGAGATAACCCACATAATTACTAATTTTACGATATATTCTACAATATCGTTCAATGCGAATCCTCTTAATTTATTTTTTCCCTTAACAGCATCTTCACCTGTTTTAACTACAAAACCAGTAACCAACAAGCTAACTATTGGAATAACGTTCAAGATAGTCCCTATTCCTAAAGTTTTCATGTCAGAAAATGGCTTCTTGATTGAACTTGCGTAGTCAACCATATCATATTCCTCCTTTATTTTGCGGGCGAACCCGAAAATATTGATAGAACAAGGATAAAACTTATATTTAATGCTAATTAGTGGGTTTTTTGCAGTGTAATAAGGGCAAGCCTTTTGGTTTGAACTAAAATAAAAAAAGATTGTTGGCCTTTTTTTAGCCAACAAAAAAAATTGATTTATTTCCACAAGTTGCCTATAATTGGCAATGGTTTCTTTTCTCCTCTTATTATATTTATTATTAATAAAATGTACAATACAAGAGAAGCTAATAATACAAGCGGTAATAGTATAAGTCCAATCAGCACTATCGTTAAAATTGCTGAAATGATTACTGCAATAAAAGCTGCTATCTCAAGAACAATTACTTGTTTTGAGTAATAAACTGCATAAGCATCATCCTTTTTTGCAAGTACTATTACTAAAGGGACTATTAACGGGATTAGTAGGGTTGACAAAACCGATACCAACGCTAATATATTTACGTCTTTAGCCATATTCAAAAAACCTCCTTTTGAGTTTTAGTTAACTTACTAATGAAAACACTTGTATATAACCCTAATTGAGAACCTCTTCTGGTAATTTTTGGGGGACTTTGGAAAATTCAGTTTTTTCCTTTCCAATTAATTATTGGTTTAATATGTTTGTATATTTTTACACTTTCTTTTTGCCCTTTCATTACTTCGTTAATATTTTTGTAAGCAAAAGGGCTCTCATCAAGAGTTCCTATTTCAACTGTCGCCGTAATTCCTTTCATTGATTCAGAAAACTGTTCCATTGTCACTTCTTTTCTTGTTTGAGTTTTGCTCATTGCTCTTCCTGCTCCATGACTGCTTGACTCTAAGAAATTTTTATTTCCTTTTCCAATTACAAGAAAGCACCCGTCCCTCATATTTCCAGGAATAACTCCCCTTTCTCCTTTTTTGCTTGGTGTAGCTCCTTTCCTATGAATAAACTTATCACTTTTTCCAATTCTTTCAGCATTATTGTGGTTTTTGTTAACCCACAATTCATATTTTACCTCTACACCAAGAACTTCTTCAATATTTTTTACAACAGTTTTTACTATTTCTTTTCTGTTAAGTAACGCAAGTTCCAGGCAAAAATTTAGAACGGCAAGATATTCTTTTCCTAATTGAGAATTATTGTCAATCGGAAAGGTTTGTTCAAACCCTCCAACAATTTCTTTTCCTTTAGAGAATTGTTCCTGTGCTTTTTTCATATAAAGTCCAGCCACGTGGTGTCCAACATTTCGTGAGCCAGAGTGAACTATTAACCACGCTTCTTTTTTGTTTTCGCCAAGTTCAATAAAATGATTTCCGTGACCTAATGAACCAATATTGCTCAGCGCTTTTCTTTTTATCCACTTAAATAGTTCAGCATCATGCTGGCTTTTCTCTAAATTTGCAAGTATCTTTTTGTATGCTTCTTTTGTCTCTTTGCTCACTTTGTGTTCCGCATTAAGATGCCCCAGCCCCATAGGAACTTCTTTATTTATTTTTTCATAAATTTCTTTTCTTTTCTTCTTTATCTTGTCCAAAACATTTTTTCCTTTAAGTAGAATGGCAGTTACTCCGCAACCAATATCATAACCAACCCAGGAAGGGACAACCATTTTTTTGGTAATAATTACCGCGCCAATAGGGGCAACATACCCATAATGTGCATCAGGCATTAGCGCGCCATCAATAACAAAATCTTGTTTTATGCAATCCTCAAATTGTCTTTTTGTTGACTCCTCAAGGTTTTTTGCATAAATCTTTTCTTTTTTATTTTTCATCAAAAATCCCTTTGTTTTATAAAAAAAATGCTGTTTTTTTTTCTTTGTCCACGCTCGCATTAGTTATTCTTTTTATTTCTTTTTTTATTAACCCTTTGTTTTTGGGTTTTTCTCCAAAAACAACTCCGTCTAACTCTAAAGAATTTTCTCCATTTTCACTAATTTTTTCTATTATTTTTACTCTAAATTGAGAGTAAATCATTTTTTTATTCTCTCTTAACAAAAGCAATTCATTTAAGTAATTCACTAAAAGTTCATCATAGGTTTTTCCGCTAACCCTTAATTTTGCGCTTTTTTTTGGATCTATTTTTTCTATGTCAGTAATTTCTTTGAATAATGCTTTTCCGCAATTTGAGAAAGTTTCTTCTATATTTTTCCCTTGGATAAGTATCTTTTTTGTTTCAACCAAAAAATCCCTTCTCTTTAAAGAACTTTGAAATAAAGGGTTTAAGAAAACTGGCTTTTGCTTTGGGGAATAAGGGTTAAGGGTCTACTTTAGCATTAAGTCCAAATCAGCGTGCCCGCGCTCTTCGCTCGCTAAAATTAGTAAAAACCTTAATGCGATAAGGGCCCAGATGAGGTTAAGCAGAGCAAAAATCCATGCTCCTGTAAGGTAAGCATAAATCCCTAAAATAATGGCTCCTACAAAATTTAAGCCATTGTATACTTTTGTTCTCCTTGCAATCTTTCTTTTTTTGTTATTGATATAAAAAGCGCCCAAAAGGCAAATAATCCCAAGAACACCAAAAGCCTCAAACATTATTTCCATACTTGGATTAGTGTTAAAGAAATTAATAAGAGTATCGGGCAGAACAAAAAAGTGTTTTCTGCCTTTTAACTTAAGAAATGTTAAATAGTTTATCCTTTCAATTCAATTTCTAAGTGAACATTTTCAGGTATTTCTACTCTCATTACTCTTTTTAGGGTCCTTTCATCAGCTTGTATGTCTAATATTCTTTTGTGAACTCTCATCTGCCAGCGTTCGTAACTCTCAGTTCCGCCGCCGCATGGACCTTTTCTTGTAGCAACAGTCATTTTTTTTGTAGGCAAAGGAATTTTTCCAGAGTGTTTTGCCCCTGTTCTTTCAGCAACTTCAAGTATTTTGTTGCAAATGTCTTCAAGTGTTTTATAATCTGTTCCGGTTAATTTTATTCTCGCTGTCTGCATTTTCCCACCTACTTCGCTTGTAAAAATAATAGCAGGAAGATGAAAAAAACTTCATCTCCCCCTAAATTATCTTTCATTTATTCTCTCTTTTCTACTGATAATATGATACCAGCAGCAACTGTTTGTCCCATATCTCTGATAGCAAATCTACCAAGTTGTGGGAAATCTTTGAATGCTTCAACACAAACAGGTTTTGTTGGTGTTATCTTTACTATAGCTGCATCCCCTGCTTTCAAGAACTTTGGATTCTCTTCCAAAGTAGCCCCAGTTTTTGGGTCTAATTTTTTCTTGATTTCTGTCAAAGTCATAGACATTTGTACAGTGTGCATGTGGAACACTGGAGTGTAACCAATTGGAATAGCTGTTGGGTGATTCAAAACAACAATTTGTGCTTCGAATGATTTTGCAACAGTTGGCGGATTAGTTACTAAACCAATAACGTCTCCTCTTCCCATATCTTCAGAACCTAAGCCTCTAACAGAGAAACCAATGTTGTTTCCTGGTTTAGCTATGGTTAATTGTGTATGGTGTTCTTCCATTGTTTTTACTTCCCCTTGTTTTCCTGAAGGCATTACAACAACTTTGTCGCCTGGCTTCATTGAACCTGTTTCAATTCTTCCAACAGGGATAGCTCCAACACCTTTGATGCTATAAACATCTTGTATAGGCAATCTCAATGCTTTGTCTATTGGTGATGGTGGTGCTTGTAAATCATCTAAAGTTTCAAGCAAAGTTTTTCCTGTATACCAAGGCATGTTTGTTGTCTTGTGTACAACATTATCTCCTCTCCATGAAGAGATTGGAACAAACTTTATGTTATCAGTTTTGAATCCAACGCCGCTAAGCAATTTGTTTGCTTCGTCTTTAACTTCGTTGTATCTTTTCTGATCATAATTTATTTCATCCATCTTGTTCAAAGCAACAACGATTTGTCTTATACCCATAACTTGAGCTAAGAAAGCGTGTTCCTTTGTTTGTGGTTGAACTCCTTCTTTTGTAGCAACAACCAAAACAGCAACATCAGCTTGTGAAGTTCCTGTAATCATGTTCTTTACAAAATCTCTGTGCCCTGGAGCATCAATTATTGTGAACATGTGTTTTTGTGCTTCAAATTTTTTATAAGAAACATCAATTGTAACTCCTCTTTCTCTTTCTTCTTTAAGGTTATCCATTACGTACGCGAAAACGAATGTTCCCTTTCCTCTTGATTTAGCTTCTTCTTCTAATTTTCTATAATCCTGTTCTGATAGAGCGCCTCCATCATAAAGTAATCTTCCAACAGTTGTAGACTTTCCGTGATCAACGTGCCCAATAAAAACAACGTTGATTAATTCTTTTTCTGCCATTTTTATTCCCTCCGATCAAAATCGCATTTAAAAAAACCATCAAAATGGTTATTTCGCGTTACTAGCGATTTTAAGCCGTTCACCAGGCAACGCATTAACTTAAATTTCGTGAAGAAAGCTTTTAAAGGGTTAGCTTTTCGACAAAAAAAAGAGACGGTTAGGTAATTTATTATCCTCTTTTTACGGCAATAAACCTTACGGGACGTGCGCTTGGTTTGGTTTTAGCTAGTTCAAAATGCTTGCGCATTTCGGTGGTGGCGTTTTTTTGGTTTTCAGGAACATCAAAAAAGCGTGTTTCAATGAAATCATGGTTTCCCAAAAGGGCATCTATGTCTCCAACAGCTCCGGCTTGAACGGTAAGAAATAACCTGCCATTTTTGTCTAGGACCCTTTTTACTTCTTTGAGCAAAGTTGGGAAAAGAACTTTTGTTGATACACGAATTTTTGGCATACCTTGTTTTGTAAATCCGTCTATTTTTGAACTTGCTTCAGTTAGGTCGAAAAAATCCATATTTACTACATCAAGACTCCTTGAAGGCAGTTTTCTTAATTTTGCTTCCGCGTCTCCTATCATTAGTTTTACATTGTGTTGTCTTGATGGAACAAAAGTGAATTGTCTTTCTTTTTCCATCCCATAAAAAAATCTGTTTTTGCTTCTCGCTCTTCTAGCGTAACGCGCAATTCGCTGTGCTTCTCCATGCCCAATATCAAGCATGCGTAATCTTTTTGCGCTAGGTGTTCTTTTCCTTGGTTTGGTAGGAGGCATAACTAAGTTATGTTAAGCCGAAGTTATTAAGTTTTTTGTTTTGAAAAAAATGTTGTGAAGAGCGAAAAGCCCTTCACTAAATTAGTTTTAAACTTGTTCTAAAATCTTACTCAAGGAAATATTGCCATGATTTCATTTCTGAAGGCATTCCTTTTCTTTTCCTGATTTCTGCAACAGTTATTGATTGCATTTCTCTTGGAAGTACTTCATAACCGTAGTATTCAGCGGTCCATTGTGCTCTTCCTTGTGTTGCACTTCTCATAGCTGAACTGAAACCAATTAATTCTTTCACAGGAGCTTTTCCTATAATTATTGAAGAATCTCCTTCGGTTTTCATTTCAGTGATTTGTACTCTTCTTGTTCCTAGTTCGCGTGAAGCAGCACCCATTTGACTTTCAGGGATTGTAATAGCTAGGATTTGTTTTGGTTCGTATAGTTGTGTTCCTGCTTGTAACATGCATGCATAAATTCCTCTAGTTACTGCAGGCAATACTTGCGAGGGTCCTCTGTGGATTGCATCTTCGTGCAAAGTTGCATCATCTAATTCAATTATTATTCCTTGGCATCTTTCTTTTGCTAAAGGGCCTTCGTTCATTGCATCAGTGAATCCTTGAACAACTAGTTCTCTAATTTCGTGCAATGCTTGTATTCCTCTTGTTTTGTCAATTAAAGCACATCCATTAATAACAGCCCATACTTTTCTTGAAGTATCAGTATCAAAACCAACTTGCTTTAATTTTTCAATTGATTCAGGGTGTTTTGGTTTTATTTTTCCATTTAATCTTGTTTCAACAATATTGTTGTAAATATTTTCTGGCATTGGAATTGCGCGCATTTTGAATTTATTGTGTTTGTTTGGCGACTTTGATTCCAAAACGTCACTTTCTCCAGTAATACTTTCATGGTAAACAACTATTGGAGGAGATTGTTGTATTTGTATTTTGTGATTATTTACTATTCTGTAAATATTAACTTCTAAGTGTAGTTCTCCCATTCCTGAAAGTAAGTGTTCTCCTGTTTCTTGATTAATTGTTGCTCTCAAGTTAGGATCTTCTTTTTGTAATTTTCTCAAAGCTTCAATTAATTTTGGTAAATCTTTAGGATCTTTTGCTTCGATTGAAATAGTCATTACCGGCTCCGCAGAGCTCATAAAACTTTCAAAAGGCTTCATGTCTATTGAAGAAATTGTTTCTCCAGCGTAAACATCTTTTAGTCCTACAAGAGAAGCGATATTCCCTGCTTGTGATTTTCCTACCGGTAAAAAATCGTTTCCAAAAAATATTCCTACTTTTTGTACTTTCACTTCTTTTAATCCTGCAATTAATTTTACTATGTCACCAGGTCTTATTGTTCCTGAATAAATTCTTCCAGTCGCAACATCTCCTGCGTGCGGGTCAACAGAAACATCAGTTATAACCATTGAGAGTGGAGCATTAGGATCGCATTTTTGCATTGATTTTGCTATTTCTGTTTCCATATCTCCTCCCCAAATTTTTTTAATTCTGTATTCTTGTGCTTTCAGAGGAGAAGGTAAGTGTGTAACAACCATTTGTAGCACAACTTCGTGTACTGGAGAAATTTTTGCTAACTCATCTTCTTTGTCTTCTTTCAAATAATTATAAACTTGTTTGAAATTAATTCCTGTTTTTTGCATGTGAGCTACAGAGATTCCCCACTTTCTTTTTGCAGAACCAAAACCAACAGTTCCTTTTTGGATACTAACTTGCCATTCATTTTTGAATTGCTCAGGCGCGTTTCTTTCAATAAGAGTATTTACTTGCGCAATAACTTTTACAAATTTGTCTTGCATTTGTTGTTCAGTAGCATTTAATTCTTTTATAATTCGATCAACTTTGTTAATAAATAAAACAGGTCTAACATATTCTTTTAGTGCTTGTCTGATAACAGTTTCTGTTTGAGGCATTACTCCTTCAACAGCATCAACTAAAAGTATTACTCCGTCAACAGCTCTCATTGCTCTAATAACTTCTCCAGTAAAATCAACGTGTCCTGGGGTATCAATTAAATTAACAATGTGTTTTTTTCCTTGCCATTCAAACACCATTGAAATATTAGCAGAATTAATTGTAATTCCTCTGTCTTGTTCTTGGTCTTCATAATCCATTACTTGTGCTTCTCCAGCCAAGTTGTAATTAATTAATCCAGCAGCAGCAACTAAAGAATCAGATAGAGTGGTTTTTCCGTGATCAATGTGGGCAACAGTACCGATGTTTCTAATATCGTCTCTGCCTCCCATTAAGTTTTCAACTGTTATTGCCATGTCTTCTTTTCGTCCCAAAAAACCACCTGCCCAGTTTCGGCTGGGCACAGCGATTTACACTATGCACTGCCTTTTGCAGTGCTGTAGTGGCTTACCCAACTTATTCTGGTTATAAAAATTATTTACCTACTTGCTTTTGCAATTCTTTCCACTTCTTCTCTTCTTTTCGTTGCTGAGCTCTTCTGGTCTCCAGCAGCACAAGCAATTATTTCTTCAGCCAAGGCTTCTTCTGCGCTCACTTTTTTGTTAAATGATCCGCCAAAACCAGCTAAAGCAATGTTTTTCAAAGCGTCATCTAGTCTTCTTATTGGAGAAACATCAACAGCTAGTGAATAAGCAACTCCGCCTTTTTTTATTCTTGTAACATCTTCTCTTGGTGCTGCGTTTTCAATTGCGTCAACCAAAACCTGTACTGGGTTCTTTTTTGTTTTTGTTTCAATAATACTAAATGCTCTTTCAACTATTTGCAAGCATTGCAATTTTTTTCCGCAAGATCCGCGTCCTCTAATATATTTTCCACTGAGTTTTCTTTTTCCCTGTCCACTTCTCATTATTTTGTTTATCAATCTTTCAACAACATTAATGTCTGCTTTGGCGAATTTTCCTTGACTTTTTCTTCCAAAAGTGTGAGGAATTATTACCGTGTCAAGGTTAACGTACCTTGCTAAGCCAAGGTCGTTTATTACAACTTCGCTTGTGTCCCACTTGTTAAACATTTTATATCCTGGGAAATTGTTTCTCTTTTTTACAAATATTGGTTTGCTGTCTTTTTGTTCTGGATAATCATTTTGTCGTTCATATCTTGGTCGAAACTCTCTGTGGGGTGCTTTTTGTGTATCTGTGTGTGTTTTTTCTTTTGCAGGGTGTGTTCCTTCAGCCTTTTTTGTATCCGTAGAAATCGGCGCTTTTTCATTAGCTTCGATTTTTTCTTGTTTTACTTCTTCAGCGATTTTTGTTTCTTCAACCATAACATTCACTCCGCAAAATTTATTTTAATTCATTACCTCTTTGACTTCTCTTTCTTTCCTGACCTAAGCATTTGTAGAGCCACTCCATTAACGTGAGTAACTTTGTATTTTACTCCCCATAAATCTCCATATGGTCCGCCTTGTGCTCCGCCGAGTCCAGCAACTATTACTTCGTCGTGTTCATCAATAAACTTTATTGCTCCATCTCTTGGTGCTAGCGCTGTTAATTCTTTTCCGTTCTTAATTAATTGTACTCTAACACATTTTCTTATTCCTGAGTTTGGCTGTTTTGCTTCAACTCCTCTCTTTTCTAAAACAATTCCTCTTCCTTGTGGAGATCCTTCAAGCAAGTCTTTGTGGATATTATTTTTTGCTCTAATTTTCTTTAAGTGTCTTACGTCTTTTTTTCTCCACTTTTTTCTCTTTTTTTCAAGACTATGCCCTGCAAATTCTCCATTACCCATTCAATCACTCTCTAAAATCTTTTTCATCATTTAACTATCAAATCTAATTCATAATTTCTTTTAAGCAACTCTTTTAGCCGTTTAAGCCTTCCAATATTGCCCAAAACCTTTCTTTTGCTTGCGGAATCCATTAAAACAACTAATTTCCCGTTGTTTATTTTCGCTGAACTTACTTTTACTTCAAAAGTACTTTCAACAACCGCTTCAGGTTTTTCTGAGTATGCAACAATCTCAATTTTTCTTTTGAGTTTTTGCTCCAACTCTTTTACATTAACCGCTTTGCGGCCAATCGCTTTCCCTACTTCTTTTTCGTTCACGAAGAACGAAACAAGATTACCACTAATGAGGCAATCTTTTGCCGAAACGCCTGACACATGGGTCAATGCGTTCATCAACAAAATATCATCCATTGTGAGTTTCATTCTTTCACTACTCACTTTGACTCAGCTTTGCCGAGCTTATTGATTTAACTCCAATACATTACTTTTTCCAGCGTCAAGAACAACCATTGCCGATATAACAAAGGGTTTTCCGCAAACACTTCCTAAAGTTAATCCGTTTTCAGGGTACTCAAAAAACTTTTTTCCCTCAACTTTTGCTAAATGCGCTAAAGATTCTTTGTCATTTTGTGGAAGGTTTGAGCAAACAATAATTATTTCTCCTTTTCCTGACAAAAGACTTTTTTTGCAACCTTTAAGTCCAAAAGATACTTTTCCTGTATCAACCGCACGTCTAATCTCTTTATTTGCATCCATAAAAATCACTGCACATTTTTCATTTCGAAAATTATTGCTCACCAATTTCTTGAGAAATTTGCTTTAGAGAAAAAGTAATAATATTACTACCCCCTACTCCATCAAAAGCATCGCTTTTGACTTCTCAAGGCTTAAAACTAAAATAAACTTCCTAAAGAACCTTTTTAAATGTTCTTTTAGGGCGGATAATTTCTATTTCATCAACAATTCAACAATTCCGGTTCCGACTTTGATTGGTTGTCCCACTATCATGTTTTCTACAACACCAGTTAGGTTTTCTCTTTCTCCTTTGAATGCTGCGTCAAGTAAGTGTTTTGTTGTTTCTTCAAAAGCCGCTCTTGCGAATGGAGATGCTTTTCCTTTAGTAATTCCTGTTCTTACAATTCCTTTTATTTCTCCGCTGAATGTCATTAGGTCAGCTAAAAGCATTATGTGTCTTATGTCAACAGCAATTCCGTTATCGTCAAGAACTTTTTTTAGTTCTTGTACTACCATAGTTCTTCCGGCTTCAATTCCTAAAAAACTTGCGGTTTCAAGAATATCGTTTGTGAATACTTTAGCAGGGTCAACTTCTTCAAGTTTCACTACTGCTTTTAAGTTACTCCCGGTTGTTTTTACAACAAATTCCTCATTTCCGTGAATATCTTTTTCTTTAACTATTAATGTTTTTCCGATTGCTTTCACTCCGTGAACTTTTTCACTCATTAGTTTTAGTAAATCTTTTCTTGCTTTTATGAACTCAGATTTTTTGTCTATAGAAAAGTGCACCGTGTTATCAATATATCTTGCGTTAAATCCTTTCATTCCTTTTTTTAGCACGTCAGCTATTTCATCAACTTTTAATCCTAGTTCTTTTGTTTTTTCTTTTTCTATTTCAATAGAAAATTTTAAGTCTTCAAAGTTTTCTACAAGTTTTACTAGGTCTTCTACTCTAACATCAATAAGGCTTTTTGCAAATTTTTCTGCAGATTCTCTGTTTTTCTTGTATTCTGGTCTTAAGTAAATAGTCATTGCAGGGTATTTTGCTTTGCTTCTTCCGTCAACAATTTCTTCAACTCTTTGAATTCCGCTTCCAACAGATACTTCAGCAGCACCTGCGAAGTGTTTTGTTCTTAGAGTCAATTGTGTTCCTGGCTCTCCAAGACTTTGTGCAGCGATAATTCCTACTGCTTCTCCTGGCTCAACTATTGTTGTGTTGTATTTTATCAAAACAGCGTCAGCTAATTTAGCTGCTTGTTCTTTAGTTAATTTTTCTACTTCAGCAATCGCAACTATTTCTTCTAAAAGTTTTTTTGGTAATCCTACTTGTTCCCATGATCTTTCTTTTTCTTCATAAACTCTTTTGTCTTCTTTTTTCTTTTCTTTTTTTGCTTTCTTGCCTTTTGTTTCTTTTTCGAGAGAGGGGTCTAATCCGTCAGCTTCTTCTACAGGGGTTTCTCCGCTAACTGCTTCTTCAGCACCTTCCTCTACTTCTAGCTCTTCTTGTTCATCATCTTCAGCTTCTTCAGTAGCAACTTCTTCTGAAAAATCTTCCATTTCGCCTTGTGACATATTATTTCCCCCTACTATTCTTTAAAAAATTTTATTCATATTGTTTTGTTATCCTTCATTTTTTTGTACTCCGCAACTACATCAACGCTTATTCCGCGTTTAGTGTTTTTCGGGAACACACCGTCTTCTCCGTATTGGTATTGTATTAGTGTGTTTGCGGCTGTTCTTACTGTTCCGTCAGGAGCTGCAACCAAGTCCTTTAGCGAGTTTGCTAGTCTTCTGTATAAGTAACCTGATACTTTTGTTGAAACACCAGTATCAACTTCTCCCTGTCTTCCACCCATTGAGTGGTAAAAGAATTCCTTTGAAGTCATTCCGTCAATAAAGTTGTTTCTAATGAATCCTCCGGCAATTAACCCAATGTCTCCTCTTTCATTTGAGGTTATTAGTCTTCCGTTGAATCCTTTTTTCGGTCTTCCTTCTCTTACCGAAGCCTGACCCCAAAATCCTGCAATATTCATTAAGTTAGTAGTGCTTCCTCTTGATTTTGCTAAAATCATGGCGATTGTGTTTAGGATAGGTTCTTCTCCAATAACGTAAGATAATTTTTCATTCATTATTGCTTTTTCTACTTTGTCTTTTGCTTCAGCAGCAAGTCTAACCATATATATTTCAAAAGATTCGCTACTTGTTCTTCCTGGAATAATTTCCATTGAGCCTTTTTTGTATGACTCAACAAGAGCTTCTCCTTTTTTCAGCGCATCAGCAATTGATTTCTTTTTTAGCTCTTCAATTTCTTCGCTAACTTCAAATTCAGCTAAAGAAGCAGTCATTCCTTTTTTTGTTAAAATGAATGCTGTCAATCTGTTCAATCCGTGATAAAATTTTTCTATTTCTTCTCCAGGATATTCTCTTGCTAGCATGTCAACAAGAACTCCTTTTCCTTCACTTAGTGCAGCAGAATCAATTACTCCGCTCACAATGTTTCCGTTAACAACTTTTACTTTTTCCATGTAAAGTTTTACTATGTCGCTGTGTTCAGCTGTTAACCCTGCTTGTTTGAATATTTTTGAAGTGTATGATTCAAACTCTACATTCAAATTTTTTGGCAGGATTTGTGAAAAAATTAATTTTCCTGAATATTTCTTTCCTCTATCAGGTTTTGGCAGATCGTTTACCCCTATTTCGTACATTAATTGCATTGCTTGTTCTTTTGTAAATTCAGTTTGAGGCATTGTTAATGCAAAAGCTCCTGAAACACCATCTTCTTTTGGTGCAATAACTGGGGCTCCAAACCTTGGAGAAATTATTTGATCTCTTACTAACATTAATTTTTTTGCCTCTGCTTTTCCTTCTTCTGTTTGAGGGATGTGACAGTTCATTTCATCTCCATCAAAGTCTGCGTTATAAGGTCCGCAAACAATAGGGTTAATTCGGAAAACTTTTCCAGGCATTATTCTTGCGTAGTGGGCCATCATACTCATTCTGTGTAGTGAGGGCTGTCTGTTGAATAAAACAATATCTCCGTCTTGGATATTTCTTTCCACTCTATAACCAATATCAAGTTCTTTCATTATTTCTTCTCTGTTTTCTTCGCTAACTTTTCTTCTAGTTCCGTTAGGTCTAATTATGTAAACAGGTTTATCGCTTTTTTCTATAAGTTTTTTTACTGTTTCAAGGTTCCATTCAGTAACAAATTCAGGAACAGTTAGTTCTTTTGCCGCTTCTTGGGGAACACCAAGTTCAGAAATTCCAATATATGGGTCAGGAACAATGATTGAACGTGCAGCGTGATTAACTCTTTTTCCAGTTAAGTTGTATCGGAATCTTCCCTTCTTTCCTTTCAACCTTTGTATGATTGTTCTTAGAGGTCTTCCACTTCTGTGCTTTGCAGGAGGAACGCCGGCAGTATTATTATCAAAATAAGTTGTTACGTGGTATTGCAATAAATCCCACAAATCTTCAATAATTAATTGGGGAGCACCAGCTTCGATATTATCTTTTAATCTTTGATTAATTCTAATTATGTCCACCAATTTGTGTGTTAAATCATCTTCTGATTTTATCCCGTTCTCAAGTGTAATACTTGGTCTTATTGTTATTGGAGGAACTTGTAAAACAGTCATTACAAACCATTCTGGTTTGATTCTTTCAGTGTCATATCCTACTAATTTTAAGTGGTCTTGAGGTATTTTTTCAACCCATTCTCTTATTTGTGTTGGATATATTCTTTCTTTGTTGTAAAAGAAGTTTGTTGGTTTGTCAAGAACAGTTTTTCCAAGGAGAACATTACAATGAGGGCACTTTTTCATAGTTTTTGTTTTTAGTAATAGTTTTTTTGATTTGTCAACAACTTTTCCTCTTGTTTCGTCTTGTAATTTTTTTATTTGTTCTTCAGCAATTAGTAACTTTCCGCAATCTTTGCATGTAAGATTCATTATTAACTCTAATTTTTTTCCAAATTCTGAGTGCACAACAGGTCTTTCTAGTTCTATGTGTCCGAAGTGTCCTGGGCAAGTTCTCATTCCTTGTCCGCAAGTTTTACATTTTATTCCTGGATTAATTACTCCTAAGTGAGAATCCATTAATCCTGATTCCATTGGGAAGCCGTCTTTATCATAAGTTTCAGGGGTCTTGATTTCTATTCCGCTTATTTTTCGAATCATTTCAGGACTCAAAATGCTGAAATCAACACTGCCAATTTTTTTCATTATCATTCTTGACCACCCTAGTTAATTATTTTTCCTTTTTGCTTCCCCTAAAATTAATTCTTTCATTATCTCCCTAAACCTTATCCGCCAAGTTTAGTTTTGACATTATCCCTAGTGCTTTTAACTCATCTAAAAGCAATTTGAATCCGTAAGACATTTCAACTGGATAAACTGCTGCGCTTTTGCATAATGGGCAATAGCGTTTGTGTCTTATTTCATCATTGATTGCTATTACTCCGCACTTTTCGCAAACAAGTTCAACTGTTTTGTCTGAATCTTCAATCATTTTTTCGTGCAGTAGCATTGCTGCTCCGTGTCCAACTAAAGTTTCGCCTTCCATCTCTCCGAACCTTAGTCCTCCTTCTTTTTCTTTTCCTTCTGTTGGTTGCCTTGTCAACACTTGTACCGGCCCGCGTGCTCTTGCTTGTAACTTGTGTGATACAACGTGGTACAACTTTTGTGTAGCAATTACTCCTGTAAAAATACTTCCTTGGATTCTTTCTCCTGTTATACCATCATAAAATATTTCCATTCCGTCCGCTCGAAATCCTGCTTTTCTCAACATTTCTTCAAGGTCTTCTCTTTTTACATTATTAAATGGAGTTCCATCCATTGCTTTTCCTGTAGCTGCGCCTACTTTTCCTGCAAGCATCTCAAGTAAGTGTCCCATAGTCATTCTTGAAGGGATAGAGTGCGGGTTAATTATCAAATCAGGTTTTATTCCGTCAATAGTAAAAGGCATATCTTCTTCAGCTACTATTGCTGATACTATTCCTTTTTGTCCGTGCTTTGAAGCAATTTTGTCTCCAACAGCTGGTCTTAGAGTTGTTCTAACTTTTATTTTAACAAGTCTACTTCCGTCGTCTCCTTCAGTCATCATTACTGTGTCAACGTAACCTGGTTTTCCTTTTCTTACAGTTATAGAAGAATCTCTTCTTTTTTCTTCATCAACACCAAAATCACTCATATCTTCAAAAAATCTTGGGGGAGAGGTTCTTCCAATAATAGCTTCTCCTTCAGCAACAGTTTCTTCTAATCTAATAAATCCATCGTCACCTAATTTTTTGAAGTTTTCTTCTTGAACGTAACCAACTTTTTCTTCTGTAGGAACTTCAAATTTGTCTCTTTGTCCTCCAGGGTATCTTTGTTCAATAGCTTCATAATTTCTAAAATAACAAGCTCTTGCTAAGCCTCTATCAATAGCTCCTTTGTTTAAAATAATTGCATCCATAGTGTTGAAACCATAAAAAGGCATTACGGCCATTACAAAGTTTTGACTTTGTGGGCGTTCGTCTAATCCTAATAAATCCATTGTTTTTGTTCTAACAATTGGTTTTTCAGGGTAGTATAACAAATAACCTTCAGTATCGTGTCTTATTTTGTAATTAATTGAGCCTATTCCTAAAGCTTGTTTAAACATTTTTGCTCCATGTAGAGACTTTCCTGCCATGTTGTGTTCAACATAAGGAATTAAACTACTAATTGCTCCCAAAATTGCGGAACCATTAATTTCTAAGTGTGTGTGTTCTTTTGTTATATCTTCTTCATTTATTGCAACTAATGCATTTTCTTCTTCTTCAGCATCTAAATATTCAACTACTCCAGTGTCAAGTAATTGTTTGAAAGTTAATTTTCCTTCTTTTACTTGTTTTAATATTTCAGGAGTGTAAGCGCTTTTTCCGTTCTTTACAACAATTAATGGTCTTTGTACTCTTCCTGCATCAGTGTTAACATAAACTTCGTTTGTGTCTTTGTGGAAAGCAATGTTAGCTTCTTTTTGTATTTTTCCTTGTCTCCTTGAATCAATTAACTTTTCAGTTAACCCTTCAGGATCGTCGTGAAACCCTACAAGTCTTCCATTAACATATATCTTTGCTACTGATGCCATCCAACCACACTCACAAAATTAATTCCCATATCTTTTAGCTAATTTTTTTTATCATCCAATTTATAATTTCTTCAACTTAACTCCTTGTTTGTGTAATAAATCTTCTATTGGCCCTTCAGGAGAATCATTTGTTACTTCAGCCATGAAGCACAAATTTTTTACAAGTCCACATTGTGGTCCATCAGGTGTTTCAATTGGGTCAAGTCTTCCCCAGTGTGTTCCATGAACATCACGTGCTTCGTAAAGTTCTCTTGTTTTTGATAATTGTGATTTTACTTTTCGTAAATCAGCTAGTGGTGCTAAATAATTTACTCTGTCCATGAATTTTGCAACACCAGTGCTTCTTCCAATCCAATTTCCTGTGCTCATAGCGAATTTTATTCTTTCACTAACCGCTCCAGGTCTTACAATTGTTGAAATATTTAATTTTCTTCTTCTTGTAACAGTTCTGTCAATTTGGAATCTTAAATCTTTTACAAAGTACTTGAATGAATATCTAAACAAGTGTTCCATTAATTTTCCTGACAATTCAAGTCTTTTGTTTACGTAATTATCCTTATCATCTTTTCCTCTTAATTTGTAGTGTCTTTCAATAGCTTTAGTAGCCATCATTGCTAAGTAGTAAGCTTTAGCTAATCTTGCTGGCTCGTCTTGTCCAATGTGTGGCAATAAGAAACCATCAATAACTTCTCTTGATCTTCGAAGTCTATAATCAATAACTTGTCCTGGCGCAACAAATTTCCCTATCTTATCCAGTGCTTCTTGTTCATTACTAACATCGCATTCTTCCCAATTAAGCAATAAATCATTGTAAACTTCTTTTTCATCAGTAAATGCGTCAAATATTTCTCTTTTTGTTTTTAATCCTAAAGCTTTAAACAATCCGAACAAACTTAATTTTTTTGGACTTGTTGGGAATGAAATAAATAATTGTCCTTCAGGAGAGCGTAGTACTCTTACTCTTCCTTTGAAAGCTCCTCTTGTTGATATTACTTCAGCAACAACTCCTTTTTCTCCTTCAGAAATAAGTACTCTATCAGAAGAAAGAACTTCTTGAGTCATCAAAGCTTTTTCCGAACCGTTAATTATAAAATATCCGCCAAAATCTTTTGGATCCTCTTCCATTTCAACTAATTCTTCAGGGGTTTTGTCCTGCAACCAGCACAATTGTGACTTTATCATTACAGGTAAGTCTCCGATAAAAGTTCTTCGAGCGTCTTGTTCAACATCTCTACGAAATAATCTCATAGTTAAATAAATAGGGCCTGAGTAAGTTCTGTTTCTTAATCTTGCTTCCATAGGAGTAAAAACATCTCTTGGAGAGCCATCAGCTTCAATAATTTTTGGTTTATCAACTTCAATATCGGATAATTCAATTCTAACTTCTTCGATTTTTGGAACAATTTCAGAATTTTCTTTAACAATTTCTTGTAACTTAGTGTCTAAAAATTGGTTAAAAGAATCAATTTCCATTTGTGCGACATTTCTGTTTTTAAAATAAGCTTCAATCAATTCCCAAGACATCAAGACACCGCCCAAACTTTTGCGCTTTACTGTACTACTCTTCTGTAATAAATTGCTTGCCCAGCCGTGTTAGAATCGCGGATTATTTTTACAATATCGCCTTTTTCTGGTTTTAGTAATTTAATTGCAGGATCGAGTTTTGAAATTTTTGGCAAAGAATCTTTTTTAATTCCAAGTTCAGCCATTAATTCATCGACTTTTTCCTTTCGGATTAATACATGTTCAGGGACCAAATAATGTCGTGTTTCGACAACTTGATTTTCTTGAACCTTTTCAGCCAACAAACCACCCTACAAAACTTGATACACCAGGCAATATCTCGTGAAAAAGGCAAACGCGAATAGCTATCTAACGATTTTTTTCAAAAAATCAATTAAACAACCAAAAAAACGCTTACCAAAACACACTTTGAACTAGCCAAACCTTAATTTGGCGTGTCCATTCTAACGGCTAAACAACCGCGCTTAAAGAAAAATACCCTAAGAAACCTTTAAAAACTTTGATGTTTGAACCAGTTTTGGCACGCGCCCAATAAAAGATGAATTTTGTATAAATTTTGCTTTTTTATCTTAACTGCTTCAATTATTCATGCCCAGCCCACTGGGCGCATGGGAGTCAATTGCTCCACAATTGACTTGACTTAATTTTTTATCTCAATTGTTTTAATTGCTCGTAGTAATTTTGTTGGATTTGTTTTATTGGTTTTCTTTGTTTTGCGGTTTCAGTCATTTCGTGCCAGAAAGAAATGTTTAGTTCTCCGCGTTTCCAACACAAGAAAATATCTTTGTCTTTTAATTTATAATAAAAATCCACTTCAAAGTCATCAATATTTCTAACAATGCATCCTTCTTGAACTATTTCTGTTATTAGTGAAAACATTTCAAGATTTTTCTCGTGAAAGTTTTTGCTTAATTGAACTTCAAGCAATAAGTTTTCCATGTTTGCATTATCAAAAAATATTTTTGTATTATCCAGAATGAGAATTTCTTCTCTTAGTTGCGCGACTCTTTCGATTTTCTTTTTTAATTTTGTCACCATTGATTCGGCTTCTTGAAGAGAAAAATAAACCTTTGACATGACTATGTTTAGTAAAAAACATTTATAAATGTCAATTTTGCTTCAAAGTAACAAATATAATAACTAATCACGCGATTATTCTTTATGGTGTACAAAAAATCCTCAAAAAAACCTGAGCTTCTTTCAGGGGTTGGGGATTTTTCTTGCGCGATTGCCGCGGTAAAAAATGGGGCTGATGCAGTTTATTTCGGCGTTAAAGGATACAACATGCGCGATCTTGGAACTAATTTTACTGAAAAAGAATTGCCCAAATTAATGAAATATTTGCACGGGGCAAATCCTGAAAAGAGAAAAGTAAAAGGATATCTTGCTCTTAACACAATTATTTTTGAAGAAGAACTTTTACGCGTAGAAAAAATAATTAAATCTGCGAAAAAAGCGAAAGTTGATGCAATTATTTTATCTGACTTAGCTGTTTTGGCTTTGGCAAAGAAATACAAAATTGAAGCGCATCTTTCAACACAAGCTTCTGTTAGTAATTCTCTTTCTCTTAAACATTATGCAAAACTTGGTGTTAGGAGAATTGTTCTTGCGCGTGAACTTAATTTAGAGCAGATAAAAAAAATAGTTTCAAAAGCACGTGTATTGAAAATAAAGATTGAGTGCTTTGTTCATGGAGCAATGTGCATTTCTGTTTCGGGTCGATGCTTTTTGAGTCATGAAGCTTTTGGGCGAAGCGCGAACAGAGGAGAATGCTTACAGCCCTGCAGAAGAGCTTTTTTCCTTGACGGAAGCGCTCCTGATTTTGAAAAAAAAGAAGTTTACTTGCAGGGAGATACAATTCTTTCTGCAAAAGATATGAAAACAATTTCTTTCGTTGATGAACTAATTAAAGCAGGAATTGATTCTTTTAAAATTGAGGGTCGAACAAAACCTAGTGATTATGTTGCCACAACAACAAAGTGTTATCGTGAAGCGATTGATTCTGTTTTTGATAAAACTTTTTCTCAAGAAAAAGTTGCGCAGTGGAATTTAGAGTTAGAAAAAGTATACAATAGGGGTTTTTCGGAAGGGTTTTACTTTTCTAAACCTGCTGGAAAAGATTTGGCAAAAGGGCAGGGGAGTTTTCAGAAACAAAAAAGAGTGAATGTTGGGGTCGTAACAAAGTATTATGTTAAAGTTGGTGTTGCTGAAATAAAATTATTTGCTCCAATTAAATTAGGTGATAAATTATTGTTTGAAGGGGAAACAACTTTTTTAGAACAAACAAATGAATCAATGCAAGTAAACCTCAAACCAATACTTTTAGCAAAACAAGGGGATCACGTTGGTGTACTAGTTTCCCAAAGAGTTCGCCCAAATGATAAAGTATTCAAACTAATTTAAGGCAAAATAGCAATTCTCTCAAATAGCCAATAATAAATACTACTTCGCTTTTACTTCTATTAATGGATACTTCAGTTTCTTTTGGGTTGCCCTCGTTTTTCGGGTTTGCTTATTCCGTTGACCAAGTTAAAGTCCTGAATTTACTTAAAGAAGCAAAAAAGCAAAAAGGCGCTAAAGTTATTTTAATGGTAGCCCCTTCTTTTGTTGTTGATTTTGATTACAAAAAATTTGTTCCAAAAATGCATGGATTAGGTTTTGACTTAGTAACAGAACTAACTTTTGGCGCTAAAATAGTTAATCAAAATTACTATAAATATATTAAAGGAAAAAAGAAGTTGCAGGCAAAATTTATTTCTTCTGTTTGTCCTTCAAGCGTACTACTTGTAAAGAATCGTTATTCGGAACTAACTCAGTTTTTGATGCCCTTTGATAGCCCAATGATAGCTATGGCAAAAGTTTTGAAGAAGAATCATCCAAAACACAAAATTGTTTTTGCATCTCCTTGTTCTGCAAAAAAAATGGAAGCAAAAAACTTTAATGAGAAAAGTAAAAAAGTACTAATTGACGCAGTTATTACTTTTTCTGAACTAAAACAAATTGTTGCAAAAGAAAAACCTTCTTTGAAAGGGTCCAATACATTTGATTCTTTCTATAATGAATATACAAAAATTTATCCTTTAAGCGGGGGATTGTCAGCTACTTTGCACGCAAAAGATATTTTGCTAAGGGATGAATTGGTTTCTTGTGATGGTTGCCAAAATCTTCAATTGCTTTTTGATAAACACTCAGATAAGGTTTTTTATGATATTTTATTTTGCCCAGGGGGCTGTATTGGCGGAAATGGAATTGCATCAAAAATGCCTACCTTTTGGAAAAGGAAAAGAGTTCTTAGTTACAGAAAAGCAGCTTCTCGTATAAAAGAAGGCCAAAAAGTGGGTTTGGGCAAATATACCAAAGGAATTGACTTTAGTGCTGAATTTTAATTCTTTTTATTAAGACACTTATTTAGTGATTGAATGATTTATCATGTTATTACTACCCCTGAGTGCAATTTGTGTTGTTCTTATTGCGGGGAAAAAGCTTTTTGTGACCCTGGTGCAAAGAATGAGGCGGTGTTTGAATCAGTTCCTTCAAAGATACAATACTCTATGCAGGACTTGAAAAAATTTTTAATTAAGGACAAGGAAGATGTGGGAATAATTTTTTATGGCGGGGAACCTCTGCTTGAAATTGATTCCATTAAACAAATAATGGATTCACTCAAATCAGAGTCAAAAGTAAAGCACTTCTTGATACAAACAAACGGGGTTTTGCTCAATAAACTTCCTCCACAATATGTTAATCGGTTTCATACTATCTTGGTTTCGCTTGATGGTGATAAGGAAGTAACTAATTCTCACCGCGGACAAGGGACTTACGAAAAAGTTTTATCTAATTTGAAGTCAATTGTTGCTCAAGGGTTTAGGGGAGAAATAATTGCGCGAATGACAATTGAAGAGCCCACAGATTTTTTTAAAGATGTAACTTATCTTATTGAAAACAAAGAATTTCCTTTTAACTCAATTCATTGGCAGCTTGATGCAAACATGTGGCACGATTATAAGAAACGTAACTTTTCTTCTTGGAGCAAAGAATACAATAAAGGAATTACGCGACTTGTGGATTATTGGCTTAAAGAAATGAAAGAAGGCAAAGTACTTCGATTGTATCCTTTCCTTGGTATAATGAATTCAATTTTGTTTGGGGAAAGATATGGTTTGCGTTGTGGTTCTGGGATAGGAAACTTTACTATTCTTCCTAACGGAAAAATAAGTGCTTGTCCTATAATGAGCGGGGTCTCAGAAAATTATTTAGGGGATATAAGAAAAACAGATCCTGCCAATTTGCCTTTCAAACTTTCTGTGCAAGAACCTTGCACTTCTTGCGAAGATTTTGAATTGTGTGGGGGTAGGTGTTTGTATTCAAATCTTTATCCTGCTTGGCCAGTAAAAGGAATTAATGAGGTTTGCGGAACAGTAAAACACTTGCTCCGCGAAATGAAAAGAGTTGCTCCGCAAGTTCAAGAACTAATTTTTGTGGGAAAGATAAGTAAAAAAGATTTGCAATTTTTAAAATATAATTGTTGTGAAATTATTCCTTAATATTATCGAATTATTAAGCGAAGCGAAATAATGCACATATTCCGCACTGCCCAGCCGGAACTGGGCAATTGTTGTGAAATTATTCCTTAATATTTATTCTTTTCTTATTTTCGCCAAAAAGAATTGTTGTGTGTCATTATCTTGAGGGTACAATCTTACACAATTTTTGCACAAATCATTTTTTCTGATTTTTATTCCTTCTAGTTTTATTGGAACAACTTCTGCACTAGATTTTTTTGAAAGCAAATAATTCACAACTTCTTCATTTTCTTCAGGGGCAAAAGAACAAGTACTGTAAACCATTTCGCCTCCTTTTTTTAAATAATCAAAAGCTTTTGTGATGAGGTTTTTTTGGACAGCGGATTTTTGCTGAACCAATCTAGGAGACCAGCTAATTAGCGCCTCTCTTTTCTTTCTAACAAGCCCTTCGCTTGAGCATGGAGCATCTAGGAGTATTTTGTCAAATTCCTTATTTTTTTTGAGGTTTCTAAAATCAACTCTTTTTGTTGAAACGTTTTCTAAACCGAATTTTTCTTTTGTTTTGTTTAAAACGTCAAATCTTTTATCACTTAGTTCTGTTGCCAACACTTTTCCGGCTAAATTACTTAACTGAATTGTTTTCATTCCGGGGGCCGAGCAAGCATCAAGCACCTCATCAGTTTTGGTTGGATTGAGCGCTACCGCGGGTAGCATTGAGGCTTTTTCCTGAACTGAGATTAACCCTTTATCGTATTCTTCTAATTGGCCAGGGGTGCTATATTCTGTACTAAATGCTTGTTCGTGAAAAGATAATTGTTCAAGCTGGACATCTTTTTTCTTTAAAGAGTCAATTGCTTGATTTATTGTTGATTTGTTTGTGTTGACCCAAAATGATTTGGGTTGTTTTTTTTGAATTGTTTCAAAAAATAATTCCCATTCACTTCCCAAAAGAGATCTATATTTGTCCAAGAATTGGGGCGGGAAATATGTTGTTTTCATGAATAAAATTAGTTATAATCCTATTTTATTGCTTTGCGTGAAAAAGCTTTTTCGCTTAGTGCGAACTAAGCCGTTAAATCAGTATCAATGTCATTTAGAGTTTCTGTTACTCCGCTTATGTCGCTTCCTGCGTCTGAAATAGTTTCTATCGCATCTGCGTCATTTGTAATTTTTGTTCCATCATTTGCATCAGGTTGCGTGCACCCGAAAAACATTGAGAAAGTAAGCAACAAAACAATTCCAACTGCAATTATTTTTTCCATCAAACCACCTATCCAAGCAAAGCCAAAAGCACTTCTTTTAGCACATCTTCTTTGATTTCTCTGATTAATTCTCTAACCATTACTACTTTGTCTTCAGTCATTGAATCAACATTTTCTTTCAAAATTGTTTTTGCTTCATCTACTTTTGTTTTTGCGTCTTCAAGTAGAGCAACTGCTTTTTCGTAATTTGAGTAAATATTTTTGTCTTCTTGTTTGTAATAATCAGCTATTGCTTGTATTTTTGCTTGTATCTTGCTTAATTCCATTTTTACTTCTTCTAATTTCAAAGCTAGATCAAGTAACTTTATTTTATCATTTAGTACGTCTTTGTTTATTTCTTGGTTTGAATCATATGCTTTTTCTCCGGCGCACTCAACAACAGCTACGCAACCATCAGAATTTTCTTTCACAATAAATGTTCCGCCGTTTTCTTCGCAATTTATTTTCTTTTCTTTAGGTATTTCCTCTGTTTTTAAACACTCTCCAATTTTCTTTTCTTTGCAAGTATATTCTTTGCATCCTTTTGCGTCAAGATTAATTACAACATCCATATTATTTGCATAACACTTCGTTTTCAGTTCAGTTATCTGTTCGGGCGTTTGGGCATTGCACAAAACAGGTTCTTTTTTTCCGCAAGAATCATAAACATTTAAAGAGTTCACTCCGCATTTGGCTTCATTTGTACTAGTTGTTGAATCAGCACACTCATTTTCGCAAGTGCTTATTGCTTTTTCTTTCCAATCACTATAAAGCATACAGGAATCAATATTGTAATTATATTCTTTTCCAGAATAGCAAGACCACTTAGCGCTCTTGTACTTTTCTTCAAGTGGGGTTATTGGAATTATGCCGTCTGTTGGGCAGGCAACTTCTGTTTCTCCATTAATACACGCCTTGACTTTGCACCCTTTTTCATCAATATAATATTTACATTCCTGTACTTCGCATTTCTTTGTGTATTCCCCATCAGAGCATTTAACTATTTTGCATCCGTCTTCATACAAATATTCGCAAATTTTATTGTTTGGATTGCATTCTTCCAGTGGTCTGAAGTCCTCTAAATAAATTGTTGGGGCGCCGTAACATTTTGTTTCCTGCTGTGTTGTTGTTTGTGTAGCGTTTCCGCTAACTGCCTGTACTGTTTGTAAAATGAAATTACTCACTGTGTTAACAACATTATTTGAACTCGTTCCACCAGAACTTGGGCCTTGGCTTCCTGTACTTGTAGAAACTTGGTTAGTTATTTGTCCGCATTTAGTTTGTATAGCTTCGCATTGATTTCTTGCAAAATTTTTCCAATAAGAGTAAGGCATGCATGAATCGTATTGTTTCCCTTCTGTCCCATTTGAACACTTCCAATAAGCTCCTTTGAAATGCTGTTCATTGCTTTCGACACACTTTGGTTTTAAACAACCTTTTTCATCATAAACAGAAACAATTGTTCCATTAGGGCAGTAAGGTGCTGAATAAATAGGGCAATCTGCTTCACATTTTCCTTTAGTGTAATAATCTATCCCAGCACACTTTGCAAAACAAGCATTACTGTATGTTTTTTTGTTTTCGTTTGATTTAAAGACTCCGCAAACAGGAGCATACTCTTCAGTGCAAATGCAGGTAGAGTTTCCGCAGTCTTTGGGGCAATTACAGATATTTTCTTTTCCTTCACATATTCCATTTCCACAATTAAGACAGGTTCCGACTGGAGCGCCTGAAACCCTTCCTGTTTCAACACACTTTCCTTCTTTAATTACGCGTGTATCAAAACCTGAAGACCATTCTGTTAATCCGTCGCAACACTTGCTTGGGTATTCACTATAAACCGAAGAGTACATTTCGCCTTCTTTTGCACAGGTTCCGCTGCATTCTCCGGTGTAAAGCACTTTTGCTTTGTCAGCTTCTGCCATGCACTTGTTTGAATAAGTTTGTTTTATTGGGTCACAAGGGGTAGTAATACATTGTACTTGTTTTTCTCCGCAAACAGGGGCATATTCCATAGTACAAGCAATTGGTTTTGTTGGGTCAATAGGATTAGCACAAGTTCCAGCAGAACTGTATTCTCCTGAAACAATATTATTTATTGCTGTCCAATCTGCAGTGGTTATTGGATCATCCATGGTTTGATTGCCCACAATAATAACGTCATATGTTTGGATTATGTCCGCACAGCAACTATTTATTGGACCGGCAATGTTCTTGTATGCAATTGAACTTATTATTGAAGCATCTTCAGAAGTAACTTTTCCATCTCCGTCGATATCTCCTCTTATTCTTGAAGAACCGTCTGAATAGTTATCGCAATTATACTTAATAAGTCTTGGAGTAATTGGATTAGCACAAGTTCCTGCACTTGTCCAGATTCCTTCCATAATATAGTTTATTGCTGAGCTGCTAACAAGTATTTTTGGATCGGGATTAGCTGCTGTTGGAATATACGCGCAACATTTTTCTGAAGGTATTTGGAGTGTTCCTTCTTGCATTTTACTTGCTATTTCATAATCATTAATAGTTATTTTTCCATCTCCGTCAATGTCTCCTCTTATTCTTGAAGAGCCATCCGAATAATTGGCGCAAGAATAATTTACATCTTCTGCAAAAACGGCTCCTGCTAAAAGCAACAAAACCGCTAGTGAAAATATTAGAGTTATTTTTCCCATGCAATATAATTGGCTTATCCTCCTATTTAAAGGTGATTATTTTGGAAGGTTTTTCCCTTTTTTAGCAAAGTTGACTGAATAGTCCGTGTTATTTTTACCTTTTTTTTGAGTAAAAACGTCTATTTTTAAATAGTTCTTTGGGAAATCAAATTAAGGATAATTAAGGATATTTGGGAATGGTGGTCGGATGTCTTTTGGTTGCAGAAATGAGGAAGAGGATCTTTCCGAATTAAAATACGAGTATGATAAAGCTGCTCGATTAAGGGATAGTTTGCAAAAAAACCTTGAACGCAGAAAAAAACTTGGTTTAGCTGATAAACCTTATGAACGACAACTAACTGCTGAAATAAATGAAATAGAAAATGATCTTAATGATTTGCGAAAAAGGATTCGTTCAATAGAATCAGTGAAGATTCGTTCGAACAATATTTCTGAAGCAGGTTTGGGTTATAAATAATTAGTTTTAATTAAACAATTTGTAAAAAAATTGTGAATAAATTGTAAACAGATTGTAAAAAAATTGGTTTTTTGGTTGGTGAAAAAATGTCTGAAATGGTTTTAGATTTACTTGAAGGAGAAGATATAATTATTGGAATTAACAGGTTTGCTAAACAAAATCAGATAAATAATGGTTTTATTGCTGGCGCTGTTGGTGCAATAAAAGAGTTCCAGTTAATTTCTCACGGTAGAAAAGGGTCCATTGAAAGATTGAACCAAAAATCCAAAGAGTTTGAAGTAAACGCTATGAGCGGAAAAATTTACAAAAAAGGTACTGATTTGGAAATAAAAGTAAATGTTTTAATTTCTGCGACGGGATTCACCCCACTAACAGGGGAACTAATTTCAGGAAAAGCCGCTGGTGGACTGCAAATAACTATAAGAAAAATTGATTTGAAAAAAATGATTGAAGCTTAATTGTTTCAATTATTTTTTATTATCCTTATTTTTTTAATACTTTTTTTAGAAAATGTTTTCTTTTTTCTTTATTTTTTTATTTTTCTTTGAAAACGTTTTGGCTTGTTATTTAGAGCGTATCAGCCAATTTTTTTGTTTTATTTCCTTCTTCCCCGTTTTCTTTAGTTTTTGGACATTCCATTAATTCGCATTTGTGTCCTATTTTGTCTTCAGGAATGTTGCTTCCGCACTTAATGCAATATTTTCCGCCTTTTGTCAGTGATTCAAGTGTAGATTTTTCTTTTTCCATAAAAATAAATCCTTGTACAAATTAAATTGCTTTATTTGAATTTGTTTATTTTGCAGGGACCGAGAACCAATAACCTGCGTATAAAAGTATAATTGCTAGGATAAAAAACAGCATTACTTCTCCGCCGAACAAAACATAAATAATTATTGTCGCAATAAAAGGGGTCCATCTTAGAAACCTTGCTTCTATTCCAACTAATTCCTCTAATCCGCCAAAAACTCCGCCAAGAATTTTCTTGTTTTTTGACCTGTGAAACCTTTTTTTCATTTTATAATTAGAGTTTAACTTGTTAATAAAATGTTTCTTTTTCTAAAAAACCAAAAAAGATGAGGGGCGGGAGAAATTTTAGTGCGGAAGCGAAAGATAAAATTTGGTTGCTTGTTGAATAAAAGACGCCTTGACCGGGATTTGAACCCGGGTCGCACCCGTGACAGGGGTGAATCCTAGACCACTGGACGATCAAGGCAACTTTTCATTTTATTGTTACAAAATCTTTGACTTTGTCACAAAAGTAGTTGTTGTCACTAATTTATTTCTGAGAAGGAAGCCTTATAAATATTATTTTAACGCTCTTTTTCTCCGTTATATTCCCATTTTCCAGACCATTTGTTTACTGCAAAATCATCAATATCATTTTCCATAAAGTATTTTCCGTGTCCTGCCTGACTCTGGGGGGTTTTCTTTTTTCCGCCGATAATAATAAGCATTACCATAAACAAAAGCAATAACAAAAGTATTGGAAAAGCCGCTATTTGTAAGGTGTCCATCAAGCTAAATGCACTTGTTGCAGGGGACAAAGCTTGTTCTCCTGCATTTGCAGTTAAATTATCTGTGTCGTTTTCTGTTCCGCTGTTAGTTGTTTCTATTCCTGCAGTAGTTGTTTGAGGCAAAGTATTTCCTGTTGCGGCTTCTTCAACCAAAGGGATTATTGTGGGGGTGATAGTTAAATTTCCTCCGGTACTTCCTCCTCCGCCAGGACTTCCGCCGCCACCGCTTGGAGCAGTATAATTAACAGTTGCATTAACATTTTTGTCAATAGAGTTATTGTCAGCAAAATCAGTCGCAATTACATCGAAAGTGTAAGTTGCATTTGGCAGGCCATTGAAAGTATACGAACTGCTTGTTGTATAATACCAGGTACTTTTGTCTTTGCTAACATAATATCCTTTAACTCCAGAACCGTTTGTGTCAGTTGCACTGAAAGAAATTGTTACGTCATCATTGCTCACAGAAGCAATTGGTTTGTCTGAATCAATTATTGGGACATTTTGATCAATCATTACACAAACAATATCTGAGTTTGAATCCTGTCCTAGTGAGTTAATTGTTTGAACAAAATAGCAATAATTTTTGTCAACTTGCGTATTTGTATCTAAATAATTTGAATCATTTAATGGCCCTATGATTAAGTTAAAATTTGTGTCAGTAATTTCTTTGCCCCACACAAAGTAAGTTATTGGGGAAACAAAAGCAACATCATTCCAGTTCAGCAAAATGTTCAAATCCTTTTGTGCAACTTTGTTGCTGATTGAGGCTTTCGCAGGAGTTGTATTATCAATTGCAATATATGAATAATGGTTTCCATCAGTGTTTCCTAAATTATCAGAACATGAGTAAATCAATTCATTATTTTTATCCTCGCTAACAACAAAGTTCAAATAATTTGTATAGGAATAATTGTAAGTTCCATTTAGCCAATAACTAATTCTTGGTAATTCGTCAAAACAATTTAAATCAATGTTAACTGAAGAAGTTGTCCAAGAATTTGTGTCCGGGGTTTTTGTAATTGTTATGCCTGGTGCGGTTGTATCAAGAGTTATTGTTTTTGTTATTGTGTTGCTTTCATTTCCGACAACATCACTTACTTTTATGTAAATGTTTTTGTCCCCGTCTCCCAGGATGCATGAAGTGATATCAAACCCTGAATAATTTCCTGTATAAATAACGCTTGCCCAGTTTATTTTGTCACAAGACAGCATTAAATTGTTTAATCCTGATTCACTGTCTGTCGCGGTTGTGATAATCTCGGGGTAGTGTCATTTGTTTTTGTGGGGGTAGTGGCGCTGTTTAATGTTGGAGAGTTATTATCAACCCAAATAGAGTAATTATAACTTTTGTTATTTCCTGCATTATCTTTAGCATCAATAACAATGTTGTAATTAGTTTTGTTTTCCATTCCCAAATCCATCATGTTGAAGTCCATTACTCCGCTTGCGTAAAAAACTCTGTTATCAATATTATAATCCGTTCCGTTAAAATCAACAACAATACTATTAGCGTCAACTCCGCTTGTCGCATCAGTAATACTTGCTTTCAAAAAATTTAGGTCCGGGTTAATCCAGCTTCCTTGCGTAGGATATTGGGGTGAAATTGTTGGAGGGGTGTTGTCTATTGTGAAAATATTATCTGAAACATCCGTTGCAAAACTTACAGGAGTAGTATCATTTGGGTCAACTATCGCAGTATAAGTATTATCAAGTACTTTTGTTGTATCAAAAAGGTAGTAACAAACAGGATCTGTACTAATTGGGGATAGGCATTCTATTTTGTTATTATTAAAAAAGTTGGAATCATTAACATAAAGACTTAAATCAGTAGTTCCTAAATCAATGTTTCCAATTGCGCTAAATCCAGTTATTTGAAAGATTATGTTATAATCTCCTTTGATTAGTTCTCCGCCATTCGGTTGCATTATAGTAACCGTAGGACCGACTCCCGCAAAAACAATTCCTGCGGCAATTAAGATTAGCAAAAAAGTAAAGGCATTTCTGTTCATCTTTATGGATTACTTCATCTAGCTTTAAATATCTTGCCTTTTGGCTTTTCGATTTTTGGTTTTTATTGATTTTGAGTAAAGCTTTGTTGTAATTTCAGTGCTTCAAATAAAGGTCCTTTACAGTTAAGTTCTTCTAAGTTAAGTTCTGTTTCTAAAGCTTCTGCTTCTTCTTTAGAAATTAAGCACTCTGCATCAAGTCCTTTAACTATGTCAGGGACACTTCCGTCAACTAACTTTAGGTATCCTTTGCATTGGTCATTTTCTTTAGAAACCACTTGGATAAATCCAGTAATATTTTGGTCAGCGAAATTTATTGTTCCATATGCTTTTTCACAGTCATTGTAAAATGCTTCAACAATGCAGTTAATGTTTCCGTCGCAAGTTTTTCCTTCCACTGGGGGGGCAGTTATTTGCGGGCCTAAACAACCCAAAAGTAAAACAAAAGTAATAATTAATAGTCCAGTTATAGTTTTGCTCATGATTAAATAATGTCCTTTACTTATTATAAATTATTAGGTTAAGGATTTTTATTCTGTGAAGTGGTTTTTTGGTTAAAATTGTCCAAATAAATGTTAAAGGTTTTGATAATAACTTTTCTTATCTACTTATTGGAAAAAATAATGAATCTTTTTTGATTGATGCCACCGGTTCAAAAGAAGAAATAGAAAAAACAATTTTGAAAAACAAGGTTGTCTTAGTTGCCCAATTACTTACACACAATCATCCAGATCATTGTGAATTAATTCCTTATTTTGAGTCAAAAGGGGCAAAATTAATTAATTTCAAAGAAATTGAGAATGTTCCTTTTGCTGAAAAAGTAGTTGAAATTGCAGGTGTTAAAGTTAGAGCAATTTTTACTCCAGGTCATTTAAATGATGCTAAGTGCTTCATTATCGAAAATAATATTTTTTCAGGGGATACTTTATTTGTTCGAGGGATTGGAACAACCGCTTATGGGGGGAATGATGCTTTGCTAAAAAAAACCCTCGAGTATTTGCGTACGTTTAATCCAAAAATGATTTTGTGGCCCGGACATGATTATGGCGGAACAACATCCACTCTAAAACAAGCGCTTGATAATTCTCATATTAAGCCAGGAAAAAAAGCTCGTGACAATATTAAGAAAAAAGTTGGTGAGTATGAAAAAGTGCGCGGAAAAAAATACTAATTTATTCTAGCAGTAACAATGAAGCCATTACTGCTACTCCGAGCAAAATAAAGAATACTTGTGTTAGGGCTTTTTTTGCGGAAAAATCTTTGTGCAATTCAGGGATAAGGTCAGTTCCTGCAATGTAGAGGAAACTTCCTGCGGCAAAAGCAAGTAATATTGGGGTTGAACCCGCTACTGCTTTTCCAAAAAACAAAGTGATTATTGCTCCGGCAAAAGCCGTTAGCGAGGTTAGAAAATTATACAAAAGCGCTTTTTTTCTGGTAAAACCACCTTTAATTAGAACCGCATAATCTCCTATTTCTTGCGGAACTTCGTGCAAAAAAACAGCTATTGCTGTAGACATTCCCAAAACTGGACCTCCGAGAAAAGCTCCTGCCATAATTACTCCGTCAATAAAATTGTGTAACATGTCACCGTACAAGCTCATGTAAGTAAATCTGTGACACACTTCTCCGTGCTTTAAATTGTGGCAGTGCTGCCAATGAACAACTTTTTCTAAAACAAAAAAAACTATTATCCCTGAAAGGATGGCTAAAGAAATATCTAAACTAAAACCAGCTTCAGCGCTTATTTCAGGAAACAAGTGAATGAATACGTCTCCAAGCAATGCTCCAATAGCAAAAGCAACCATCGAGTCTAGAACGGATCCAAGTTTTTTTTCTTTAAGATTTATTGTAAAAACGCCGATTAATGAAACTAAAGAAATTATGGCGATTGAACCAAATAAAATTAAATAATCAACTTGTGCTTCCATAGAAATAAGTTTCTTGGGAACCTTTTTATAGCTTGGTTTTAAAACCAAAAATAGAAATGTAAGCGATTATTGCTCCGCCAATTGCTGTAAGTAGTTGATTTATTCCAAAAACAGTTAGAAAAGCTACAGGCACTAGCGCAAATTGCAGTAAAGCAAACGCCGATCCAAAAAGAATTATTGTTTTAAGTATTGCTCCGCTCCCCACTGCTAAAAAGTAATTTATTTTTTTTTGCAGGAAAAGTTTTTTTGAAACAATTGCTATAGCAAAATTTCCTGCCCAAATAAAAGGAATCATTAATGCGAGAAATTGAGTGTTTGCTCCAAGCAAAATCCCGCCAGCTAGTGCGCCTAAGTTAGGCACTAAGGCAATAATAAGTAATTTCTTGTTTGAGTGTTTTAACGCGCACCTAATAAGTAGTGCGTTAACTATTACTCCAACAATTAATTGGTGCTGTAAAATAATAGGGGTAATAAATAACAGCGCTCCGCTTACAAAAATGTCCAACAAATTGAGAATATATTCGTTGTTGTATTTGTTTTGAAATATGTTTTTGTTATTTAACATAAAAATAATTTTTCACTTTATGCGATTATTATTTTTCCTTTTGGTTTGTTTGCTTCTTGCGCGCTTTTTGTCAGAATTATTTCTGCTCCGCAAGGATAATCCTCTTTTTGTATTCCTTCAACCATCAAAACAACTTGTGCCCCTATTTTTGTGCACGCTCCGTCACCGTATTTTGACTCAACGCTAATGACATGAGTGCTTGATTCCTTTCCGTGTACAGCCATTTTTTTTGCAACAGCCCCGTCAACTAATTTGCCTATAACACAAACAGCATCCATCCCGACAAACTTTTCGGCTTTGATTATTTTTACTCTTCCTTTTCCTACACAATTAGCACTATCTTCACTCATTCCACTAAAAGTCAACGAAGTTAAACTCATTTAGATCACCTCAATCTTTGGTAAAGGCAAATTCACCACTACTATTAATTCTTTTTCATTTAAATACTTTTACTCTGAAGAATGCGAATACTTTGCACAAAAAGAATTAGTTATCCGAACAATTGAAATTTTTTCAACCAAGTAGATTATCTTCTATTTATTCGGATTCTTCGTTCTGCAGCTTCTCTTGCTACCCTTAATCTTTCTTCTTCAGCATCTTTTATTGCTTTTTCCCTTTCCGCGCGAATTGCCACAGCTTTTTTATTAATTTTGACTAATTGCTCCTCTAAAGTAAGTCCTACTTTTGGTGTTCCATGCATCATTCCGTGACTGGCGCTAGGAGCAACAATAAGAGTATTTCTTCGAGGCATGAGAAAGTAATGTTTTTGTTGTTTTTATTTCTTAGCTTTAACTAAATTCTTGGTAAATTTCAGTAACTTTTTCTTGGTTTATTGTTCTGTTATATATTCTGAACTCATCAATTAGTCCTTTGTACCCTATTCCTGTCCACGCATTTCCCAAATCAAGTTCATTTCCCGCGCCTATCAAGTTGCCGTTCGTTGCACAATTTGATGCAAGTTGTCCGTTAACATATTCTTTCAAGTAATTTTTTGTATAAACAATTACAAGATTATTCCATTGGTTTGGATTAAATGAAATATTTCTGCTGCAAGTGTTTTGAAAAATGCTACTTCCTTGTTCGTCCCACGCATCAGTGGAGTGTGTCCCTATAACAAGTCCATAACTTTTCTCTCCAGAGTATCTCATAATGCTTGCCAATTTAGCATTGATTCCATAAGTATTTGCATAATTAAACCATAGTGAAATAGTAAATGAATTTAGTCCAGCAATTGGATTTGATGGGGTTTTCCAATAATTGTTTCCATAATAATATTTAGAGGAAGTGACAGTTCCGTATTCATTAAATGTTGGTTCGCCTCGCATATTTAGAGCATTTCCTTTTACCCCTTGAGAGGTGTCGCTTCCATAAGGGTTTAGAGTAACTCTTGTTGCATTATAATCGCCTGCTTTGTCAGTTATTTTTCCTCCCGCAAAGTACTCTTCATCAAAATCATAATACAATATCAAACCTACTGGTTGTTGACTTTCGCATTCTTGTTGTTCAGTGGGTTTGTTTACTATTGTGCCACACTCATTAATTTCAATACAAGTCCTTGTTTGTGAGTTATCCTCGCAAGCACCCCAATCTCCGCAAAACCAAGTTTCAGCGCATGTTTGCGTTTGATTGTTTGTTGCAATAGCAGTGCACTTGCTGCACCCACAGTTATAATTAATGTCTCTGTAGGTAGCAATTATTTCCTCTACACAAGTTTCGTTAGAGTTGCACGTAATTATTTCATCAATGCTGTTGCAAGGATTTGTGATAGTTGTGCCTGGTTTTTGTGTAGGTGTAGTTTTTTGTGTATTATTTGTTTCTGAAAGGTTTGGGTTTGTGTTGGCTGGAGAAGAAACAGGGTGATTTTTTACTACTCCGCAAGCAAGATTCATATTTGCTTTATCAAATAACGCTTTGTAAGTAGCGTTAGCATCCTCGATCGTAGCTAGATAATAAGCATCTATTAGCATATCCGAACTACAACCAAGTGTACTCAAATCAGAATCATTTTGCAGGTCAGCAAAAGTGTAAGGACGAATAGATATTTGCGCATCAGGGTGACTTTCTAAAAACTCTTTAACTTGTGGATTCTTTTTTGCTACCTCGTCAAGAGAAGAAGATGCAGTGCAGCCGAATAAAAGAAGAATTAATGCTAAAACAACCAGTCCGACAACAGCTTTTTGCATGCTATGACTAGGGTTAAAGTACTATAAAAATTAATTGTCTTTTTAGAGGCATACACGAACAGCAATAAAATTGAATTATTTTTTTTGATTTATAATTAGTTCTTTTATTCACAGCCACAAGAAGTTTGTGTCGTTCCAGCAGGGCATGGGCCTACAAAAGGAGGGTCACACACATTACCATCGCGCGTTGGAACAGGGGGTCGTACTATTTGTCCGGTTCCTACCCCAGTACCATTTAGTGCTAGTGATGTTGTTGGAATTTCTATTAAAACAATTTTTGTTGGAGATGATTCAACTACTTTGTATTTCTTTCCCATGAAACTTATTGTTCTTTCTTCTCCAAAAGGAATTGGTTCTAAGAATTTTATTTCGTATACTAATCCACCTGATGGTATTTCTAACAAAATTTCTCCAGGATTAACTCCATCAGCTATGTCTTGTAGAACCACAGCCGAATCTAAATGCAAGAATTCTTGATAACTAAATTCATCAATGTCAGTAACGTCTGTAGTGTGTTGTGTTC
>CAZPWC010000004.1:0-9368 GCA_964590155.1 uncultured archaeon
TCTAGTATTACTTTGATTGAATCAATTATTGTGTAACCAAATACTTGTTCTTCTTTTAATTTGTGGGGCAAGCATACAATGTTTCCGCTTATTTTTTTTACAAAATCAACCGCTTTTATTCCTGAAGAAAATTCGTGGCTGTCAAATGCTTTTGCTTCATCTGTTTTAAAATCTTTTTCTAATTGTTTTACTACCTTTCCTCCGCGGGTTTTGTCCATTTCAATTAGCGCGTGAACAAATCTTGAAACAACATTTATTCCAGGATTTTTTCTTCGTCCCCCTTCATAATCAGAAATTGTTGAGGATGAAACTTTCAAATGTGTTGCTAGTTCTGTTTGGTGTACGGCAAATATTTCTCGCCATTTTTTCATTGAACCGCCAGGGTCGCTAGAAAGAGTTATTTCTCCTGCGATAGTCATTTCCAATTTGTCCATGCACTAAATGTTGTCAAACCAATTAAAAAGGGTTTCGACAACTGTCACTTTGTGGAGAGTATTTTTACGACAGTTATTTTTGAATTCTTTTGCTTAATTCAAACAAAGTATTTATTTTTTTGGACGGTCAAGTGGTGCCGTTTCTTTTCCTGTGCGTCTTCTAACCCAGTCATCATATGGCCCGCTACCGCGAGTGTATCCGACTACTTTTCCGCCTCTTACTCCAACTCTTTTTATTTTTGTGCCCGTTCCACCTTTTCCAAAAAAGTTAATCATCTCTTTTTGTGTTTTATTTGCTTCAGCTACTTTTTTTAACCAATCATCTAGTTCAGCTAATTGCTCTGGTTTAATTTTTAGTACTCTTATTAGCTCAGCTCTAACATCAGTGGGATTTTTTGCTTGCAGTAGATGATCTCTTAGGGTGGCAATTTCTGGAGAGGTTGTTCCGATTTTATTTTTTAGTGCCCATTTTTGTAATAAAAATAAACTATTGTTTCCTCTTCTTGCGGTATCAATTGCAATAGCTAAGGTTTCAGTCCTTTCCTGGACGCTTGTTCTATTATCTGGGAATAATCGTTTTCTGAGCGTTTGTTCTGCTTCTATTTGTTTAACGTGCCCTTTTAATGTTGGGGAAAGTCTCCCATTGTAAAATCTTTTAGCCATAACTATCTTCCTTCATCTAAATTAATATACTTTTTCCTTGTCGATTTTAGAGCGAGCCTGCTGGGAATCGGACCCAGAGTCTCCGCCTTAGGAGTGCGGCGCCTTATCCATTCGGCTACAGGCTCTTTAGTACTAAATTCTTGCAAGAGAAGCTTTTAATTGTTTTTCAATGAATTTAATGAAATTTGCTTAAAAGAGCCCTTTTTTTTCTTGTACTATTACGAACGACTACAGTCCTTTTGTAAAAATCTGTGCTCTACACCAATAATTTTATTGCAGCCGCTGTAATGAGTGGAACCCACAAATTATCATCAAAAGGAAGCATTTCTATTATTGTTGCTATTATTGCTGCTATTAAAGCAATGTTTGTTGGATAAAAATAATTAATGCAAATAAATGCGACAACAAGGCATGACAAACTTCCTTCTATTGTTTTTTTGCCAAGCACTTTGTGTTTTCCAAATCTTTTTCCAATTAGTGCCGCGGCTGAATCGGCGAAAACCTGTACACTTAGTGCGGCAAGAATTATTGTCGGATTATCTTTAAAGAAAATTAAAAGGATTAGTGCTGAAACAAAAAAAAGGACAGCCGCTTTTCCGGGAAAGTTTTTTTCATTTTCTCTTTCCACAGTGAGAATTATTTTGTTTAAATGGAAAAAATTATGTCCTCGTATTATTCCAAATGATATAAAAATTCCTGCAAGTAAGCAAAGAGCAATTATTACTGCGCTTGTTTCTGTTCCGCCGAAGCTGATTAAAATTAGGATAAGTGCACCAAAAGTTAAGTGAATTGCTTTTCGCAAAAGCTCATTCTTTGCTTCTTTTTTTTCTTTCATTTTAATTCCTCAAGTTGTTTTAATCTAGCACGCAAATTTTCAGCTGTAGCAATTAACGGGGCTGCATTTCTTCCTTTTTTTTCAGCCATTTGAATGGTTTGCGCGTTTTTCTCCAATAAGTTTTTAATAAATCTGGTCTCGACAAGATTTGCTTCTTTATGGTTTCCTTCAGTTCTTAGTCTTCTAATTCGCTGACTAATTTTTGTCTCAGTTGCGGCAGAGTCTTGCACACGAATTGCCCGTCCGGAAAATTTTTTCCATGTCCTTCCTTTTCGTATCATAAAAGTCCCAACACATTTACTTCTTTCTCATTAATATTAGGTAATGTTCTTTTTCGTAAGGTTCTAAGTTTATTACTTGAAGTACTTCAAATTCTTTCTCGAGAATCTTTTTTTCTTGCGCCAAAACCTCTTCTTTTTGTTTTTCTTGTGCAACGCTTTTTGTTTTTAGCGAAAGAGCGCCTAATCCTCTTTTTTTCAAAAAGCAAGCATTTTTCAAAAATATTTCGGCTTGGTTGCGTTGGGAAATGTCTTGAAACATTGCGTCAACTTTTTCCTCTAAAAATTCAGTATAATCCTTTGTATTGTTCGCATCTGCTAAAATTGGATAAATATTTTCTCTTGCCTCACTTAGTTTCATTAATTTCATCATTGCTATTTCTGAAAGGTCAACTCCGTAAATCTCTCCTTCTTTTCCAACAATATCTGAGACGTGGCTTATTGTTGTTCCTTCTGCCGAGCCGAGGTATAGTATCTTTGCTCCTTTAGAGAAAATGCTTTGTTTGAGTCCTTTTTTTATTGCAGCGCAGTACTTTGACCGATAAGGATTCCATTCCCTAAACTCAGTTCCTTTTTCCTGAACAAGTTTTTCGCCGTAAACTCTTTTTCCAGGTAAAAGGTTTTTTGTGTAAATGCCTTTTCCGTCGGAAAAAATTCCATCAAATAATTGTTGCATTAATTTTCACTCTCTTTGCCGTTTTTTATAATTATTACTTCGCCGTCGCACAAAGCCCTAAAAAGTATTTTGTTTTTTATGCAGTACTTTACAACTTTGTCAATGGCTTTTGATTCTTTGTGGTTTGAGTTGTAGTGAGGGACAGGAAGATAATCAAGAACGCCTAATCCTTCCCAAATTGTTTTTATTTTTTTCCCGTAAGGCTTTGCTTTGGGGTTATCAACGAAGTCAACTCCTTTCATATTTTTTGCGAGTATGCATATTCCTGCACTTGAGCCGCCATAAAAAATATTTTTATTTTTGAGCAATTTTTTAAATATTTTATCAAAACCGCTTAGTTTCATTGCTTGTCTTAAAACAAAAGTGTTTCCTCCGCCGACCCATATGGCGCCGTATTTTTTAATTCTCTTTTTTAAGGCGTTTTTTTTAACAAAGTATTCTCGTAAATCAAGAATTTCTGCATCAAATCCAATTTTTTTTAATTGTCTAATGTGTGTATTCTCCCTTTTTTTTCTCCTCTCGTAGTCCTTTGAATAATCAAGAGCATTTGATATATATGCCATTTTTTTATTTTTTGGAATCATTTTTTTTAGTGCTTTGGTTTTTTTGCCTAACCTATAAGAAGATAAGTAAAAGTCCATGACATATTGAGACTAAATGTAGTTATATTATTTTCTATTTAGTTTTTTGGTTTTCTATTTCTTTGCAAAGTAGTCTTGTTTTAGTGCCATGGATAGTTTTCCTGCTAATTTTCTTGAAAGTTTTCCTCTTTTTTCGCGCGGTGCTTTTTGTATGTCGGGGTGATTAAATATGTGACCGTGTTTTGGGCATTTTCCTTTCTTTTTTAGGTGCGCAAATAGCGCTTTTTCTGCACCCAGTACTTGTATTGTTGAGGATGGTGCAAAGCATAAGTCTTTTTTAGAGCCTGCTGATGCAAGTAATTTTGCTGCAACAAGAGGGGTAGCTAGTTTTGTGAATTTAGGTAGTTCTTTTGCAATTTCTGTTTCAATATAAACCATTGTTCTTTTTCTTTCTTCATCAATTCTTGCAGAGTTTTTTTCAAGTTCAAGGAAAGCTATTCTTGCTTCGTCTTTTGGCATTTTTTTCCGCCAATCTTCAAGATTTTCTTTCATCAAGTTAGCAACAGCGTCAAGATCTGTAAGCAAATTTACTGCTTTTATTATGTGAATTTCAGGGCCAGCCATTTTTTCTTCAATTTTGCGTTCAGTTCTTCTAATTAATTTTTTTCTTAGCATTTCTCTTTTATCCATGTTTTCACCAACAAAATTTATTCTTAATAATGCTCTTTGAGCTTTTATTCTTTCTGGAGCAATTCACTAAATTTTTTCTTTAGTTCTTTTATTTTAACTCTTTCTTGTTTTAACGAATCTCTTTCTCTTATTGTTACTGCATCGTCTTTTAGTGTGTCGTGATCTATTGTCACGCAAAAAGGTGTTCCCACTGAATCAAGTCGTGAGTATCTTTTTCCTATGCTTGCTGATTCATCATAATAACATTTAAAGTTTTTTAATTCGTTCATTACTTCTTCTGCTTTTTCTGGCAATCCGTCTTTTTTTACTAATGGGAGCACTCCTATTTCTATTGGAGCCATTTTTGCTGGTAGAGAAAGAACCGTTCTTTGCGAATCAGTTTCTCTTCTAAAGAAAGCAATATCAAGTAACGCGTAAAATGGTCTATCTACTCCGAAAGCAATTTCTATAACGTCAGGAACAAACGTTTTTCCATCTTCAGTTCTTACATTGAGTTCTTGTTTTGAGTACTTTGCGTGTTGTGTTAAATCATAATTTGTTCGGTCGCTTATTCCCACCATTTCTACCCATCCGAAAGAATTTAGTTCGATTTCTAAATCCCATGTGTCGTCAGAGTAAAATGCGCGTTCATCCGTGTGGTGTTGTCTAAATCTTATTTTTTCTTGTGGAATGCCTAAAGAAGTTATTATTTCATAACTCAACCATAAGTTCCATGCGTAAGCTTTGTTTTTCAAATATTTCTTTTTCATTGCGTCTTCTAAAGAAATCATTGCCCATTTCTTTTCGCTTTTTTGCATTTCTTCAGTCCATAAAGGCAGTGAATCTTTTTTTGCTTTATCAAACCATGGAAAATTTATTTTCATTTCTTTGCTCAAAAACATTTGTGATTCTGCTTGAGTAAATTCTCTTTGTCGTAATAAGTGTTGTCTTGGACTTATCTCGTTTCGAAAGGCTTTTCCTATTTGGAAAACAGTGAAGGGTAACTTTCCTCTAAAAAAATTAACATAGTGTTTGAATGGAAGGTATGTTGTTGTTGCTGTTTCTGGTCTGCAGTACGCTGTAACATCGCTTCCTATTGTTGTTTTCATCATTAAGCTTTGTCTTTTTATTTCAGAAATTAATCTCCCTTTGCAGTTTGGGCACAAAACTTTTTTTTCTTCGATTGTTTTTATTAGTTCGGCATCTTTGAAGTGATCAGCCGCGGTTCCTGTTTGTTCTTCAATCAATTTATCTGCGCGAAATGAAGCTTTGCATTTTGAGCACATAATGATTGGGTCATTGAACCCTTTTAGGTGTCCGCTTGCTTCCCAAATAATTTCAGGAGTGATTAGAGGAAACTCTACTTCAAAAAAACCATTTCGGGTAAAGACTTTTCTTATCTCATTTTCTAGCTTATTCTTCATTGCTTTTCCATTTAATCCGTAAGAGTAAAAACCTGCAATTGGGCCATATAGTTCGGGTTCTGGGCCATATACATAGTCTTTTTCAGCAAGGTATTTGGCTAGCTCAAATTGGAAGTCTTTTTTGTTTGCTTGAGGGGTGTCTTGTTTCTTTTCAGCCATTCTTTCACCAAAAAACGCGGTTTTGTTAATTATCGTTAGTATGCTAAGTAATAAAAAGGTGTTTTTCGTTGTCTATTTACTAAAAGAAGCTGGTGGGTATGAAGTCGTTAGTTGCTGTACAAAGAGAGGTTTTTGATTTTTTGTCAATCGAGCCGGGCATGAAAGTGGCTATTGTTTGTGATAATGATGAAGATGGTTTAACTGCTGCGGTGCAAATGCGTTTATTTTTAGAGATGAGCGGCTGTGAAACAAAAACTTTTTTCTATGACCACAATACAAAGATAGCTAACTTTTTTTCTTCTTTCTTGAGGAACATTTTTGACCGAACAGTTTTTTTGGATTTGAATGAAACTTTTATTTCTGATGTATTAAAAGAAGTTGGAAAAAATACAGGGAAGTGCTTAATTATTGACCACCATCAGGAGCTAGATGTTACTAATGCTTTTTTTGATTTCTTAAAAATAAAACCGTGGGATTTTTCAAAAGTTGAGCCGTCACATTATCCTGCTTCAAAAATGGTTTTTGATTTGTTTGGCGGAATTGATTGGATTTGCGCTATCGGTGTGATTGGGGATTTTTCTTTTAAGGAATGGGCTTCTTTTTTAAAGCAAGTTAGAAAAAAGCATTCTTTGTCAGAAAAACAAATGGATGATCTTGCAGGAATAACTGCCTGTGTTGTCGCTTACCATAATGATAAGATACATGATTTGTTTGATTTTTTGTGTTCTGCAAAAAGCCCAACTGACTTATTTGCCTCTTGGTTTGCTGAATCGAAAAAAGAGTTTGACGATCTTCTTGAGCAGGAAAGGCAAAGGTTTTTTCGCGAAGCTACTTACATTGAGGATGCGGAGATTTATTTTTATGAAACAAAACCGCGTCTTCGTTCAAAATTAAGCACTTTGCTTTCAAAAGATATTCCGAACAAAACTTTGATGATTTATGAGGATCATGGTTTTATGGTTGGCGCTTCTTTACGAAGGAGTGACTTTAAGATTAATTGTGGAGAAGTATCTGCGTTTGCTGTTAATGGTGCAAGAGATGGTCGTGGCGGAGGGCATATTCCTGCTGCTGCAGCAACTTTTAGAAGAACTTATTTATCAAGTTTTAAAGACAAAATATTGTTGTATCTTAGAACAAATTATCCTTTAAAAAAATCGGCTAAGCAAAGAGGCAAAATCGGCGGTAGAAGAAAAAAAATAAAAAAGAAATAGTTTTTTAGAAAGAATTTCTTGTCAGGCATTGGCCTTTTTTTCAAGCGAAAAAATCTAGCCGAAAAAATTTAGTATTCTGAATATTTTTCTTCTTTTCTTTTTTGCGTAGGGGCTTAAGTTGTTTTGAGTCAAGATTTGTCCCCAGTTTTCTTTTAACCATTTCTCGGATTTTTGCATTATTTCTCCCCAACCCAATCTTTCAAGTTCTTTGTCAACTAGTCCGCCTTTGTGGGGGTGTTTTCCTTTTCTTTCATGATTGCTTCCAAATCCTTGAAAGTAGTGCGTTAATTCGTGCATTAAAACATAATCAAGAACATATTCCGGAACAGCATTGCTTTTTAGGATGGAATTTATTTCAATTATTGAACCATAATTTGGGTCGTGTTTGTTTTCATTTTTTAGTGGTTTGATGTGCCCTAATTTTCTTGCCCATTTTTTCCCCCACTGAATTATCAAAAGATTTGTTACTCCGCGGTCTGGAAAGTTTTCTCTAATAAGCGAAGCGGTTTTTCTTGCAAGGTAAGAATCATAATCAGTTGAAGAAACCATAAAACAATTTAGTGATAATTATTTAATAACTAAACGGAAGTGTTCTGCTAGAAAAGAAATCAAGAAAAGTATTTGTTTAGCTATTTTGTTTTAACTTCAAGAGTGGTTCCAACTTCGCCCAGGGTTGATTTTATTGTCAAGTTGTAGGTTCCTGTAAATATTACTGAGTCAGGGTTTCTTCGCACAATACAAGTTGTTTTTCTGCTGTTTTTGGGTTCAACATTTGGGAAAGAATTGTACGGGCAAAAAATAAATATTTCTTCCGAATCAGTTATCACTTCAAAACTCAGATCGGCTTTTTCTTTTGTTATATTTGTTAATGTGACAGTAAGTTCTGCGGGGGTGGTTGGGTTATCCTTTAAGTCAAGAGGGTTATTTGCCCAAGATACTTGTACTGCTGGGTTAAGTGAATCTAAAAATTGAGGTACTGCAACAAAACCAATTAGAACTATTGCGATTAGTAGGATTATCCCTACAAGCATTTTCGGGCTTAATCCGATTTCGGGCACCTTTACTTCAGGCAACTCTAATTTTGGTCCATAAACTGACATGACTAAAGTAGTGTTTTAGGTTATTTAATACTTACTTTTTTCTTTTGTGTTTAGTTTTTGGTTCTGCTTTAATTGCTTTCTCTTCAATTGTTCTAGCAATTATAATTCCTGCAACTACCCATGATGCGAAAGAAAACACAAAGCTTTCAAGGTAAAATCCTACAGGGTAAGTCATTGAAGTATAAACAATATAACTTGAAGGAACAGAGTAAGCAAGCCACATTAGTGCCCCTAGTCTCATTCCTTTTTGTAGAGCGGTTCCTGTGAGTTTTAATATTGGGTAAAGTATTACTGCTCCAATCATTAAAACAAAAGAGTGTAAGAAAAACAAAATCATTAGAGGGTCTGCTGCCTGTCGCATTCCCCCGATTGTTAAAATATCATATGGAAAGTAAGTTTGAATTATTGTGCTTGAAATTAGGGTTTGTATTACTAAAAAAGCAAGCCCTCCTGCAAGAATAGCGAATACTGATTTTCTAAAACTCATACACTAAAGGTGCTTTTTCGAGTATATAAATATTTTTGTTTTGTTTTGAAAGGCTATTTTGTTGTTTTTTTAAGGGAGAGTAAATAACTGGTCGTCCGTTGCTTCAAAAAGGCGGGCTCTTACCCCTGCATCAAGCCAAGCGTGTGCATAAGAAAAAGCAGCTAAAGAAATTAGTAATTCGCCTTTTTCTTTGTAATATTTTGCATCATTAAAATAGTTTTGAGCCATTTTCAAAAAGTCTTCTGCCACTGACAGTTCTTTTTGGCTTAAATCTTTTTTTAGTTTTATTTCTTCTAATGCTTTTTTTGTTAGTGATTCATACTTTTCAACTTTTGCGGAAAGTTGGTCTTCTAAGTCTTTCTTGGATTTATTTTGTTCTGCTTTTTTCCCTGTCATAATATCACTTGTGCAGTTTTTCTAAACACTCATTTTCTTTTTCATTTAATTTTCCTGTTATGATAAGTGTTTGTGGGTAAATTGCAAGCATTTGTTTTTCTTCAAGTATTTTTTTCTTTCCAGCAATTATTTTTTGTCTTTCTGAAGACATTCCGAGCAGAGCGATGTAAGTAAATTTTGTTTTGTCTTTTTTCTTTTTGGCTATTTTTTCAATTATTTCTATTCCTTCTACGCAATTCATTAGTCTTTGTGGTTTTTCGTCTTTTTTTATGTCAAGTAAACAAAGCGTGTGTAGGCCAACTTTTTGGTTTTCTTGTAGTTGTTTGTAAAAACTTTCAGGAGAGTATCCTTCGGAAGGGTAGCATAGTGTTATTGTTCGACCGAATTTGTATTCGTCAAGTCCTGTTTCTGCGATAGTGTTTCGAAGTAAACCATATCCGGAGTCTTTTTGTCAA
>CAZPWC010000004.1:9378-54252 GCA_964590155.1 uncultured archaeon
GTGTTTGTGATTGATATTCCTGGAATTACTTTGAACTTGATTTCTTTTTCTTTTGCGTCAAGAATTAATTGGATGTGTGTTGTTGCGGTCAGGGCATTTCCTATTATAAGTAAACCAATATCATTGCTTGTTGCTGAAAGTAGTGCTGACTCGAATTGTTCTTCAACCCCTTTTCTTCCCAAAACAACAACATTTTTTCCAAGCATTTGGGTTAGTTCTTCAAGACTTCCTTGAGCGTACTCTGAAGTGTATCCTTCTAAAAAAAGCTGCCCGCACTTTTTTGCGGATTCTATCGCTTCTAGAGTTATTTGCGCAGGTTTTAGTCCGATTCCAATTAAATAGAGCATATTATCAATAATGGCTTGATTGGAAATGTTTTAATAGCTGTTTATGATTATGTTTTATTATGGTTAAAAAATCCTTCGATGGAGGGGTACATCTTTGGGGAAATGTTCTTTTAAAGCGTCCTTCAGGAAAGGGGCCAAGGACAAATAATCTTTCTTTGCGTCCAGCTCCAAATGCAGTCGAGCGAATTAGGAAAATAGAGATGAGTCTTCAGAGAAGACTTATTGCTTTTTCCGCTGTTAAGGTTCTTAACGAACATGGGCCTTTTAGAACAAGGCAAGCGTTGTTTCACGCAATTAAACTAGGTCTTGCGACTCGTAATGTACAAGGAGCACAATTTTTTCATTTGGGTGCAATGGATAATCTTTTAGCGCATTTTCGTAGACGTAAAATACTCATTTCTTCAAGAAGAGAAAAGGAGAAGGTTAGAAGAGCGTTACCTAAATCAAGACCCAAAGCGCGTGTAGTTGCAGTACCTGCTAAGCGAGAAGTCCCCCCCCAAATAAGTCATGCATTTAAACTTCCTTTGCCCAAAGTTAGGGCGTGGATTGGGAGAAAATATTCGGGAGATGCTGAGCGAGCTACAATTGCTGATGCTATAGTTGCGGCTCTAGAAAAAAAGTCTGCCTCATCCGGAAAGGAGGTCGTTAGTTTGGTTTATTCTGATTATCGCAAAATTATACGTACGCTTGCCCCTACGCGCCCTTCTGTTAAGAGGATAAGGAGTTTTAATGAATATTCAGTGCGGTTAATATATCAAGATTTAACTAACCCAGAAACAGGGGTTATTGAAATAAATAATCGATTTGCGCGAAAAGGTTAATTAAAGTAATTTTCTTTTTTATATTAAACCTAATTTGAATAAACTTGCAAGTCCCGTTGCGAATCCAAGAATTGCAATAATTACTTTCACGAATCCAATAATGTTTTTCCTTTCTTTTAATTTTTCAGGGTTTTTTGAAAGTTTTTCTATTTGCTCTTTTAAATAATCATCAAGGCTCCAGCAAATAAGAACTGCTAATAAAATTTTTATTGCGGCAAAAAGCGCGGGGTGTATATTTATAACAAAATTTGATACAACGTGCTGTTCGGAAAAACCAAAAAAAGCAATTGCTGTTGCGGAAGCAATTCCATCAATCGCTTGTCCTAAAACAATAAAGTAATTTGTTTTGTCGGAAAATATTTTGTACTTTGTGAATTTGTTTATTGCATAGCAAACAATGTAAGAAATCGCAATAATTAAAACAGCGGTTGCAATAAACCAAAGCCAATTATTAAATCTTGATAAATTAAAAAGCAAAGGCGTTGCGGTAACTAAAACACCAAACCAAAATACTCTTTCCAATTTTAATTTTTTCCAAACCTCTCCAATAAGGAGACCAATTGTTACAAGAGCAAATGTAAGAATCCATATTCCTGGCGTAAAAAACCAAAAACCAAATTCTAATGGGCTAGCAGTTTTGCTTATCAAAGGGATAACTAAAAGTCCTGCCTCTATTTGATGCATTATTACCCGCATTGATATCCCAAATAAAATGTAAGGGATAATGCTAGTGAAAAATTTTGAATCAAAAACAACTTTTTTACTTAGTATTTTGTAAATAACTGCGCAAGCAATTACAAGTAGGGCAATGTAAACAGTTGTGTTCACTAAATTGTATCCTTGCGTTTCTGGACTTATTATTGGTTTTATGAAATAATCAGTAATAATTTGATTTATGTCCATGACTGATGAGTGTTGAATGATTATTTAATTGTTTTCAACCAACATTATTTTGTGTTTTTATGAACTTAAAAGAAGCGTTGCAAATAAAACTCCCTAAAAAAGAAAAGCAATTTGCTACAGGAGCGTATGATTCTTTTGGCAATATTGCTGTTATTGAAATTCCTAAAGAATTATCTAAGTGCAAAAAACTAATTGGAAAAACTTTGATTGAGTTAAATCCTAGATTTGAAACTGTTTGTTCTATTGAGAGCAATCACGAAGGGGAGTATAGAGTTCAAAAAGTGAAAATTATTGCGGGAAAAAAACAAACAATTGCGAATTACAAAGAAAGTGGTTGTAACTTTTTAGTTCCTTTAGGGAAAGTGTTTTTTTCTCCTCGGCTTGGAGGGGAAAGAACAAGAATTGCTTCTTTAATTGCTCAAGGTGAAGTTGTTGGTGCGTGGTTTAGCGGAGTTGGGCCTTATCCGATTATTTTTGCAAAAAACTCTAAGGCAGAAAAAATTGTTGCAATTGAACTAAATCCTGTTGCGCACAAATTTGCAGTTAAAAATGCTGAACTAAATAAAGTAAACAAAGGCTGCGTTAAAGGAAAAGAAAAAGGTGTTTTCATTAAGGGTGATGTGAAGAAAGTTTACAAAAAATTCAAGCGAATGTTTGACAGAATTGCAATGCCCTTGCCTCACACAGGGTGTCAATTTCTAAAAGAAGCTTTTCATTGCATTAAACCAAAAGGAGTAATTCATTTTTACGAAATTGTAGTGAAAGAAGATTATGCTACTCCAGAAAAACAAATTCTTGACGCGGCAATGAAAGCAAAGAGAAAAGTTGAAATTATTAGAAAAGCAAGGGTCAGACAATTCTCTCCGACAAAAGAACAAGTAGTATTTGACATTAAGGTTCTGAACTAATAGTTAGACTCAATTTGTTGGACAACTTTTGCGAGGTTTTTTAAATTGTTTTTGTTTTTATTTTATTGGTGAGTATAAAATGGTTTTGAATTTGATTTTTTTAGGGGCTCCTGGTGCAGGAAAAGGAACTGTGGCGCAAAAAGCAGTTGAGCATTATGGGGTTGTTCAGATTTCTACAGGGGATTTGTTTCGTGCAAAAGCGAAAGAAGATTCAGAAGAAGGAAAAAGAATTAAGGGATTACTTGAACAAGGAAAATATGTTGATGATGAAACCACTGTAAAATTATTAAAAGAAAGATTGTCAAAAGATGATGTACATAATGGTTTTGTTTTAGACGGTTTTCCAAGAACTCTTGCGCAGGCAGAAGAGCTTGATGTTCTTTTAGCTGGGCTTGAAAAAAAACTTTCTTTGGTTGTAAATATTGATGTTACTGAAGAAAAAGTTGTTGAGAGAATTTGCAACAGATTGACTTGTCCGGTTTGTAAAAGAATTTACAATAAAATCAGTGTTGGAATGATTCCTCAAGTTGAAGGAAAATGTGATGTTGACGGATCAATATTAACTCAAAGAGAGGATGATAAAGAAGAAGTTGTTAGATCAAGATTCAAGACCTATGTTGAAAAAACCCTTCCCTTAATTGAGTTCTATGAGAAGAAAGGTTTGCTTGTTTCTTTTGACGGCAACCCGCCAATGGAAGAAAGTGTTCGCAGAGCATTTGAAATAATTGATAAAAAAGTTTTGAAGGAATAGTGGTTGCGTGGAAAAGACGATAATTGAAGATGCAAGAAACTATGCTTTGCAAGAAATGGAAAAGTTTGGTTCTCCTACGTTGGATATTTTTGAGTTAGCTTGTATGAAAGGACAAGAAATAGCTACAAAACTCAATGCTGATAAAGATGTTGTTTTGCTTGGAACAATTTTAATGGACTTAAAGCTTCCTGAGTGTCTAAAAAATGGAAAGCTTTCTGAGCATGTTATTGAGAGCTCAAAAGCTGCCAAAGTTTTTTTAGAAGGATATGATCTACGTGATGACGACAAGTTAAAAATATTAAATTGTATTGAAGCGCATCATAAAGTTGTTCCATTTTCTTGCATAGAATCTGAAATTTGTGCAAATGCTGATTGCTACAAATTTTTGCATCCGCGGGGTTTTATTGCTTATGCAAAAATTCTTGCAGTATCTGATCGCGGTGATTTGAATTATATAATAAATCAAATTGAGTATAAAATTGATGAAAAGTATTCTATCTTGTCTTTGGATTTATGTAAAGCAGAACTTAATGAATTTTATCCAATGTTTAAGAAAATACTTGCGGAAGCAAAAAAGTTATAATTCTATTTGATTGTCTACAATTACTTTATTGCTCGCAATTACTTAATTGCTTCCCACAATATATTGTCTTTTGATTTGATTTCTATTCCTTTTGGATTTATGTCCATTGGGTGCGGGTTTTTGTCGTGTTGTGTTCCGCGCATTTTTCTTATGAAAAAGCTTCTGTTTGGAGGAGAGAAATATAAAGCAAATATTCCGTCAGCAACAAATTCTTCAACACCGAATGCTGAGAACGTTGTTTTTGTTGGTTGAGTTTCTGATGTTAGCAGAGTGGTGCAACCAATTGTTTTTAGTCTGTCGCAAAATTGGAACAAAGTTGTTCTTAGCATGCTTGGTTCTATGTATGCTCCAAATACTGTTGTTGAATCAACAACTAATCTTTTTGCATTTATTTCTTGAACTTCTTTTTCTATTTCAGCTAATTGCTCTTCTATTTTTTCTTCAAGAGAAGTTTTTTCTTTTAAAAAACCTAAATTTAATCTATAAATAGTTAACATGTTTTTGTCTTGTAGTGCTTTAATATTCCATTGAAAGCTTTCCATGTTCCATGCAATGTCTTTAACATTTCCTTCAAGCGTAACAAATAATCCTGCTTCGCCGTATTGAGTTGCTCCGTTGTATAAGTATTGTGTTGAAAGAATTGTTTTTCCGGTTCCTGCTCCTCCGGCTACTAGCACATTACTTCCTTGAGGGATTCCTCCTCCTAATAATTCGTCAAGTCCTGGGATACCTGTTTTTGTTCGCTCCAACAACACCACCTGTTTTTATTAGGAAAAACCAGTATTTAATCCTTTCTTGGCTTTTTTGCTGAAATAAAGCCATTTTAGCCTTTTTTTCTCGTAATTCTTATAAACTTCCTCAAAGCTTTAACTATTATGCCTAAACCTAGTACTATTAAGATTGATAGCGACAGCGACGCTATAGCGCCTGTTGTTTCTCCTGCTCAAGAAATTGTTGAAGAAACAGTGTATGAGCGCGACTACTCAAAAATGGATTTAGTTGACTTAATTGATCAGCCTGCGTGGAAAACCATTTTACTGGATTTGGTTGAAACAGAAAAAATGAATCCTTGGGATATTGATGTAGTTGTTTTGGCAGAAAAATATTTAGTAAAAATAAATGAGTTAGAAACTAATAATTTGCGTGTTCCTGCAAATGCTATTCTTGCGTGCGCAATTTTAGTGAAAACAAAAAGCAAGTATTTGCGTTTAAGTTCTCTTGATGATGTGGATGAAAAAGAAAAACTTACTCCTGAACAAAGAGCAATGATGCTTGGGGAAATTCCTGATTTAGTTGCTAATCGTTCTTTTAGAGAAGGAAAAATAACTCTTGACGAACTTGTATCAAGCATTGAAGACATTATTCACAGAACAAGTCCGAAAAAAAATGCTGCTCGTATTATTCCGAGAATGGAAATTAATTTTGATTCAACAAGTATTGAAGAAAAAATGGGTTCAGTTTTGGATTTAATAAAAAAGAAAGTTGACTCTCAAGGAGTAGTTTTGTTTAAGGACTTACTTGACGAGAACAGTGTTGATGGTTTGGTTGACACTTTCCTTCCAGTGCTTTTCTTAATGAACAGCGGAAAAGTATTGGCTTACCAGAACGAGTTCTTTGGCGAAATATTTGTGCAATTAATACAAGAAGCTAGCTAATCCAGCCACTTCTATGTCGATTTTGCTTTGCTCCGCAACTATTATATATCTCTTTTTCTCATTAGTTGTCATGGCAATGAAGAAATCTAAAAAGAAAAGAGCCCCCGCACGGCAAGCTGTGCGTGTTAGGCCTGTGGCAAAAAAGAGGGACTCCTTTTTGGGCTCAATTGAAAGAATAGCTAGGCCTAAAGAAAAAGAAGTTAGGGTAAAAACTTTTATTGTTGAGCGGCCGGTTTACATTTCTTCTGATAAGAAGTTTCCTGCAAGAGGTTATGATTCACCTGAAAAAGAAGAACCTGTTTATGATTCAAGAAAAAGTCGTTATATAAAAAAAAGACAGCAAGAAAAAGAATTGGCTGACATTGATGATGATTCGCTTGATGATAAGCAAGGCGATTATGACGGTGGCGCTAATGCTGAATTTGATGAGCAAAGTGATGTGCAGGGCGATGAACAAGTAGATACTGATTTGGATCAGGATTTTGATGGCGAAGTGGATGAAGAAAACGTAAAAAAAAGATTTAGTCATCAGCGTTCCGGTCTTAAGAGCTTGCTTGAAAATTGGTGGAAGCGAGCAATTGTTTTTGGGCTTTTGTGGTGGCTTGCTTTATTGGCTTTTGCTTTTGTAATGCAGGTATTCAATTTAGTTACTGTTGATTTGACTCGCGATTGGTGGGTATTTTTAGGAATAGTCCTTGCCTTAAGTATGGTTTACCAAAAATTCTTAAGCGGAAAAATATAAAAAGTATATAAAAAGTATAATTCTTCTTTTTTGTCTTCTTCCGCGAGCTTTTTTGCCCCTGTTATGCCCGCGCTAGTGTTTACATCAATTTATTTTTCTTTAACGCTTCTTCTATTGCGGGTTTGTCAAAACCAATTATTACTTTGCCGTTAATGTCAAGTACAGGAACACCCATTTGTCCGCTTTTTTGAATCATTTCTCTTGCTTTTTCTTGGTCCGCTCCAACATTATAATCTTTAAAATCGACTTTGTGTTGCTTTAGCCAGTCCTTTGCCATTACACAATAGGGGCAAGTCGCCGTAGAATAAACAATTACTTTTTCCATTAAAACACCTCAATAATATAATTGATTCTTTTGTGTTTAAATTCTTTTTGCGGAAGAGAAAAAATATTAAATTAATGAACAACTGCTAAAAAAGAATGTTTTTATTAAAAAAAGAAATTTCTAAATTATTTTTCTAAAAATACACGTTTTAGGAGTCAAGGGGTTACACATACAATAAACACTGTTGGGGTTTACCCTTTCCGGGTTAGGCTGTGCTCCCCTTGATCCTGTTCGTGCTACATGACAATTCTTCTCATGCGATTGTATATTGGGGTTTGTTCTTATTAAAGGTTCATAGTTTTTTGCTGTATGAAAGATACACCAAAAAATCTTTTTGTGTACTAATTCTGCATTAACTTTGATGCGTTTTTTTGTGAATAACTTTTTTTTGTAAATTATCTTTTTTTACCTATCATGACGAAGAAAGCATTTTTTCTTTTAACAAACCACAGTACTTCGTCAATCGTTGGAGTATTGTATTTAGGATATGATTCTAAAAAATCAATTTTTTCTTCGCAAAACCAATTGAGTACCTCTCTTATTGAGTGGTAGCTTTCATGTACCTGTCCATATTTATCAGCCAGCCATGACTTTGCTTCGTTTCCCTTAAACCATTTTTTCCCAAAAGAGATTCGTTTTTCTATGTTTGTTCCGCAAAAAAGCCATAAAAGAAATCTTTTCATTCTGTGTCTTGCTCTTGAATACTTGTTGTACAAACCTACAATGATAATCCCTTTCTTTTTTACGTGTTTTGCCGCGATTTTGAATCCTTTTCTTGCGTTAATTGTATGATGCAAGCTTCCTAGTGCTACTATAACGTCAAATTTTTGTTTAGAGGAGAATTCAAGGATATTTTTTTCTTTAAAAAGCACGTTTGTCCCTAATCTTTTTGCAGTTTTTTTTGCTTTTTTTATTGATGTTGAAGAAAAATCTATTGCTGTAACATTTGCTCCTGCAAGGGCCAATCCACAAGCGAGTTCTCCTGTCCCACAGCCAAGTTCAAGTACTTTTTTCCCTTTCCAAAAAGAAGTTCCTTCGCCAAATATCCTAGAAACCCACTTTACATACTTTTCCGCTTCTTTTTTTGTAGTAATTTCGCGGTTAGGGTAGGGGTATTTTTCATAGAGTTCTTTTACAAGCTTTTCTTTTTCTTTGCCATTCATTTAGGGGTCATCCAAAAGAGTTGTTTTTCCAAACCAATTAAAAAGCATTTGAATAAACAAATTGTTAGTGTTGTGTTGGGGGGGTGCTAATGGAAAACATTGTTGCATTGCTTGATCTTGATTACTTTTATGCGCAGTGCGAAATTCTAAGAAACCCTGCGATTAGAGAAAAGCCTGTTGTAATAGTAGTGCCTTCTTTGAGAGAAAATTCGGGCGCAATTGCAACGTGCAATTATGAAGCGCGTGCGCTTAAGATAAAATCAGGAATGCCTCTTGGGTTAGCAAAAAAACTTGCGAGCAAAGAAACCATTTTCATTAATGCGGACAAACCCTATTATGAGGAAGTTTCTCAGAAAGTTTTTGACATAGTTGATTTTTTTTCAGAAAAAGTAGAGCAAGTATCAATTGATGAAGCTTATTTTGATTTAAGTAATCCTAGTGGTTTTGAAAAAGCAAAAGAAATTTGTTTAAAGATAAAGGAAAGGGTAAAATCAGAAACTGGGCTTACCTGTTCCGTTGGGTTGAGTTATAATAAATTGCTTTCAAAAATGGCTGCGTCTTTTAAAAAGCCTGATGGTTTTTTTGTTATTGAAAAAAAAGATGCTGAACTTTTTTTAAATAAACAAAAAGTCGGTTCGCTCTTTGGGGTGGGGCCTAAAGCGGAAGAAATATTTGAAAAAAATGGAGTGAGGGTTGTTGCGGATATAAAGAAACATTCTGTTGCTGAGTTAATTAAATGGTTCGGTGAAGCAAAAGGAAAACAGTTCTATGATTTTGCTTTTGCTGTTGATAGTAGAGAAATTGAGCCTAATAGAGAAAAACAACAACTTTCTCGTTTAATGACAATAAAAAAAGACACAAATGATTTTGATGAAGCAAAACAATATATTGAGTTTTTATCAGAATTAGTTTTCAAAGAAGCGACAAAATTGAATAAATCGTTCAAAACCGTTTCTTTAATTATAGTGACGCCAAAATATGAGACAGTTACACGGTCAACCACTGTTGAAGAAAAAATTACTTCTGTTGAACAACTCAAAGAAATCCAGTATTCTTTGTTAAAAGGTTTTTTGAGTGAATCTTTTTCAAGCATCAGAAGATTAGGTGTTAGGGTATCAAATTTTGGGGATGATGCAGGTTTTCAAAAGAAGTTATTTGATTATTGAATTTAGTTGATTATGTTTGGTTGTTGGATTTGGTTGATTGATTTTTGTTGTTGGATTTGGTTGATTGGGTTTGATTAGTTGATTTAGTTAGTAATTTTGATTATTATTTTAATGCGTGCAAGTTGATTTTTATGGAAACAAAAGAAAGAGCAAAAAAGGTTTTTCTTGAATTAAAGAAAAATTATCCTCATGTTCCTCTCCTTTTTTTAAGTCACAAAACAGATGCGCAAATGCTTTGCGCAATTATTCTTTCTGCGCAGAGCACTGATGCGCAAGTGAACAAAGTTACTGAAAGTCTTTTTAAGAAATATAAAATCGTTAATGATTTTGCTTCTGCCAACTTGCGCTCTTTTCAGAAAGAAGTTTTTTCAACAGGGTTTTACAAGTCCAAAGGAAAAAGAGTTATTGAGTGTTTCAAAAAAATAAAAAATGATTTTAAAGGAAAAGTTCCATTAGAGATGAGTGATTTAATTTCTTTGCCTGGGGTTGGAAGAAAAACGGCGAACCTTGTTTTAGCAAACAAAGGAATTACTGAAGGGATAGCTGTTGATACTCACGTTTTTCGCCTGGCTAATAGAATTGGATTTTCTTGTGGGAAAACTCCTGAACAAGTTGAAAAAGATTTAATGGACGTTTTTGATAGGAGGGTTTGGGCAGAAATTAACGGATTGTTAATAAGTCATGGGAGAGCGGTTTGTGCCGCAAAAAGGCCTTTGTGCGAAAAGTGCTTTTTGAACGAGAAAAAACTTTGCCCAAGAAAGGGTCTTGTTTAGTTGACTTTTTTTCGCGCGATTTTATTTAAGCAACCTTTTTATTCTTCATTTTCCTCTTATTTTGCATGTCAGAAGCGTTAGTTTTGCCTTTAACCACTATTGGAATAATTATTATTCTGGCTTTATTTTTCAGCGTAATGGTTAGAAAGATAGGGCAGAATGAAGTTATTGGTTTTATTCTTGCCGGTTTTTTGCTTGGCCCATTTTTTCTTGGTTTTATAAATCCTGCAGATCCGTTGGTTGTTGGTTTTGCGGAGTTAGGATTATTTATTTTATTATTTTACTTAGGGGTAGAACTTTCCTTAAAAGAATTTCTTGGTTCGGGAGCAACTATTTTTGGTTTAGCTATAATTGATATGGCTCTTACGACAGGGATTGGGGTATTAATTTTATTGGCTTTGGGCAACTCTTTTTTGTTCTCGGTAATTGTAGGGATAATGCTTTTTAGTACTAGTACTGCGATTGTAGCAAAATTTATCTTGGACAAAAAGCTTTTGGAAAATGCTGCGGCAAAAGTTTCTTTATCTATCTTGATTTTGCAGGACTTTTTAGGAATTCTTCTTTTAGTTTTTATAACAACTTTGTCTGCGCCTACAGGGCAATCCCCTGCAGCGTTAGCTATTGCGGCAGTTGTTTTTGCTGTCAGCGCGTTTTATGCAGTTTATCATTTATCAAAAATTGTTGAAAATTGGTTGTATACTAATGGCTTTGGGCACACTGAAATGACGCTGTATGCTTTAGGTATTGGTTTAGTTGTTGCAACCCTTGCGAGCGTTATTGGTTTGTCGACAGCCATTGGTGCTTATTTTGCTGGTTTTGCTTTGAGTGAAACAAAAGCCAGTAATTCAATTAAAAAAGATGTTGGCTTTTTGAGAGATTTTTTCCTTGTTTTCTTTTTTGTCGGGTTTGGAACAACTTTGTTTTATGATTTTGCTCTTCACGCGGTTGTTTTGCCTTCAATTGATGAAGCAATATTTATGATTCTACTAGCGACTATCTTGGGGGTGGGGGCGATTTTTGCACATTCTCTTGCCTCAAGAGTATTTGGTTCATTATTTGGTTTGAGTGCTGATGATGCTTCTCTTTCAGCAATTCTTCTATCGCCTTTAGGGGAATTTGTTGTAATTATTGCTACTGTTGCTGTTGCTTCCGCTGTTTTGTCTCCTGCTGAAGCAAAATTTATTAGTCCCCTAGCTTTTTTGTTGATAATAATTACACTTATTCTTTTCCAGCCGATGTACTCCGCAAAAGAATTGCACAAAAAATTATTTGCTTTAATTCCTAGAATTCCTGTGCACGAAAAAGAAACTTCTTTAAAACCGCATAATGATTATACAATTGAGCATATAAAAGAAATCGGGATAAGTGTTTTTGTAATTATTTGTTTTGCTTGGGTAACTATTTTGCTTTACAATGATCTTCCTCGATTTGGTGTTCCTATTCTTTACAGTAGGCAAATAACTTCCGCAATAATCTTCATTTTCTTTGCCTCATTCCCCTTCTATCGCGCTTCAAGAGCTTTTTGGAGAATATACAAACATATTAGAATCACAAAAAAACCTATTCACTCATTAAAGTAATGAATCTTTTGGGAAGCCTAAGTTTTGAGAAAAGATTAAGCTCTGGGAAAAAATTGATTTTTTCTTCACAAATGAAGTATTAAAAAAGGATTGATGGAAAACTTCTTTTATGATTTCGAGAAAAACGGTTCTTGGCGATATTATTTCCTCTAATCCGGAGATTATTCCTTTGCTTGCACAAGCTGGGCTTCATTGTATTGGTTGCCATGTGTCAGCATATGAATCTATCGAAGATGGCTGCAAGACTCACGGGATGACTGATAAGCAAATTGATGATCTTATTGTGGAAGCAAATAAACGCGCAAAGGAATATGACGGGATGCCAAAAATTGCTTTGACAAAAAGTGCTGTTTTGGAACTAAAAAAAAGAGTTACCTCTTCAAAAGCAAAGTATGCTAAGATTTTCCAGGTGTATGGGGGGGACTTTGATTTTGATGCGGTTAATGAAAAAGAACCAACCGATGTTGAGATTGATGCGGGTGTAAAATTGCTTCTTGAAAAGAGAATTGAAAGGATTTTGCGCGGTATTGAAATTGATTTTAACTCAAAATTGAAAGATTTTACTGCAAAGAAAGTTGGAGTAAAAAAAGAAAATAAAGCAAAGAAAAAAGCGAGTAAAAAATAAAAAACGAAAGGAAAATGACAAGCAAAGCGATAAAACCAAAATAGGTGCTGGAAAAATACAAAAAAAGTAACTAAAATTTTAAATGGCTTTTTTTGCCCCAATCCATCCGATTATTATTCCTGCTATGAGTGATAGCGAAACTGTTATTACAAAAAATTCTCGGGTTATTTCTTGCGCTGCTGAATAACTTGTTTGAGTAATGTTAGCTTCTTTTGTTACGGTGGCAAGCATGGGTTGATCTTCAATATTGCTGCTGCCTAGTAGTGTATCTTGATTTGATTGTGCAGCACCGATGTTACTTGTTGAAGAAAGTACAACGAATAATAAGCCGCTAAAGAGTATCGCTCCCATGCAAAGAGTTATTAGGACACGCACTTGCTCCATTAAGTTTGGAACAATAATAGTTTTTCCTTTTCCTGTTAACTCATAATATTTCCATTTATGCCCATCGTCAATAAGTTTTATCAAACTGGCATCCATTAGTACGGAGCAGTGTTCTTTTATTGTTGAACTCTCTTTGCTCAACTTTTTGCTTAGCTCAGTTAGCGTCATTCTCCTTTGGCTTAGTGATTTAAGTATGTTAACTCTACTGTCTGCCGATAGTGCCTTAAAACTTTTATCATCAAGGATTATTTCTTTTTCTTGCATAAGTATCACTAACTAACTACACTATAAATACCTTCGCGAATTCGTATTTTTAATTGTTTGGATTTTGTTCGGTCTTTTGTTTTGTTGGAGTAAATCCTTCGATTGAGTAAAGTATGTAATAAAAAAGTCCTGCAAAATTTTTCACCAAAACTTCGCTGATAAACGTTACTAAGAAAAAGGAAGTCATTATGTAAAGCAACCAAGCGTATTTCTTGAAGAAACCAATTGCGGGTATTTGCTCTATTATTGTTTCTCCTAAGTTAGTTTGAGGGTTGAGACTTATCTGGTCATTTAATTGTTTCTTATAAGCATCTGTTTTGAATTGGGTTTCTATTGCTTCCATTGTTGCGACAAACGAAAGAGAATCAACATCTGTTTTTTTCTCAAGAGTTAGGTACGCGGGGGTACTTTTTATTCCTTGTACTGTTGCTTGCTGTCCGCTAACAAGCATTCCAACAAATTGGTCTTGGATTTGCTTAGCAAGTGTGTCTTGATTACCTATTGATACTTCCAAAATATCAGTGGCAACATTTTTCTCTAAAGTGTCTCTTGTCGAGTAACTTACCATTGCAAGGTACAATATAAAAGCTATTCCAAAAATAATCAAAAATCTTCCCGCGCCCGAAGCCCCTGACCTAAATTTTTTCATATACTTTACTTCTTCTTCTCTTTTTGAAAGGTAACTAACTGACAGGGGAACTCCTATCAAACTTATAATTATGACAAAAAGGTATTCCGCAAGGTTGAACAATAGTAACGCGATTATTGCGCCTACAAGAAAGGCTCCGCCGGGAACTATAAAATTCAGTGGTTTAATAAGTTCTTTTCCGCAAACAAGCAAAAGAGCTATTGTTATTGCTCCTGATAAAATAAAGTAAACAAAATTTAGGGACATCATGGCTTGCATTAGTGGAATAAAATTTATCGTCAAAAACATTTGGGTAGTTATTTTTGTCGCTGAAAAAAGCATCCCTGTTATTATACAAAAAATAACTATCAATAAAGCAAGCGCCCCTATTTTCAAGTCAGAGTTCATTAGGATAAAACTAGTTTTTTTCTTTATTTTAAGCTTTCGTTTAGGCATAAAACATTAAAAATACTTGCAAACAGCATTTCTTCATGGAAAGTGCGCAGGAACAATCAATTGATTTTTCTTCTATTGAAAAAAAATGGCAAAAAGCTTGGGAAAAAGAAAATATTTTTGCTGTTAAAGAGTCATTAAAGAAAGAAAAATACTATGTTCTTGAAATGTACCCTTATCCAAGTGCTAGCTTTTTGCACATGGGTCATGTTAGAAACTTTACAATAGGGGACGCTTTTGCCAGATTTAAGCGAATGAATGGATTTAATGTTCTTTACCCGATGGGTTATGATTCTTTTGGGCTCCCTGCAGAAACTGCTTCTAAAAAAGAAGGGATTCATCCAAGGGTTTACACTGAGTCTGCAATAAAGAAAATCATGGAGTACCAAAAAGCAATGGGGAATAGTTATGACTGGGACAGAGTTATTGCAAGCCACGAGCCTGAATATTACAGGTGGAACCAGTTCTTTTTTATAAAACTTTTTGAGAGAGGACTTGCTGTTAGAAAAAAGGCTCCAGTAAATTGGTGTGAAACTTGCCAATCAGTTCTTGCTAATGAAGAAGCGGAAGGCGGAAAATGTTGGAGATGCAATAGTGAAGTAATTCAAAAAGATATGGAACAATGGTTTTTGAAAATTACCAAATACGCTGATAGATTGCTTGTCGACCTTGACAAATTAGATTGGCCTGAAAGAATAAAAGTAATGCAAAGAAATTGGATAGGGCGAAGCGAGGGAACCGAAATTAATTTTGAGATTAATGGAGCTAAGTGGCCGATTTTTACCACTCGTCCTGACACAATTTTTGGAGTAACTTTTGTTGTAGTGAGTGCTGAGCACCCGAAATTGTTTGAACTTGTTACAAAAGAACAAAAGGTTGCGGTTGAAGAATTTTTGAAGAAACTAAAATCTGCGGGGGATAAAGCAACTGAACTTTACGAGAAGGAAGGCGTATTTACTGGCGCTTACGCAATTAACCCAATGACTAAAGAAAAAATTCCTGTTTATGCAGGAAATTTTGTTGTTGCGAGTTACGGTTCAGGGATGGTAATGGCTGTTCCTGCTCATGATCAGAGAGATTATGAGTTTGCGGTGAAGTACAAAATCCCAATAAAGCAAGTTATTGTGCCAACGTTTATTACTGACACTGGCGTTGATGCAATAAGACCAAACCTGCCAGTGGTTGAAAGGAAAGCAGTGTTTGGAATTGTGAAACACTGGGTAGAAGATAAGTACTATTGTCTGGATTGGACTAAATTTAATTGGAAAACTTTTGTTATTGGGGGGGTAGAAAATAATGAAACTGCTGAGGAAGCGGTTATTCGTGAAGTGAAAGAAGAAACTGGCTACTTGGATATTAAGTCAGTAAAAAAAGAAGGGTTTGAAGTTTTTTCAAAGTTTTTTGCTACTCACAAGGGGGTAAATAGAGCAGCTTGGCAAACTGCTTTCATTGTAGAACTTGCTTCTGATAAACATGTTGAACCAGAAGCAAAGCATGTAAAGAACCACAAAGGGCAATGGGTTGCAAAAAAAGATATGGCAAAATTTTTGAATATTAAATGCCAACAATACTTTTGGAGTAATTACTTAAAAGGCGGGGAAGCGTTTACAGAAGAAGGGCTTTTGATTAATTCGGATCCTTTTAACGGAATGGAAAGCGAGAAAGCTATTGAAGAAATTACTAACACACTTGCAAAGAAAGGATTGGGCAAAAAAACTGTTAATTACAAAATTCGTGATTGGCTTGTTTCTCGTCAAAGATATTGGGGGACACCAATTCCTGCAGTTCATTGTGAAGCGTGCGGAGTAGTAATGGTTTCTGAAAAAGATTTGCCTGTTTTGCTTCCTGAAAAAGTTGATTTTAAGGTTTCTGGAAATCCGCTAAATTCCAATAAAGAATTTGTCAACACAAAGTGTCCTAAGTGCGGGGGTAATGCGAAGAGAGAAACTGACACAATGGGCGGATTTGTTGATTCAAGTTGGTACTTCTTAAGGTATTGTGATAATAAAAATAAAACAAAACCATTTGATCCAAAAAAAGCAAAGTACTGGATGCCTGTTGATCAATATATTGGCGGAGCGGAGCATGCGGTAATGCACTTAATGTATGCGCGCTTCTTTGTCAAAGCGTTAAAGGACATGAAATTTGTTGATTTTGATGAACCTTTTCAAAAACTTTTCAATCAAGGAATAGTTTACAAAGACGGGGCAAAAATGTCTAAGTCAAAAGGTAATGTTGTTTTCCAAACGGATATTTCAAACAAGTACGGGATTGATACGGCAAGATTGTTTTTGATGTTTGTTTCTTCTCCTGACAAACAAATGGAGTGGAATGATGAGGGTGTTGAAGGGGCATTTAGAATAATTAATCGTTTTTTTAGAATTGCGGAAAAAGTTAAAGATGTTGCTCCTGATAAAAAAACCCAGAGTAAATTAAATATTACAATTAGGGATGTTACAAACAATGTTGAGTCATTTGATTATCCTAAAGCAATTATTGCAATCTCAAATTTTGTGGATTATCTTTTGACTTTGGATGTTGTTCCAAAATCTGCTTTTGAGGAAACATTAAAACTTATTTCCGTGTTTTGCCCGCACATTGCTGAAGAATTGTGGCATAGAATTGGGAATAAATCATTTGTTTCAGTTGCTAAATGGCCAAAACTTAATGAAAAATTAATTGACGAGAATTTTGAACGCATTGAGCAACTTGTTCAATCTTTAAGATTAGATATTTTGAAGATAAAAGAACTTGCAAAGATAGAGAAAGTTTCTAAAGTGAAAATATTTGTTGCTCCTGAGTGGAAGTGGAAAGTTATTGATTTAGTGAAGAAGGCTTGTGATAACAAACCTGATTTTGGTGCGGCAATGAAAGCTGTTATGGCTGATGTTTCGTTGAGAAAATACGGTGGCGAAGTTTCGGGTGTTGTAAAAACAGCGGTGAACAAATTAGTTGACATTTCTTTGCTTGAGAGGTTTGACGAAGTTGCGGTTTTAAAAGAAGTTAAATCTTCTCTTGAAAAAGAATTTGGTTCAATAGAAATTATTCCTGCCCAGGAATCTAAAGAACAGAAAGCAAAAAATGCTTTTCCTGGAAAACCCGCTCTTTTGGTTGAATAATGCGATTGGTTAAATAATAAAGTTAGTCGGATAATAAGATTGGCTGAATAACAAGGTAATTAGTTTTTTTTAGCTCTTTCTAACAGTTATTTCTATTGCATCGCTTTTTTCTTTTATTAAATCAGCAGGATTTAGGGGATCATTGTATTCCCAACTTATAAAGCAAACAAATCGAGTTTCGTTAGTTTTTCCTGGGTTAACTTCTGCTATTATTTTCTGTGAGTCTCCTGGCTTTATTGAATCTAGGCTTGGGGTTTCAATATTTACCCAATCACATTCAGTGTCAGGGCTTGTTGGGTCTATCATTATTTTTTTTATCGATTTTACTTCTTCAGTTCCAATATTTTTTAATGAACCTATTTCTGTTGAACTAATTTTAGTGCATAGGTCAGTATCCTTATCGCAATTTAGTGTTAGATTTTTCTTACTAAAAGTTAGTCCTACAGTTCTTTCTTTTGTTACTTTCAGATATATTGCAAAGTTCTGATCCGCTTCCATGCTTAGTGAACTTATTGTTAATATTCCGCTGAATTCAGTGTCTGCTTTTGTTTCAATGGTTGGTTGCAAATTTAATGGGATTGTTTCTTTTGATGCTGGATTTATTACATTGATAGTGTATGTACTTTTTTCTCCAAGCGATTTTGAAAACTCAAACCAACTTACTTTATCCGCGTCTTCGTCATTAAGCGGGCTTATAGTTAAAGTAACATTTTCTAACGGGACTTTTTTGTTTTTGTTTTCGATTGTTATTGTTAAAGCAATTCTTTTTCCTGCTTCAAGAGTTGTTTTTTCTATTTTGCTTGACCTTATGTCTCCACTAAAAATAGTATCTTTAGTTGCTACGTAAGGCATTAGTATTATTTTGAAAGCATCCTTTATTGTAGTGTCTTTTATTGATATTGTTGGGTTTAATGTTTTTTGTTCAAGAACAGGGCTTTTTTGTTTTACACTAAACATTATGCTTGTTGCGCCTCCTGCTGAAACACTAAATTTATCAGGGGTAAGCGTTATGTCAAGTCCTGTCGCGTCTTTGATAATTAGTGGTTCGTCTTGAAGAATTTCTCCGCTAGTGTTTGTTATTACTATTATTCCGTTAAGTTCTTGTTTTGGAAATAGTTTTTCATAATCAAATTGTACATCTAGTTCGGCTGTTAACTTTTTCTCCATTTTTATTGGTAGGTCGCTTATTCTTTCTCCGCCTTCTTCGTTAGGGATTTGTAAACTTAGTGTTTCGGTTTTATAATTTTCCGCAATTACCCTGACTGTGTATGTTCCTGATTGTAGTGCTACAGTGTGCGAGCTTCCATTTTGTGAGTATACTGGCTTGTTGTCGCTTGAAATGATTGTTACTTTTGCAGTGCCAATAGAGGCCGTATCAATTCCGCTTACTGTAATATTCATTGTTTGGTTTTGCCCAAGCCACCAAACTATTCCACCAATTATTGCTAGAACTATTATCCCGATTACTACTAAAGGGATTATTTTTTTTGCAGTATTTTTTCCTGTATCAGCAGCTACTCCTGCGTAATAAGCGGCGCTAGAAGCAGCATTTCCTGCCATGTCAGCCATAGTGGGCTCTTGGGACTCAGGATTAGATCCTCCAGGATAATAATTTTCGTCTTTTTCGAACATCAATTACAACTCTTTTTCCAGAGTATTAAGTATTTTTACTATTATAAATCTTTTCTTTTGGCGGGCTTTTGCCTATTTTGCCTCTTCTTTTTGCAAAGAATTAAATTAGGGGTATGTAGTTATGGTTAGTATGAAGATGGCTTTTATTGGTTGGAAAGATAACGAGATAAGTATATTCAAAGAGCTGGCTGCTTCGCTTTCCAAGAGAATTTCTGGTTTAGAATTAGAGGAAAGATTTGTTCCTTTTTTAGAGGATCTTCCACTAGTGGCTAATGAGTGCGCAAAGGAGTGCGATTTTGTTTTTGTTTTTGCACTGGTTGATGATATTGAGGATGCGCGGTTTGTTAAGCAAAAATTAGTTGATGTTGAATTGTCAACAGGTACAAGAATATTAAAAGCTATTACTGATGATGCAATTTCTGGGATGGATGAGAACGATTATGTTGAGGCTAGGGCTGAACTGGTCAAGGGGTATTCTGACACAATAGTTAATATTTTATTTAATGAAAGAGAGTTTGAGCCAAAAGACGTTGATTTTGGGTTATGATTTTTTAGAAACTAATCCCTTACTTCAAATAAGAAGTAGCTGTCTTGTTTGTTCATTGGTTTTTTTCCAAGAGCTTTTTTAAGTGAGTTATTTCTTTTTCCTGTTCAGAAATTAATTTATTTAAATTAATATTGGAAACAGTTTTTTCCTCAAGTTCTCTTTTTAAGTCATTTATTTGTTTTAAGTATTTTTCTCTGATTTTTTCTTCGATTTCAGCTTTTTTCTTTTCAAGCTCAAGTAATTGGTGAGTATAACTGTTCCTTATTGACATTGTTTCGTGTTCTACTTCAAGAGCAATATTTTTTGCAAAATCTCTTTCTTGCTTTAGTTCTTTTATAAGTTCAAGGGCTTTTCTTGAAAAGTGTTCGTGTTGTGATTCTATTTTGTCAACTTCTTGTTTTAGTTGTGAAAAACTTCCTTCCACATATTGTATTTGGGCAAAGTGTCCTTTGAGTGTTTTTGTTGCTTCGCTTACTGATTCTGAAAGTTTTTTTTCTGAATCAAATAATTCTCTTTCTATTTCCGCAATACTTTTTTCAGGAAGGTTACCGAAAAAGTTTTTCCTTTTGAGTTCGAAATGTTTTTCTTTTACCGACTTTAATTCGTTTTCTTTTTGTTCAAGCATTTCAATAAGCGCACGGGCAGTGCTTCCTTTTTTTACAAAAGTGTTTTGTTTTGCAAGCAAAAAGGTCTTTGCTCTTTCAATAGAGTGTCTTATTTTTAGTGATAGTGCAATCAATTTTTGTTGCATTGAGGAATATAGTTCAGGAACTTCAAGCTTTTCTGTTTGATTTACAAGAGTGTCCCTGATTTTTTTTGATTTCTCCATTTTTATGTTTGATTCAAGTACCGTCATTTCTCTGGAAAGTTCGCTTAAAATATCCTCAAATGTGGGCGAATTTCTTTCAAGAAGCATTTTGAATTCGCGATTTGCTTCTTCCAAATCAAGAAATATCTCTTTTAATTTGTGCGAGGCGCGCTCTAACTCAAAAACAAATCCTTCGCGACTTATTTTTGCCCAGTCATTTCTGTTTACTGTATCATGCAAAGAATTAACATTTGTTATGATTTCCTCTATTCTTTCTTCGAGCTTTGACATGTCAAAATAGTGTTTTTTCTGATTTAAATAGCTTATTGATATTCACGTTTTGGTTTTTGCTGTTGTTTTTATGGTTGTTTTTGCTGTTATTTTTGCGGTACTTAGTTCACTTTTTATTCTCTTTTAGCGTTTATGTTATTTATGTTTGAGCATAAAGGGGGGTTGGTTTTTAAGGATTTGATTATTGACCCTCATCGTTCGCCAAAACAAGACAAAGTGATTTTTACTCATGCTCATTCGGATCATGTAAAACTAAACGCTAAATCAAATTTTTTTTCTACTCCTGAAACAAGAGCGCTGATAAAGAATAGGTTTAGTAAGAGTGATAAACACAAATTTGAAGAAATTCCTTTCGGTTCAAAGAAACAATTTAATGGTTGTGAAGTTGTTTTGCGTCCTAATGGGCATATTCTTGGTTCCGCTCAAGCTGAAATTATTTCTGATGGAACAACTAATGCAGTTACTTCCGATTTTCGCTTAAAAGATTCTTTATTTTTTAAAGGAGCTGAACCGATAAAGGCCGACACACTTGTTGTTGAAACTACTTTTGGCGACCCCAAATATGTTTTTCCTAATCAGGACGATGTTGTTTCTGAAATGGTTTCTTGGATTGAAGCTAGTGCAAAAAGTGGTTTGGTTGTACTGGGGGGTTATTCTTTGGGCAAAGCACAAGAACTAACTTACATAGCTAATCAAGCGGGGTTTACTCCTCTTGTTCATGAAAAAATATTTGAATTAAATAAAATATATAATCAATTTGGGACAAATGTTGGAAAGTATGAAAAACTTGATCATAATTTAAAAGATTTTAGTGTTTTGATTATGCCTCCTCAACTTGTTGATAGGCACTTGATGGCTGTTTTGGATAATTTTGACAAGAGAAAAGTTTTTAGTGCGATGGCTACGGGTTGGGAATTTCGCGGAATGTTTAACAAAACTTTTCCTTTAAGTAATCACGCTGATTTTAATGACTTGGTTGAATATGTAAAACTTTCTGATCCGAAGTTGGTTTTAACCGATCATGGTTTTTGTGAGAGTTTTGCAAGAAAATTGAATAGATTAGGTTTTAACGCAAAACCATTACAGCAACATAATCAGCGGATTTTGGGGGAATATTAGTTCAAGGCCCTTGCGGAGCAAGGGTCTCCCATATTGGCAGTGGGCTGCCACAACATAATCAAAGGATTTTGGGGGAGTACTAATTTGCCAAAATTTTCCTTTAAAAAACCTTTTTAGTATTATTTTTATTATTGTTTTGTGTTTATTTTTGTGATTTTATGGCCAAAGTTGAAGTTACTAAGGATTTAATAAAAAAAGTTGCTGAAAATGCAAGGCTTAAACTTACTGAAGAAGAGCTGAAAAAGTTTGTTCCCCAAATAAAAGAAGTTATTGTTGATTCTTTTAGTAAGTTGGACGAGATTGATGCGACTGAAGAGCCTAGTTTTCAGCCCCTTCCTTTGAGTAATAAATTTAGAAAAGATGAGCCGAAGGGTTCAGTGAGTCAAGAGAGTGCTCTTGAAAATGTTTCTCCTAAGTTAAAAGAAAATGGTTACATTAAGGGGCCGAAGGCATTGTAATTGAAAATAGTTTTTTCATTGATTTTTTTTGGTTTGTTTTGATTGGTTTTATTTTTTTGAGTTGATTGTTGTGAAAAAAGAAGAAACTGTGAAGTTTTTTGTTGAGCAGGCAAGAAATAATTTTTCGCTTGTCGAAGAAAATTTGCATAAAATTATTGAAGAAGTTAAAGAGACACAAAAAAAAGAGCTAAATTATTTTGAAACCTTTGATGAAGAGTTTGTTTTAAAACAACTTGAAGAGTTAAAAGAAAAATCAAAAAGCAAAGATTTTGTGAAAGGAAAATTGTTTGGTGTTCCTGTTTCTGTTAAAGATGCTATTTGTGTTAAAGGGCTTGAAAGTAAAGCTGGTTCAAAGATACTCGAAGGGTATGTTCCTTTGTTTGATGCTACTGTGATTGAGAGTGTTAAGCGCGAAGGAGCAATAATTTTAGGGAAAACAACGCAGGATGAATTTGGTTTTGGGACATTTAGCACTAATACTGAAAAAATCCCGCTAAACCCTTTTGATAATTCGCGTTCTTGCGGTGGCTCAAGCGGTGGCGGTTCTGGTTTCGCAGCGTATACAAAAAATTATCACTTAAGTATTGGAGAAAGTACTGGCGGAAGTATCGCTTGTCCTGCAAGTTTTTGCGGAGTTAATGGTTTTACTCCTACTTATGGTTTGGTTTCCAGATATGGTTTGATTGATTATGCAAATAGTTTGGACAAAATTGGTTCAATTGCAAGAAATTTTGAGGACTCTGCTTTGTTGCTTGAAGTTATTTCAGGGAATGATGTGAAAGATTCAACTAACTTGGGGCACAAATTTTCTGTTGGTGAAGAGCCAATGAAAAGAATTGGAGTCATAAAAGAACTAATTGATTCTTCAGATCCTGAAGTAAAAAAAATCATTCAAGACAAAATTGTGGAATTAAAAAAGTTTTTTGTTGTTGAAGAGGTTTCTTTGCCCCTGAATTTTAAATATGCATTGTCAGTTTATTATATTATTGCGACTTGCGAGGCTTCAACAAATCTTGCAAAATTGTGCGGTTTGCGTTATGGTGTGCAAGGTAGTGTTGAAGGGAAACACTTTGATGATTACTTTTCAGAAATAAGAAGTGAAGAGTTTTCTGCAGAATCAAAAAGAAGAATAATTTTGGGGACATTTGCCAGAATGTCTGGTTATCGTGATGCGTATTATCTCAAAGCGATGCGCGTTCGTACAAAATTAATTAATGAGTTTAATTCTGCTTTCAAGAAATTTGATATTCTAATTAGCCCAACAATGCCTGTTGTTTCTCCAAGGTTTGATGAAATAGAAAAGCTCACTCCGCTCCAAAATTATTCGATGGATTTGTGCACTATTCCTGTTAATTTAGCCGGGTTGCCTCATGTTAATATTAATGCGGGTTTTTCAAGAGGGCTTCCTGTTGGCTTAATGGCAATTGCTCCTCACTTGAAAGAACAAAGACTTTACTCATTTGCAAAGGTGGTTGAATGAGCGAAACAAATCTTGATAAAGTAATGATTGGATTAGAAATTCACGCTTATCTTGATACTAAAAGTAAATTGTTTTGTTCTTGTTCGACTAGTGATGAGACTGCTGAGCCAAATTCTTTGTGTTGTAATATTTGTCTGGGTCATCCTGGGAGTAAACCTGTTCTTAACGAAAAAGCGGTTGAGCTTGCGGTGAAAATTGGTTTGGCTCTTAATTGTACTATTAACAAAGATTTTTTCTTTTCAAGAAAAACTTATTTTTATCCAGATATGAGCATGAATTATCAAATTACTCAATATGAAGTGCCTGTTGCAGAAAAAGGTTTTGTGATTCTTTCAAGTGGAAAAAAGGTTCGGATAAAAAGAGCGCACATTGAGTGGGATCCTGCTGCTTTAGTTCATCCTAATGGGATGGGCAAAAGTCAATATGTTTTAATTGATTATAATCGTTCAGGCTTTCCGCTAGTAGAAATTGTTACTCAACCTGATTTAGAAAGTCCGCGGGAAGCAAGAGAATTTCTCAACTTGTTGGAAAATATTTTAGGTTACCTAAATGTGTTAAAACCAAACACAACAATGAAATCTGATTGTAATATTTCTATTCATGGAGGGAACAGAGCTGAAATAAAAAATGTTTCTGGTTTTGCGGCTGCAGAGAAAGCTCTAACTTATGAACTTGCTAGGCAAAAAAAAGAGGTTGATTCTGGAAAAATAATTGAACAGCACACTAGGGCATTTAATGCTGATACTGGGGTAACAACCATGTTAAGAAAAAAAGAAACAGAAGACGATTATGGTTACATTTTTGACCCAGACCTTGTCAAAGTAAGTTTAGAAGAACAATACATTTCAAAGATAAAAAAAGAATTGCCTGAATTGCCCGAGGCTAAGTCAAAGAGATACCAAGTAGAGTACAAGCTACCTGAATTTGATGCGGTTGTTTTGTGCGGAAATTTTGGTTTAACAAAACTATTTGAAGAAATGGTAAAGCAGTCAGCCGACTCTATTATTTCAGCAAGGTTACTTACACGAGAATTGCTTGCCGTATTAAATCATGATTCTTTGCAACTTGGCGACGTTAAAGTTTCTGCCGGAGCTTTAGTTGAGCTGGTTGATTTGATAAAAATAGGAAAAGTTTCTGACAAAAACGCAAAGCAATCAATAATTAATTATGTAAGCGGGGACAAAACAATGCCGGTTGGGTATTTGAAAAAAAATGACTTGTTAATTTCTTCAGATATTAATCTTGAAGAAATTGTTTCAAAAGTTGTTGCTGAAAATCAGAAGGCTGTTGCCGATTACAAATCAGGGAATGAGAAGTCATTAAATTTCTTGGCAGGCCTTGTGATGCGACAGACAAAGGGTACTGCTGCTCCACAAAAAGTTCAGGAAATGCTTAGGCAAAAACTTTCGTAATTTTTTTTATCTAGTTCGTTTAATTTGATTTGTTTTTTTGGTGGTTTGTTGTTAAAGGAAATTGCATTAAAAACTTCAAAAAGATGCGAACTAAAAGACATAACGCAAAATGTTGGACGACTTTTGGTTGGTAGCGGAGTGAAAGACGGTTTGTGCGTTATTTATTGCCCCCACACAACCGCGGGGTTATTGATTAATGAGAACGCTGACCCTGATGTAAAAACTGATTTATTAAATGCGCTTGAGGCGCTGGTTCCTGCTCTAAAGTTTAAGCATTCGGAAGGGAATTCGGACGCGCATCTAAAATCGTCTCTTGTCGGAAAGTCATTAACTTTAATTGTGCGTGATGGAAAGCTTGTTTTAGGTACTTGGGATGCGATTTATTTTGCTGAATTTGACGGTCCAAGAAACAGAAAAGTGTTAATAAAAGTTATTGAGGCTTAGTAACTTCTTTTTTTAAGGTACAACTTTGTTTTTAGGGTTTTCCTCTTCGTACCAAAATCGCTTTATAATATACAAACCAATTGTTAGTTATCCTATCATCTATCCTCCTTTGTAGCGGAAAATTAGATTTATTAAGGGGTTTACCCCCTTAATTACAAAGGTGGTAATCATGTCTGTTCCATGGGAATTTTTAAGAGAACCAATGAATTTGGTTAGCGGCTTTTCAATGCCAATTAATGTGCTTTTTTTTATTGTAGCATTTTTTTTGTTTGCTATATCTTTCCTTGCTTGGAGGAAAAAACCTTCACAAAAACTTTTATTGGTTGCCAGCGCATTTGGGATCTTTTTCTTAAAATCAGTATTAATGGTTCTTGATTATTTCCTTTCGCCAGGATATTTCATGAATTATGCGGTTCAGGGCTTTTTTGATTTAGTAATTTTAGGTTTGCTGTTTATTGCAATCTTTAGAAAATAAGTGCTGGCAAAAAATTTGGTGTGATTTTGTGGATCCTAGATTAGAAGAAGCAGTTGCCTTAACTCCTCGCGACCGTGTGTATTCTGAAGTAGTGCGAAGTCCGGGGCTTCATTTTCGCGAGGTGCAGAGAAGAACTGGTTTGGCCACTGGCGCCCTACAATATCACCTTGATTATTTGAAAAAAAAGAACTTTGTTTACGAAAAAAAAGAGGGAAAATTTTCGCGTTTTTACTCGACCCAGGAAAAAAATGTTGACCCTTCTTTGATGAACTTATTGAGACAAGATCAGGTTAGAAAAATTGCTTTGATTTTGCTTCAAAAGAGAAGGGCGTCTTTACCTACTTTGAAAAAAGAAACAGGGATGAGTGTTTCTACCCTGAATTTTCATTTAAGCAAACTTGTGGTTTCCGGAATTGCTCAAAGTAAATCAATGCGTGGAAAAGAATATTTTTTCATTAAAGATAAAGAGCCTTTGATAGATGTGCTGTACTCTTATCGCGAAAGTTTTTTGGATTCACTTGTTGATAGTTTTCTTGATTTGTGGGAAAAAGAGCTTAGGTAGGGTCTTTTTTTTTAAAGGGATTTGTTAATTAATTTAGTTTTCTTTTTTTTGTTTTTATTAAGCAATTATTGGCAAAACAATAGAAATAACTGCTACTAAAATGTAAATTGCTCCAAGCGCTAGGCAAAATTTTCCAAAGTTTATTTTCTTAGCTATTTTTAATAAGAAATCAATTGTTAAGTAACCCACAATTGCTGCTGCAATTATTCCAAAAATCATTTCGGGGCTCAAAGCAGGTTGTTCTAGCAAGTTGAATGAAAGTTCTCCAAGAATTACTGTTGGGACTGAAATCAAAAAGCTTAGGTGAAATGCTTTTTCAGGAGCAAATCCTTCAAAAAGCATTATTGATGTTGTTGTTCCAGATCTACTCATCCCAGGAAGGACAGTTAATCCTTGCCCTAAGCCTAAAAATAAAGCATTTTTGTCGGTAAGCTTTGCTTCTTTGATTTTTTTCTTTGCCAATTGAAGAAACCCTGTTATTATTAAAAAAAATCCAACTACTAAGACAAAAATTGTTTGTGAATAAATAGTCAAACCGAATAGCTCAAGCGAGGATGTTTCGAGTATTTTTTTTAGTAAAATATAGTTCGGCAAGGCCATTACTCCGGTGAAAATTAATGTAATTATGATAAATCTTAAGAGTTGTTTGTTTTCTCCGCGTGCAAGTTCGGCAATTTCTTTTCGGAAGTAAATTAACGCAGCAAGAAAGGTTCCTATGTGAAGAATTATTGCGTAAGCAAAAGCGTCAGTTGTGTTCATGCCAAGTAATTGCCCTAGTATCGCAACATTTCCTTTGCTTGAGACGGGAAGCCACTCAGTTATTCCTTGAACTATTCCAAGTAATATGCTTTCAAGCACCCCTACCACAATATCATCTTCTCAAAAATAACTTTTTTCTTGTCAAATATTAGCTCTGAAAGTATTTTAAATTCAGTTAGCGCAATAGTATTGGGTTGTTGATGGTTTCTTCTTTGCTTCTTTTTAGGCACGGCGCTCTTGATACTAAAGAGAATATTTTTTGCGGATGGCTTGATATTCATTTGAACAAAAAAGGAATTAAAGAAGCAAAAATTCTTGCAAGAAAAATGCGAAAAGAAAAAATAGATTTTGCTTTTTGCTCTGATCATTTGCGGAGCAAACAATGTCTTGTCGAAGTTTTAAAATACCATAAAAAAGCAAAAGTTATTGTTGATCATCGCCTGCGTGAAAGACATTACGGCGCATTGACTGGGCATAGTAAATTAATGGCGAAAGTAATGCTTGAAGAACATTTTCAAAAAATTCATCGAGGTTATCACACTAATATTCCTTCAGGAGAGAGTTTTAATCAGGTCAGCAAAAGAGTTTTTGCTTTTATGAATGAGTTGTTGAGATTTATGCAGAAAAATAATTGCAGTGTTGCAATAAGCGCTCATAGTGCTTCTTCGCGTTTAATTCAACAGTACCTTGAGGGGCTTTTGGTAAAAGAAGCAGAAAAACTTGAGCATCATCCTGAAAAGTATAAGAAATATTTGATAACATTTATTGAATAGTTCTTTTTGATTTTTCTTTATTCTTTTTTATTTTTTTTAAAGTTTGAATCCTGCAGCAACTAAGATAGGGAAAGTAATTGTTGCTTCTCCCCAAACTTTTACAGAATTTCCATCGTGGGCAGCTTTTCCCCAACTTTTTGCTTCTTCAGGATTTGCTCCAGCGTTGCTTCCTTCTCCTTCATATCCTGTGTTTAAATAAACTGTATAATCAGCTCCTTCTCTTGTCATGCACGCATTCATTATGAAGTGTTTTGGCACGCTTCCCCCAATAATTATTGCCCCAATTTTTTCTTGTGATAAAACAAAGTCATATATGTGCTCCACTTCTTTTACCATGTCAACAGCAAAGTCAGGGTGGTCTTTTTTGAAGAAATAAAAATGATCTCCTGTTGCCCCATCATTTATTGGCTCGCACAGCAAAGGAATATTATTTTTGTATGCCCAATAAGTAAAGCTCTCTTCAGCTTTTTTTGTTCCTTCGAGTTCTTTTCCTAGTGCTTTAACAATATCAATTCCTGTTATTGGTTTTCCTAGTTTTTTGTTTTGATCATAAACCTTTTTTATTACTTCTTTGCAAAACTTTTCGTACCAAATATATCTTTCATTAGGGACAAAAATATTTCCTGTTCTATTAACCCCGCTTTTTCTCAATTGTGCGCCATCAGCTTCAAATGATCCGTGCAAAAAATTTCCGTGAGTTTTTATTATGTCTTCTTCTAGTCCACCAGTACTTGTTACAACAAAATGCACTAATTTATTTTTCACTAAATAAGTAATAATATCTCTTATTCCTGATGTGCTTATGTTTGAGGTAAAACCAAGAATTATTGTAGCTTTTTCTTTCCTCATTTTTTTTGTTAACTCAATTGCTTTTCCTAAATTTGTTGCTTGAAAACCAGTATCTTTAAATGAGTCAAAAAACTTTTTTGCCTCAAAGTTTTCGTCAAAATTATATCCTTGTATTTTTCCTTCGCCAATTTCTTTGCTTTTCTTGTACAAAGCTTTTTTTGGATTAACCTTCATAAAAATCACTTTTTTTGTTTAATTTTAATTAAAAGTGGGCAGCGGGAGATTTGAACTCCCGACCGCTCGATTATCAGTCGAGTGCTCCAACCGACTAAGCTAGCCGCCCATTACTAAAAAGTTGCTGACGGAAAGCTTTAAATTGCTACTTCCAACCAATATTTTAGTAGAGCGATTGATTATAGCCCCTTCGTCCAGTGGCCAAGGATGCAGGCCTTTGAAGCCTGAGACCCCAGTTCGAATCTGGGAGGGGCTAATTTTATTATAAAGTTTAATTCATTTTTTGTGATTTTTTATGGTTAAAGTAAAAGTTCTTGTCGCGGGTTCTATTGGTTTGGATGAAATTAGCACTCCTTTTGGTTCGGTGAAAGATGTTCCTGGTGGATCAGCTACTTTCGCTTCTTTAGCTTCTTCTATTTTTTCAAAGACAGCAATGCTTGGTTCTATTGGAAAGGACTTTCCAAAAGAAAAATTAAAAGTGTTTGAAAGTAAAGGAATTGATTTGAGCGCGTTGCAAGAAAATTCACAAAAAAGTATGCGTTGGAAAGCTCATTATGGTGTTGATGTTAATGTTGCGCACACTGATTTGTTTGAAGCTAATGCTTTAGCTGAGTTAAGACCAGAAGTGCCTGAACAATTTAAAGAACTTGATTATGCTTTTATTGGGAATTTTGATCCAGATGCCCAACTCGCTTTGCTTTCTTCGTTCAAAAAGAAGCCAAAGGTTTTTGTTTCTGACACAATGGATTATTATATTAAAAGCAAAAAAGAAAAAGTTCTTGAAGTAGTGAAAGCCGCAGATATTGCTCTAATGAATGATTCTGAAGCAAGAATGCTTTTTAACACACCAAATTTAGCAAAAGCTGCGCAAGAAATATTAAAACTTAATTCAAAGTATGCCGTAATAAAAAAAGGAGAACATGGTTGTTTGTTGTTTTCAAAAAGTACTCACTTTTCCTGTATTGGTTATCCATTAGAAAATGTGCTGGACCCTACTGGTTGTGGAGATAGTTTTGCAGGGGCATTTATAGGTTATCTTGCTTCTACTGAAGATTTTTCCGAAAAGAATTTGAGAAAAGCGATTGTTAGTGCTTCTGCTGTTGCTTCTTTTAACGCGGAATCCTTTTCGTTTGAAAGACTTTCCCAAGTTACAAAAAAAGATGTGAAAGAAAGGGTAAAAGAGTTCAAAGAATTTGCAAAATTTTGATAAATTCTTAGTAGTTTGAGGCATATCTTTATTTTTAAACATTTTGCAATTAAAAATGATTAAAGGAGGATTTATTTATGGCACTTCTAGATTTAGTAATTGGCTTGTTCGCTGTTCTTTTTCCTTTGGTAGTAATTGTCCTGATAATTTTATTAATTTCAGGAATAAGAATTATTGCCCAGTGGGAAAGAGGCGTTCGATTCAGGCTAGGTAGATATAAAGACACTTTAGAGCCCGGATTTAGGCTTATAATACCCGTATTGGATTCAGTTAGGCGCGTTGATATTAGAATAATAACTATTGATATTCAACGACAACAAGTTATCACAAGAGATAATGTTCCAATAATGATTAATGGTGTTGTTTATTTCAGAGTGACTGATCCTGCAGCCGCTATCATAAAAGTACAGGAATATGAGTACGCAATGTCACAGTATGCTCAAACAGCTCTAAGAGATGTTGTTGGAAGCAGAAACCTGGATGATGTTTTGACCGAAAGAGAAAGTATCGGAAGACAAATTGAGGAAATAGTTGACAAAGCAACAGATCCTTGGGGTATCGAAGTAACTGAAATAAAGTTACAAGATGTTGATATGCCTGAAGATTTGAAGAGATTAATGTCTAGACAAGCTAGTTCTGAAAGAGAAAAAAGAGCTAACATAATTAAGTCCGAAGGAGATAGAATGGCTGCTGATAATTTATCAAAAGCGGCTACAATAATGGCTAAAACTCCTGGAGCAATGCAGCTTAGAACTCTTCAAACAATTGATGGCTTAGGACCAACAGCAAGTAATACAGTAATAATGGCTGTGCCTGTTGATATCCTTGAACTAGTTCAAAACCTTAACAAAGCATTAGGCAAATCTAAAAAAGCAAAGAAAAATTGATTTTGTTTTGGCGGCTTTGCCGCCAAAAACTATTTTTTTCAAAAATAAACAATATTTCTCAAAATGAACAATATTTTTCAAAAACAAGCAATATTTTTCAGAAGCAAACAAGGTTTTTTAAAAACAAGCAATATTTTGTAGAAATAAACAACGTGCATCAGATATAAAAATAACAAAACAATTAGTTAGTTATGTTCTGTATGGGTTTTATTGAGGGTGCGCAAAAAGAAGCTCTTTTTGGAATAAGGAAAAATCACGGAGGTCCTTTTGGTGCTGTTATTACAAAAGGAAATAAAGTAATTGCTTCCGCCCATAATGAGGTTTTGAAAACAAATGATCCGACAATGCATGCGGAAATTAATGCGATAAGAAAAGCAACAAAAAAATTAAAAAGATTTGATTTAAGCGACTGTGTGTTGTACACTTCTTGCGAGCCCTGCCCTATGTGCTTTTCGGCAATTCATTGGGCAAGAATAAAAAAGGTTTATTATTACGCAGAACAAAGTGATGCAAAAAAAGCTGGTTTTGATGACAAGTTATTTTATGATGTTCTCAAAGGAAAAAGAAAACCTGAATTTAAGTTAGTGAAAGTAAAAATGAGCCGTCCGTTGAAAGAGTTTGACGAATGGGCTAAAAAGAGCGATAAAAAGATTTACTAATTTAGTTAAAATTACTTGTTTTTTCCTTTTGTGGGTAAGCTTTTATTGCTTTTTAGCTTTGAGGGTTATAGAGCTTACTTTAGTTTGGTGTTTTGATGAATGACGAGATTGTTGGAAAAGTTCGTCACATTATAGGGATAATTGTTTTTGATGGGGAAAGATTCTTGTTGCTTCGTCGTTGCTTGAATTGGCACGGCTGGGAATATGCTAAAGGGGGTATTGAGGAAAATGAAGGCTTTGAAGAAGCTATAAAGAGAGAACTTTTTGAAGAAACTGGTCTTAAGAAGTACGAAGTTATTGGGAAAGTTAATGAAGTAGAGTTTTTTGATAATGTCAGAAAAGGAAAAGGGCATATGTTTAATTATTTAGTCAGGGTTTCAAGCAATTCAGTGGTTAAGTTAAATAATGAGCACGTTCTTGATTCAAAGGAAGTAAGAGAACATGATGATTTTAAATGGTGTTTCCCGCAAGAAGCACTAAAAAAATTGACTCATGCTGATACAAAAAAATCTTTGAGAGAAGCAATCAAGATGCTTGGGTTAAGTTTGAAAGAAAATTGAGTTTGTGGAAATTATTTTTGGTGATAAATTATGGATTTGCCGTTTTTAGGGAAAAAAGAAGAAAAAATTGAGGACAAAGAAGAAGTTGATTCTGACGGAGATACAACTTCTGGAAAATATAACGAACCTTGCGGGGTTTGTGGAAAACAACCCACAGATAAACACTGGGCCGGGCAATACTTCCACAAAAAATGTTTTCGAAGAATGCGAAGAGCTGCGAAAGGAATGATTTGAAGTATTTATCCTAAGTGGTGTTTTTTTAGTTTTTTGATAATTTCTTTTATTTCTTTACTTTCTTCTACAGGGTATTTTTGTTTTGAATAAATTGATTTTGAATCTTCTTGTAGTTTTGGGAAGTTTTTAAAAAATCTTTTTTTTGTTTCAAAAATGCTTTCTCTTTGAATTATTCTTTCCCCTTTTTTAATAAATTGTTTTAGCATTGCTTCTCCGAGTTTTTCTGTTTCAAGTCCGATTATGTCTTTTTTCATTTTTCCATTAGAGTTATAAATTCTAAATATTTGTTTTCTTCCGGGGTAGGATTCTTTTCCTTTTGTTAATTTGGCTTTGTATTCAACTTTTCCATTAGGGTAAATTATCTCCGATATTTTGAAAACCAGTTCAAGTGCTGGTGCGTCTGTAATATTTGTTACTTCAGTTACGCAAATATAATAATCAATGGGTGCTTTTTTGTCTTCGAGTTTTTTTATTTTGTATTCTTGTAAGTTAGAAAAAGCGGTTATATTTACGTGTTTCAATCCGTTTTTGTCTAGTTCTTTTCGCATATACTTGGCGGATTTTATTATGTCTCCGCTATCAATTGGTATTCTTATTTTTTCTTGTTCTTTGCGGGTTAAATGTTTCATTTCTTCTATGAGTGTTTTGAGTCCTTTTTTCATGTTGTAAGTATCAACCATAATTGTCACCATTTGGGTTTTTGGAACAACTTCTTTGATAGCAATTTTGTATGCTTCTCTTTCTGTGTTAAAAGATTTTATTGTTGCGTGGTTTATGTTTGGTTGGAAAAAATAGTTTCCTTTATCAGCTTCTTTTGTTCTTTTGTAAAAGTTTGGTTGAATTGGACTTGCGTCTCCCGTAATAAAAGCGGCTTTTTGTCCTATAATTACTTGTTCAAACCCTTGTCCTCTTACAACCGCAACTGCTGGTGAAACTCTTTTTCCATTTGAGGCTGTTCTTACTCTTGAACCTTTTGTAATTACTCTCATGGGGTAAGAGAACGCATTAAGCGCAAGGGCTGTCATTAGGTTTACTTGCCATAGCTGTCCTGAAATTCTTATTATTGGTTCTTTTGCAAAAAAGGGGACTCCTTCTTCTATTGACCATACATCTCCATCAAATTTAAAGTTCCTGTAAAGTTCTTCTTGTTCCTTGTCAACAAGATTCATTTTTCTTAGTAACACAATATCTTCTTCGCTAAACTTAAAATTTTTTATGTGGGTAAGAAATCTATCCAGTCCGTACATTATTAAGTACCCCCAGTTTTTTGGCAAATCCCTAACAACTAAATCAAAGGTGGCTTCTTCCATTCCTTTCCCTGCTTTCATCCACATGATATTTCCAAGGAATATGTTTGCATATTCCATCATTGGGATGTCATCTTCTGAGAAAGAGAATTGGTGTGTTTCCATGTTGGTCATTTCCTTAGTAGTCACAAGTGTTTCTTTTTTACTTCATTATACATTTTTTTTAAATCCTTGCTGATTTCAACTTTGTATTTATCTTTAGCATAAATTTTCTTCAACTCTGAGGGGATTTTTTCGATTTGTTCTTTAACAATAATTTTTGTTTCTTTAAGTGGAGCCACTTCAAGAATTCTTTGTCCTTTTTTGATGTACTGTTTTAGCAAGGGTTCTCCTAGTTTCTCGTTTTCAAGTCCAATAATATCTCTTTCCATTTTTCCTTTTGCATTAAATTTTCTGAATATTTGTTTTCTTCCGGGGTAAGACTCTTTTCCTTTTGCGAGTTTCGCTTTGTACTCTATTTTTCCATTAGGGTAAATTAGTTCAGACATTTTGAACACCTGTTCAAGTATGGGAGCATCACTTACGTTCACCACTTCAGTAATACAAATATAGTATTGGATTGGGGCTTTTTGAGCTTCAAGTTTTTTAATTTTGTATTCGTCAAGGTTTGAGTAAGCCATTATCCCTATTTTTTCAAGCCCGTTTTTGTCAAGCTCTTTTCTCATATAGTTTGCTGTTTTTAGAACATTTCCGCTGTCGATTGGAATGTTTAATTTTTCCTGTTCTTTAGGTTCCACTTTTTTTATTTCTTCAATTAATGTTTTGAGTCCTTTTTTCATGTTGTAAGTATCAACCATTATTTGTAGTGCAGTGGAGTTTGGGAGTATTTTTGTAATTGCCACCCTCATCGCTTCTCTTTCATTGTTAAAGGATTTTATTGTTGCATGGTTTATGTTTGGTTGGAAAAATAGTTTGTCGTGGAGGAATTCTTTTGATTCTTTAAAGAAGTTCGGTTGAGTGGTACTAGCATCTCCTGTAATGTAGGAGGCTTTTTGGCATATTACTACTTGTTCGAATCCTTGCGAACGAACAATATTAACTCCTGGGGCTACTCTCTTTTTCCCTGCAGCAATTTTTACTCTCGCTCCTTTTGTAAGTATTCTTACTGGGTAAGAAAATGCGTTGAGTGCTAGTGCGGTAAAAAGATTTACTTGCCAAAGTGGTCCGCTCACTCGGATGATTGGTTCTCCTGCATAAAATGGAGTCCCTTCAGGAATGCTCCAAACATCTCCCGAGAACTTGAAATTTTTATAAAGTTCTTCATGTTCAGGTTCGATTAGTTTGAGTGTCTTTAATACATATGTATCTTCTTCACTGAAATGAAAACTTTGAATGTAAGCAAGGAATCTGTCCAGCCCGTACATTAATAAGAATCCCCAGTTTTTTGGCAAATCTCTAACAACTAAATCAAAGGTGGCTTCTTCCATTCCTTTTCCGCTTGAAAGCCACATAGTGTTTCCAAGAAACATGTTCCCGTACTCCATCATTGGGATGTCATCTTCCGGAAAAGAAAATTGGTGTTTTTTCATGTTTAATCCATATTAATTTTGGTCAATTCTGTTTTTAAAATGTTAACGGACTAATTTATTTATGCCTGTAAAAAGAAAAGCTTCGGTTATATCTAGCAGAGCGAAGATTAGGCGAAGAGTTTTTGTTGGAGGGTCTTTTTCTTCTCCTATTGCGCCAGAGTATTCTTGGGTCGGGGATGTTTTAGGTAGGCATAAGTTAACTCTTGTTACTGGGGGTAGGCTTGGTGCTGTAAAAGATGTCGTTGAGAAAGCGATTGGTGGAAAAGCAAAGAATGTTTCTGTTATCTTCAAAGGTTGGGACAAAAAGTTTAACCCAAAAATTTCTGGGAAAGCGGGGAATGTTGTTGTTAAAAGGAATGCTTCTGGTATAAGACCTTTTAACCAGAGATTAGGGTTGTTGCTTTCAAGCAATATAGGTGCTTATGCTTTTTTGCCACCAGAAGGTAAGGTTTTTTCAGGCACAATGCTTGAAGTGCATACGCTTATTCACACAATGATTCTTGAAGCTACTGTGTCAAAGAAAAAAAATCTGCGCCCTGTAATCTTTATTGGTTATCCGTGGCGATCAACTTTGGAGTACATGCGGGGAAGTTATAAGCCGGCTGATTGGGCAAAAATTCAAAAGTATATTAAGTACGCTAATACTGCAGAGGAGCTTGAATCCTTTTTATCACGAAGATGATTCATTATAAAATTCTTATTTCAAATATTTTTGTATTTCTTTTTTCAATAGGTCGCTTAATATTTTTCCGTCTATTCCTTTTAGTGCGGGTTCTTTTGCCAAATCGCCCATCAAGGGTCCTATTGCTCCGGGTCCGCGGATTTTTATTAGTGCTTCGTTATTTGAAACAACTTTTTTAATAATTGGCTCTAATTTTGAAACATCAATAACTTTTTGCATGGAAAGAATTTCTTCAAGAGTTTTTTCTTTTGTTATTTCAACAAGGGCTTGTTTTATGTTTGACTTGCTAAGTTTTCCGCTTGCTTCAGCGAGAATTATTTCTTCTAAATCACTTTCTTTAATTTTTTCAATAGAAATATTTTCGCGTTTCATTTCTGTAAGTGTTTGAAGTAGTGTTGTTGCAGCAACTGTTGGACTAGCTCCTTTTTCAACTAACAATTCAAAAAATCGGGCATAGTTGCTTAATTTCATTTCTTCAATATGATTAACGCTTAAACCAATTTTTTTATAATGTTCTTCTCTCTCCGCAATGCTTTTTGGTAAACCTTTTTTTATTTCCTGCAAATATTTTTCATTGACTTTTTTGAAAGGGATGTCAGTTTCGGGGTACATTCTTGCTTCTCCTGATATTGGTCGTTGATATTCTGAACTTGCATCTTCTAGCGCTCCGCGCGTTTCAGAAGGGACTTTTTCTAAAGCGATAAGTATTCTTTCTTTTATCGCTTCAAATGCTTTCTTTGCTTTCTCTTTTTCAGAAACAATTAAAACAAAATTATCTTCTTCTCCGCACCCTAATAGAAACATGGTGTCTTTTACTTCTTTCTCAGTTATTCCATAATTTGGAAGCTCGTCGCGGTGTAATAATCCGCTTACTCCTGTTGCTTTCGCGTATGCCGATAATTCACTTCCAAATCTTTTTGTTCCAACTTTTTCGCCCAAAAATCCTTTCATTTGTGATAACTTCATTCCGAAAACTTTTTTGTCTTTCATGAACTTTGCTTGTGTTTCTGCAAAGGCTTTTGTTGCTTCTTTTGGTTCGCAAGTAATTATTTTTTCTAAGTTTTCGTGGGTTTTGAATTTTTTTGCGAGTTTTTCTCTTAGTGAAAGTAAATCAATTTGTCTTTCTATTTCATTTTCAATTAATGGCTTTATCATTTCAAGTTCTTGGCATCCTTTTATTTCGCATCTTGTCCCTTCTTTTATTGAGATGTTTACATCCTGTCTTATTGTTCCTTTTCCTCTTTTTGTTTTGCCTGTTAATCTCATTATTTCTCCTATTTTTGCGGCTGTAAGAACGGCTTCTGTTGGGGTTGTAATATCAGGATCTGTTGCTAGTTCTATTAGAGGTATTCCTAGTCTATCAAGGTTATAATACACTTTTCCGTTTTCTTTTTTTATTGGTCTGCAAGCATCTTCTTCAAGAATTATTGTTTGTACTCCTATTCTTTTTTCTTTACCCTCTGTTTGTATAAAAAATTCTCCCCCTATTGAGGTGAGGCAAGTTCTTTGAAAGCCTGAAGTGTTGCTTCCGTCAATCACCGTTTTTCGCATTGGAACAATTGTGTTAACAATATTACTTTTACATAGTAATGCAACTTCAAGAATTGTTTTGAGCGCTTCTTCGTCAATTGGTTGGGGGGGTTCTTCATCTAATTCAATTAAAGAAATTGTTTCTTTGTTTCCTGAATAAAAAAATGTTTCGTTTCTTTTAAATGCGTCAAGCGCTGTTTTGTCATATTCTCCAAGTTCGCTAGCGACAGGCCTTAGTTTTCTTTCTATAGTAAAATCAACTGCGTCGCTTAAAGTGCTTGGGGTTCTGATAAATAACTTTTTTGTGTCAAGTTGTTGGTGCACTTCAAGACCGCACTTCAGTCCGATTGTTTGGTAATCCATTAAATCACTTAAAGCAATTAACTAAATTAATAATCTATTCAAGTTTAAAAGGTTTTAAAAAAGAAGTTTTGGGTTGATTTTTAACTGGGAATAACTCTTTTAAAGTCTCTATATTATAATTCTTGCATGGTTTCAAGACGCAAGTGGGCCATTGGCGATTCAGCCATTCATCAGTAGATCTGATTCTATGAATAATAAGAATATTTTCATTCTTGATACTACTTTGCGTGATGGGGAGCAGACTGAGGGTGTTTCTTTTTCTGCTGAAGAAAAATTGATACTTGCTCAAAAACTTCTTCTTGATGTTGGTGTTAATCGGTTAGAAATCGCTTCTGCTAAAGTTTCTGTGGCGGAGCAGGAGTCTTGCAAAAAAATTACTGCATGGGCAAAGAAACACGATTTGTTGGACAAAGTTGAGGTGCTCGGTTTTGTTGATTTTAATAAAAGTGTTGATTGGATTAATGGCTGCGGAGCAAAAGTTTTGAATTTGTTATGTAAGGGTAGCGAAAAGCATTTGCTTCAGCTAAAGAAAACACCCGAAGAGCACTTTGCTGATATTAAGAAAACTTTTGATTATGCAAAATCGAAGGGTTTCACTGTTAACGCTTATCTTGAGGATTTTTCTAACGGGATGCTTAACTCAACTGAATATGTTTTTTCCCTTGTTAGTTTTTTGCGGGATAATGGGTTTAATCGGGTCATGCTTGCTGACACTTTGGGTGTTCTTTCTCCTGATTTAGCAAAGAAATTTGTTTCTTCTCTTGTAAGCGAATTTCCTGATGTTGGTTTTGATTTTCACGCACATAATGATTATGGCTTGGCTTTAGCTAATTCCCTTGCAGCCGTTTCCTCTGGAGCAACTTGTGTTCATTGTACTGTTAATGGGTTGGGGGAGAGAGCGGGTAATACCCCTCTTGAAGAATTTGTTCCTGCCTTAAAAGATTTTTTTGATGTTAGTGCTTCTATTAATGAAAGTGCTTTATCTTCTGTTTCAAAATTAGTTGAATTGTTTTCCCGCTATAGGGTTGCAAGAAATAAACCTATTGTGGGGACTGTAGTTTTTACCCAAACTGCGGGTATTCATGCTGATGGGGACAAGAAAGGTTCTCTTTATATTTCAAAACTTTCTCCTGACAGATTTGGCAGAAAAACAAGGTATGCTCTTGGAAAACTTTCCGGCAAAGCTTCTGTGGAAATGGCTTTGCGTGATTTGGGTATTTCACTAGATGATGATTTGCTCAAAAAGGTTCTTGGGAAAGTAGTTGAGCTTGGCGAAAAGAAAGAAAATGTTACAAAAGAGGATTTATTATTTTTGATTGACGAAGTTGCAAATGTCGGCCAGGCAAAGATTTTTTCAATAGACTATTATAATGTTGTTTCTTCTTCTTCAGAGAAACCTTTTGCTGGAGTAATTTTTTCTTTTAAGGGTAAGAAGTTTTCTGTTAATGGGGTTGGTGACGGTGGTTATGATGCTTTCATGAACGCATTAAAAGAATGGTTTTCTCTTCAGAAATTTGCTCTTCCAAAACTTGTTGATTATGAAGTAAGAATTCCTTCTGGCGGGCAAACCGATGCTTTGGTTGAAACAAAAATTGTTTGGGACTTTTCAGGTCGATTAGTTGAAACAGTTGCTTTGAGTACTGATCAATTAGAAGCCGCTATTCGCGCGACAGAAAAAATGGTGAATTTGTTATTTATTATTCATAAGCGTGGACATCGCACTTCAAAGAAGAAATGACTTAATGGCTAATGCTTTGTTTCTTAGGGTTTTGTTCATTAATAGTTTATTCTTAAGAGTGCTTGTTCGCTTCTACTTTTTTTATTAAGATTTATTGTTGCGTGTAGTATTACTTATTTAGCAATATCCATATATTGAACAAACGCTTCCTCTTGAAATTGATACGCCCCAGCCATAATCTCCGCCGCCGTATATTGATACGCTGTTATAATTTCTAACTATTGGCGAATAACCATATGATGAGGGGTAATAATTTGAGTAATATGTGTATGAAGGGTAGTAGCTGTATGATGGGTAGTAACTATATGCTGAAGGGTAATAGGTTGAAGTGTAATATGAAGGAGATGAATATCCGTAGCCATAACTGTTTGCATAATATGGCGTTGGGTAGTAATATGTTGGAGCGTAATAATCAGTGTAATAATATCTATTAAATCCTGTGTAAGCCATTGCTCCGCCAACCATCATAACTAGCAAAACAAGCATTATTCCTAATAGTTTCCAATTCATCAGCTCACCTACATAAATACTACTGCTTAACCCATTTATAAACATTTCGTTAACGTGAACGAGTGAACAAGTTCTTTTTAGGGGGTTTTTTGGGAGCGACCAAAATTAGTAAGTGTCAGTTCTCGTAAATTCGCTTATTTCTCCGCGTAAGTTCTTTGTAAGTAACTTTTTTGCTTCTTCTGGAGAGTAATTTCCCAAAAGCCATGCTAGTTTAATTAGTGCTGTTTCTGCAAGCATATCTTCTCCTGGAATAACCCCTATTTCAGTTAGATCAATTGCTTTGTCATAAACGTGCATGTGTACTCTTCCGTTAATGCATTGTGAGATCATAACTGCTATGCCTCCTTTGTCAACAAATTTTTTTATTGAGGGGAATATTTTTCCATGCCCTTCTTTTTCAGTTATTTCATCAGGTAAATGTCCGGGTGTTTGCCCTAGGCCAGTTCCTTCAATAACAAGTCCTTTGAATCCTTTTTCGGAATAAAATTCAAATTGTTCGGGAAACATGTTTACGTGAATTTTTAGTAAAGCAACTCTCGGCTCAAATTTTGGTTTTATAATTATTTTTCCACTTTTGTTTTTCTTTGGATAATTAGTTTTAATGAAATCAATTTTTCCTGTGCTATAATCAACTTTTGCTATGGGTGTGTCATTTATTGCTTTGAAAGCATCTCTTCTTGAGGTGTGCATTTTTCTTGTTTTACAAGCGGGCAGAATCGCGCAGGAAGTATCGCTACTTGAATCGTGCATGCATATTGCGACTCCAGAAAAATCTGTTTCTGTGATAAATTTTGCTGCGCAGATAAGATTCATTGCTGCATCGCTTGATCCTCGATCAGAACTTCTTTGAGCTCCTACAATAATTACTGGTATGGGGCAATTTTCCAATGTGAAAGCAATTCCGGCAGCGCCTGAACACAGATTGTCTGTTCCCATTCCAACTATTATTCCGTCAGCGCCTTTTTCAACTTCTTTTTTTATTTCTTCTGCAACAAAAGAAAAGTGCGCAAATCTAAAATCATCACTCCACATTTTTTTAAGCAACCTTGCTTCAAAGTTAGCCATTTTTGTGAGTTCGGGAAACATTGTAATTAAATCTTCTGGAGTAAACGAAGTGTATACTCCTCCTGTTCTATAATCAACTCTCGAAGCAATTGTTCCCCCGGTGTGTAGAACAGCGATTGTTGGTAAGTTAGGGTTTTTTTTAATTTCAATTGTTTTTGCTTTTCCAACGCTTTTTGCTTCGCCAATTAATTTTATTTGTTTTATTTCGCTAGTTTCAAATCCTGCGTTATATCCTGAACTTAGTTTTATCATAAGATTATCTTTTGAGGGAATAATAGTTCCTGTTATTTTTTGTCCCTTAAATTCAAATTCAACTAGGGCCCCTTCTTTGAGTTTGTTTTTCTCAAAGAAATCCTTTATCAAAATGGCGTTTTCCATAATCAATTAACCCTTCAAAACAATTTATAATCTATTTTTATGAAGATTCCGATTCACAAGAACTGCTCCCAAGTGATTCTTTCAAACAATAAGTAGTGTCTTTTGTCAGCACTTCATAATTAATGTTTGGGAATTTTGTTTGCCATGCGCTTGCACACTCATATGCATAGTTGCAGTTCCCGCATTTTTTTATTTCTTTAAATGTCAATCCATTATCTTCTTCCCTCACCTCATAAGTGCTTTCAATTAGGGGTTTGCAATATGAATTAAACCCTACATCAAAATCAGCAGAGTTTTTATCAAACCCCGCGTTTTGTCCTTCAAAAGTAAAAACAGCTCTATATGTTCCCGGAGTAGTAATTCTTGTCGCCCACACAAACGAGTGTTCTTGTCCTGGCATTAAAATAGAGGGGTCTGTTTCTGTTTCTATTACTTGTTCAGGGAATTCTTCTTCTGTTTCTTTCCACTCAAAATTAACTAATTTTTCAAGCACAAGATTCATCTTTCCCTGCGCCAAATTATTTTCTCCGCTGTTTTTTGCTTTTACTGTGGCTGTAACAATTTCATTTAATTGATCAAAGTTTATTTCAGTCACTTCTGCTTGCGCGGGTTTTGAGCCGAAATAAACTCTACAAACAGGTAAATCGTCTTGTTTTATGCATCTTAGATTTATTTTTGCTTGAGTTGCAAAATTAAAAGTTAAATTAGTATAATCCCACTCAACCGCTTTTGTGCATTTGTAATTTATGTCTTGTTCCGCTTTTCTTATGCAGCACAAATTAGGGTTGTTGCACTCAAAAGCTAGGGATAATTGCGAGGTGTCAAAAAAACTTTTGTTAATTGTGTATTCTTTTTCCACGCTTCTTTGGCCTAATTCAATTGTTTGTCCTAAATAAGTTTCTGTTTGCGCTGTCACTAGCCCTTGTTTTATTTCCAACAAAAGATTTTCTTTTGGAAACATTGCGTTGAAAAGGGTTATGGCAATTAGGATTAGCACAACAGCAACTATTGCATAAACCAACAATTCAAATACTTTCATAATATTTCCTCTTAAAATTATTCTTTTTTTCCAAAGTTATTCTTTTATTTTAATGTTCTTAGTTCCCACTTAAAGAACCATTCAAGTATTCCTTTTAGCGCTAATATCAGCAAGAAAACCATTATCCAACTGAACCAATCATCTAAATAAAAAAAAACTTCTCTTAGTTCTTCAAATCTAAAATGTAACGCTACCGCAAAATAAGCTAGGAAAGCAAACGATCCTATTATGATTACCCATTTTGTCCAGGTCATGCAAAAATCAATGCTTTTTTGGTTAAAAATCCTTTCCAATGCTCAAAAAATGAAAAAAACAGTTGTTTTGTGTTCACTTAGTTTTATTTTGCGATATAATCTTTTTCTTCCAAAGAAACTCTTTTTTGTATCTTAAACATTTGTTCCACTTCTTTAGTTGTTGTGGCTATTTCAGGTTTTCTATCATGTCTAATGGAAATCATTCTTGGAAAACGTAAAGCCAGTCCTTTTCCTTCTTTTTTTGCACACTCATGGGAAGGACTTCTTGTTATTTCGTCCGCGCGCACTTCTATTACATATTTTGGCTCGACCCAAAAATCGGGTTCTAATGCGCTCTCGACTCTTACAGGTTTTTTCTTTGTTGTTGTTTTTGATAATATTTCTTCTAATTGTCCTAACATTTCTTCTGACATTCCTGTGCCGATTTTTGCAACGCTTTCAAAGCAATCTTTTTCTTCGTTATAAGCCGCAACTAGTAAGGCGCCTAGGCCAAATTCTGTTCTTTTTCCTTTTCCTTTGTAATAACCAATTATAACTAAATCAAGAGTGTCGTCCAAACTTCCTTTGTATGATCTCTTCAACTTTATCCAAGCAAATTTTCTTGCCCCTGCAATATATGGCGCGCTCAAATCTTTTGCTATTATTCCTTCAAGTCCTCGCGATATAGCATCTTCAAAAAAATCTTCAAGTACTTTTGGGTCATCAGTTATTTTCATTTCACTTAGGCCAATGAGTTCTCCTTTTTTTAGAATTTCTGTGAGTTTTTTTCTTCTCTGGATAAATGGTTCATCCATCATGTTTTTTCCGTCAACAAACATTATGTCAAACAAAAATAATTTTAGCGGGTACTCTTTCGCCTTTTTCTCAACTTCATATTTTCTCTTTCTCTGAATTGTTATTTGGAAGGGATAATATTCTTGTGTCTCTTCATTAAAAGCTAGTGCTTCTCCTTCAACAATACATTCTTTTGGCAATTGTTTTTTTGCTGCATTAATTATTTCAGGAAACATTTTTGTTATGTCTTCGCTTTGTCTAGAAAAAATAGTTATTTTGTCTCCCTTTTTTGATAGTTGAACTCTAAATCCGTCATATTTTGCTTCAACAGCGCACTTCCCTAATTTTTCAATTATTTCTTTTGCGTTAGGTAATCTTTCTGCCGCACTTGGTCTTATTGGAGTTCCGGGGGTAATATTTATTTTTTTTAGTCCATCAATTCCTTTTTCTTTTAAAAATTCAGCGATTTCTCCGAGGTCAGAGTGAACATTGTAAGCCGCTTCAATTTTTTCCCTTAATTTCATTTTTTCTTTTCTTTGTTCTTCTTCATTTTTTTCTTCCCATTGTTTGTCCTCTTCTTTTGCAAGCATTATTGCAAAAGCATCCATTATTGTAGGGTCGCCCACTCCAAGTCTTATGTTGCTTAGAGGTATTCTAACAATATATCTAGCTTCTATTGGGGTTGCTGAATTAAGTAATTCTGCAAGTAATTTCAATCTCATCTCTTGACTTCCAGTTCCTTCTTTTGCGGAGATTTTTTCAAAATTAGCAAATACTTTTTCTACTGTAAGTTTTTGTTCTGATAAAGCAGATTGTGTTTTTTTTTCTAAAAACTTTTCCGCAACATTTCCAAGGTCTCCAATTTTTGCATATTCATTATCCACTTCTTTTCTTGTGTACCCACTTGTTTTCACTATGCCTTCAGCAATCATTTTTTCCCCAAAACCAATTTCTTTTCCTTCAAATTGTGGAGCAATCCTTCCTTGCAATAAGTAAATTATTTTCTTTGCCTCATTTGTAGGCATTTTTTCAAATAGTTCAGTAAGAATTTTTGTCATTTCTAGGCGAGAAGAAACCTCTTCAATTCTTGAAAAATATTCTGCAACATCTCGAAAAAGCATTATTATCATATTAATTAAGTAAAGTTAGGTATTTTAGGGTTTCTTTTTACTTTCTTATTATGTT
>CAZPWC010000005.1:0-17122 GCA_964590155.1 uncultured archaeon
GTGGAGGTGTTTTTTATGGCGGATTATATAAAGGTACAGTTAACAGATGAACTAAAAGAACAAACTGCTGAATTGCTTGAAAAGTCAAGTAAAGGAAAAGTAAAAGCAGGAATTAATGAAGTTACAAAAGCTATTGAGCGAGGAACGGCAAAAATGGTTGTTATCGCTGAAGATGTTTCTCCAAAAGAAATAGTAATGCATTTGCCAATTTTGTGCGCTGAAAAAAATATTCCTTTCAGTTATATTGCAACAAAAAAAGAATTAGGCGAAAAATCAGGTTTAGGCACAGCTACTTCGGCTGTTGCAGTTATTGAGTCAGGCGTTGACGCTGAATGGAAAGATTTGGCAAACAAAATCAACGAACTGAAAAAGTAGGTGATGGAAAATGGCTGATGAAAGAGGAACACCTGCGGAAGTAGTTGAAGTTGTTAAACGAACCGGTGTTCACGGGGAAGTAACACAAGTCCTTTGCAGAATTCTTGACGGACCAGAAAAGGGTCGTGTTAAAAGAAGAAATGCAAAAGGAAACATCCAGAAAGGAGATGTAGTTATTTTGCTGGACACTGAAAGGGAGGCAAAAGAGATTAAAGCATAATTTGGGTAATACTCAAAATGGCTTCTCTTTTTTGAAGGTGATGATATGGTTAAATGTAGTTTTTGCGGAAGTGATCTCCCTATAGGCGGAGGAAAAGTATACGCGAAAAAAGACGGAACAGCTTTTTATTTTTGTTCCACAAAGTGCGAAAAAAACTTAAACAAGTTACGAAGAAAACCCACAAAAACAAAGTGGACTGAAGCGCACAAAAAAATGAAGGATGCTTTAGTAGCAGCTAAAGACAAAAAGAAGTGATAAACATGATTGAAAGAACATTGTTACTAGTAAAGCCTGACGGAGTTCAAAGAGGACTTACAGGAGAAATCCTGAAAAGATTTGAAAGCGTTGGCTTGAAAATAGTTGGAATAAAAATGGTTTGGGTGAATGAAGAGTTCGCTGCAAAACATTACAATGATATCAAAGAAAGGCGCGGAGAAAAAGTTTTCCAAGGGGTAATGGGACTATTAACTATGGGTCCTGTTGTTGCTATTGTTCTTGAAGGAGTTGACGCTGTGGCTACTGTTAGAAAAATTTGCGGTCCAACAGAGCCAAAAGCAGCTATGCCTGGAACAATAAGAGGCGACTATGCACACGTAAGTTATGCTTACTCTGATTTAGTTGGAGAAGCAATTAGAAACATTGTGCACGCTTCAGGAACTAGAGAAGAAGCAAAAACAGAAATAAATTTGTGGTTCAAAACTGAAGAAATGCATGATTACCCATCAGTACATGACATACACACATTACATCACAAATCAAGTGAAATAAAAAAAATGAGAGGATACAAACCAGACGGGTCTGTAGAGTAGGTAGAGGCGAGTAAATGAAAAGCCTCATTATTGTGGCCCCTAAAGCAATTAACAAAAAAATGCTTTGGGAAATCACAAAAAAATTAGAGGAAAACTTTGTTATTGTTGGTTACAAGTTTGAAAAACTTGATATCAACAATTTAACAAAAAAACAAGCCGGAAATTTATTGACCCAAGAAGAAATAAAAAAAGGGTTACTAGTTCCCTGCGCAATGATAATTATTGAAGGGGAAAAAACAATTGATTTTGGAAAAGTTCTAAAAAGCGAACTCGGAAGCGAGATAGTTCATGTTTCTGAAAACGAAGAAGTAGCAAGGTATGAGATTGAAAGATTTTTCAAAAAAGAAGAAATATTTGAGCACGACAAAATTAATGAAAATGTATTTGATTGAGCAAAAGAAATAATGGATAAATAGAATAATGAATAAATGAAATGATAAACAAAAGAAATAACAAAAAAATGGACAAACAAAGTAAGAATAAATAATTAAAAAAAGTGAATTTTATGGAGTAATTGAGGTGTTAGCATGATTAGACAGCCAATAATAACTGTTCTCGGGCATGTTGATCATGGAAAAACTTCTCTCCTTGACGCTATTAGAAACACGAGAGTTGTAGCAAAAGAACCTGGCGCAATAACACAACACATTGGAGCAACCGAAGTTCCAATAGAGGTTATCCAAACTATTTGTGGAAATTTAATTACAAAATTTGGTTTTCAATTAAAAATTCCTGGATTATTACTTATTGATACTCCGGGGCACGAAGCTTTTACTAACTTAAGAAAACGCGGAGGGAGCATTGCTGACCTTGCCATTCTTGTTGTTGACGCTATGCAAGGAATACAACCCCAAACAGCGGAAGCAATAGAAATTTTGCGCGCATACAAAGTTCCTTTTGTTGTAGCAATGAACAAAATTGATATGCTAAATTTTTATTCCTCAAAAGAAGGAAGCTTTTTAGAAAATTTAAATTCACATAACGAAAAAACAAAACAATTATTTGATGAAAAAATATACACTTTTGTTGGAGAATTATATAAATATGGTTTTGAGAGTGAACGATTTGACAGATGTGCTTTTGGAAAACAAATACCAATAGTTCCTTGCTCAGCAAAAACAAAAGAAGGACTTCCTGAATTACTTGCATTACTTTCTGGATTATCACAAAAGTACTTGGAAAAAGAACTTGAGATAAGCCACGAAGAGGCTGGACGCGCGTCGGTTTTAGAAGCGAAAGAAGAAAAAGGACTAGGAAAAACAATTGATGCTATTTTGTACAAAGGAACAATAAGTGTTAATGATGAAATTGCTGTTGTTGGAAAAAATGGGGTAATAAGAGCAAAAGTACGCGCGCTCTTGCAACCAAAACCCTTACAAGAAATGCGAAGCACTAAAGAAAAATTTAATTCAGTAAAACAAGTTTTTGCGGCATGCGGATTAAAAATTTCTGCTCCAGGCCTTGATGAGGTACTGGCAGGTTCTTCATTACTTGTGATAAAAACTGGAAATGAAATAGAAGAGTTACAGCAAGAATACAAAGAAACGCACTTTGAAACAAACACTGACGGAATTCTGATAAAAACTGATGCAATAGGGTCTATGGAAGCAATGATTGAGTTACTAAAAAAAGATAATATTTCTGTAAGAAAAGCGGACATTGGAGCTATTACAAGAAAAGATGTTATGGAAGCAGCATCAATGATGGAAAAAGATCCACTACAATCATGCATCCTTGGATTCAATGTTACAGTTGATGAAGAAGCCCAAAAAGAAGCTGATTTGCGAAACGTGAGAATATTCAACGACAAAGTTATTTACAATTTGTTGGACGGCTATAGAAAGTGGTGCGAAGATTCAAAAAAAGCAGCGAAAGACAAAGAACTTGCCTGCTTAATTTGGCCTGTTGAATTTGAAGTTTTAAGAGGAAAAGTTTTTCGAAATAGTAAACCCGCTATTGTTGGAGTAAAAGTTATTGAAGGAAAATTAAAAACTGAGTGGAGAGTAATGAACAAGAAAGGAGAAATAATTGGAAATATTAGTGGGATACAAAACAACGGGGAAGCTGTTAAGGAACTAAAAAAAGGAGAAGAAGCGGCTGTTGCTATTGAAGGAGCGGTAATTGGAAGAAACCTTTTGGAAGGGGAAATTCTTTATTCCTGCATCCCAATAAAACACCATATTGAACTGCAAAAATACTTGAAAGAATTTAGCATTGAAGAGCAAGAATTAATGGACACTATAAGAAAAAAACAAAAAGATGATTCCAAAAACGAGTGAAGAGAGGAAATAAAAGGGTTTGGAGTGAATTTATTGTTATAAGGGCCTGGTTGGTTGTAGAGAAATTTACTATTTATCATGCCTTGAAATAATGCAACAAAGAGGTGAGAAAATGAAATTTGTTGTGAGCACAAAGTCTGGAAAAGCATATTCAGCTTCATCTGATAATGTTTTGTTCGCTGGCCGTAAGGTTGGAGACACAGTAAAATTGGATGAAATTGGTTTGACTGGCTTTGAGGCTAAGATCACTGGTGGAAGCGATAAAGAAGGTTTCCCTATGCACCCTTCAATACAAGGAGTTGCAAGGAGAAAAATCTTCACTGCCGGAGATGTTGGTTTCAGGGCAAAAACAAAAGGAATAAAGAGGAGAGTTACTATTAGAGGAAACACTATTAGTGACCAAATAACTCAAGTTAATTTGTTCGTCACAAAAGACGGAAGCGTTGACTTAGTTGCATTGCTTGGAAAGAAAGAAGCAACACCAGAAGAAACAATGTCTGCAAAAGAACTTGCTTTGAAGAAAGCAAAAGAACTTGCAGGAAACGCTGCGCTTGGTGATGGAATAAAAAAGCCAAAACATTAAACCAAAAATTTGAGTGGCAGATTTTTCTGTCACTTTTTTTATTTTTATTAAGTGAGAAAAGTATTAAGTGAACTAAATGACTGGGAAAAGAGTTGCAAAAGATCCTGCTGCGGGAAAGAAAAAAGTCCTTAAAGCGCATGCAAAAAAAGAGCACCCTAATGAAAAAATTGATGCAAAACACAAACCTGAAATTAAAGTGAAAAATGATCAACCTGAAATAAATATTGGAATAATAGGACATGTTGATCACGGAAAAACTTCATTAGCTAAAGCCTTAACAGGAAAATGGTGCGACACCCACAGTGAAGAAATAAAAAGAGGAATTTCAATTAGACTTGGTTACGCTGATGCTACTTTTTACAAACTAATGACCCCTTCAGGAACAATTTACTCTGCAAATCCAAGTGATGGAGAAATAATGCACAAAAGAGTTGTTTCATTTGTTGATGCGCCGGGGCATGAAACTTTAATGACAACAATGCTTTCAGGAGCGGCACTAATGAATGGAGCAATACTTGTTATTGCGGCTAACGAAAAATGCCCTCAACCAAGAACTATAGAACACTTAATGGCACTAAAATTTGCGGGCGTAGAAAAAATAGTTGTTGCCCAAAACAAAGTTGATTTACTAACAAGAGAACAGGCAATGGAAAGTTATGCTGCAATAAAAAAATTCCTTGAAGAATATGATTACAAAGAAGCTCCAATAATACCAATATCAGCTAACTTTGGGGCAAATGTTGATTTACTAATACAAGCAATTGAGGAATATATCCCAACAAAAGGATACGACCCTTCTTTGCCTTTGAAAATGTTTATTGCAAGAAGCTTTGATATAAACAAGCCAGGCACAAAAACAAGTGATTTGAAAGGAGGAATTATTGGAGGAAGCATTTCTCAGGGCGAAATAAATATTAATGACGAAATTGAATTATACCCTTCAATTAATTCAGGAAAAACAATTACAAAAGTAGTGAGCTTATCAACTTCAATAGGACCAATAACAAAAGCCACCCCTGGCGGATTAATAGCAATAGGGACTACTCTTGACCCAAGTGTTGCACAAGGGGATAGATTGAGGGGAACAATTGTTGCAAAACCAAAAACAATGCCCGAACCCACAAAAAATGTTAATCTAACATTGCACATGTTTGACAGAATGCTTATTGATTTAGAAGAGAAAGTATTAGTAAAAACAACTGATCCATTAGTTCTAACAGTAGGAACAAACACTGTCATTGGGGTTGTAACAAAAAGTGACGGCAAAAAAGCTTCAGTTGTCCTAAAAAACGAAGTTGTTGCAGAGAAAGGAGAAAAAATCGCAGTAAGCAAAAATATTAATGGCCAATGGAGGCTAGTAGCTTATGCAGAAGTTAACTAAAACTAAGACTAATTCCAAAAACAAATTATCAAAACACTTTGTAAAAAATGAACAGAAACCCTATTTGTTGGACAACGGTTCTAGAAAAAAGATTCTTTTAGACACAAATTTTTTACTAACAATGATCCGTTACAAAATTCACGGATTTGAGGAAATGAAAAACAAATATCCTTGCGATTTTTTTACCCTAAGCAGAGTTCTTTTTGAACTTGAAAGGCTTTCAAAAAGTGATAAGAAAATAAAGAATGAAACAATACTTGTGAAAAAAATCCTACAAAATAATTCTGTACGAGTTATTGACAGCACAAAAGAAGATGTTGACGCTGAACTTGTCGAGAAAAGCAAAGAAGGATTTATCATTGCGACAAATGACAAATTGTTGAGACAAAAAGTAAAAGATGCTGGCGGGAAAACAATTTATGTAAGGAGTTTGTCCTATATTGAAATGGATGAAAACTAACTTGGTGATGATTAAATGGATTCTTTAATTCACAAAGCAATTAGTGCATTTCACCCCGAAAACACATTTTTTGCGGTAAGAGATATTACCTTGCCCACAGGCATTGTGGTTGCAGAGGCACACACCAAAAAGATGAACGAACTTTCAGGAGTTAAATTTCCTGTAACTTTTTTGTTTGCACAAAAAAACGGGATGTTCATATTTTACAAGACCAGAAAAGAATATGATGAGTTCTCAAAAGTTCTTGGAGAAAAATGCGTCAAAGATACTTCTTTTGCCAACTATTTACGCAGCGAACTTGTTTCAAGAGCGGATAGTTTGGAAGCTTTTCTTGACAGTAGACCTGATAGGAAAGATTTTGTGGATGAGAAAAAGGTTTTTTTTGAAGAATATGCGGATTTTTTTGGCTTTCATCAAGCGGTTTATTACGCAGGAGAGTACATCAACAAGCATTACTCAGGAAAAGAAACAAAAGAACTTATTGATTCATTTAGAGAGGCTTATAGGTATAATGAAGAAGTTGTTCCTGATATTGACAATTACTTTAAAAAAACAGTAAAGATTGAACAAAACACTATCGAAGAAATAGGCCCTATGGCTAAAGAAGTACAATCAAATAGAAGTGTTCTCCTTTTGGATAAAAAGATACACTTACTAGATTATCTTGTCGCGGAACAAATACACAATGCAATTCAAAAAAAGTATTTGGAAAATATGAAAACTGTGAGTGAGATAAAAGGGTCCATTGTTTCTCACGGAAAAGTTGAAGGGGTTGCAAGAGTTATTACTGACCTTGCAGAACAAGGAAAGATACAACCCGGAGAAATAATTATTACTCCACAAACACGTCCCCAATATAATCACATAATTGCTTTCGCAAAAGCAATTGTAACTGATGAGGGCGGACAATTAGCTCACGCAGCCATTCTTGCTCGTGAAAAAGAAATTCCGTGCATTACAGGGACAATTAATGCGACAAGAATAATAAAAACAGGAGACCTTATCTTAGTAGATGCTGATAGAGGAATTATTAAAATATTAGAGCGTGCAAAGCATGAGTGAAGTAAAAAATGTTCTTGTTTTATGCATGGGCAATGTTGGACGAAGCCCTCTTATTGCAGCTTCTCTAGCGATTGAACTACAAGGTACTGGGATAAATGTTGTTTCTCGCGGACTAAGAAACCCCTCTCAAGGACATAAAACCGCAAATCCTGAATTATTAAAATTATTGACAGCAATGCAAGCGCGTGGTCAAAAAATAAAAGGAAGAGAACCAAAAGAATTGCTTGCGACACTAAAAAAACATACCCCTATAAAAGTAACAAAAACTGATTTGGAAAAAGCTGATATTGTAATTGTTGCTACCCCTGCGCTACTTAACGAACTCCACAAAAATTTTGGAGCAACAATGCCTAAATTAAGAGAAAAGGCTTTTACGGTAAGAGAATTTATTACAAAAAAAGTGCTTGGCAAGGAAGTGTCTTTGCGTAAAAAAAGGGGCAGAATGCTTGACCAAGTTTATAATAAAAAGGGAGTAACTGGATGGAAAGCAAAACCAGGAGTGCGTGTTTTGAGAATAGGCGGAAGAGAAATTATTGTGCCTGAAACTCGTTTGAAAAGGCATTTATCGGAAGGGGCAAGGGTTGGCTTTACCATAGGAAAGCATCTTAGACAGCAAAGACACGGAAAGTAGTTTTTTCTAAAGCCCTTAATGAAGGTTTATAAACCTTATTTTGGGGTAATATGTTAGTATTTCACTCTTTTGAGTGATACGTTTTCTAGCATTAGTATTTCTTGATGGAAAGGTGAGCAGAGTGTTTTACAATACAAAAGTAGTTGACATGGTAAGAGTCCCTCCTAAAAAACTTGGGGGCGAATTAAAAAAATCTATTTTAGAAATCTGTCAAGAAGATTTAGAAGGCAGAATAAAAGAAGAATACGGTGTTGTTGTTGCTATTACAAAGATAGGAAAAGTTGGCGATGGCCATGTTATTCCTGGCGATGGTGCTGCTTATTACGAATCTGAAATAGAAATGATTACTTACAAACCACACGTACAAGAAGTTGTTCGCGGAACAATAACTGAAGCAACAGAATTTGGTGCTTTTGTAAGAATTGGTCCAATTGAAGGATTAATTCATGTAAGTCAACTAATGGATGATTTTATTAATTATGACGCAAAATTGCCCGGATTTGTTGGAAAGAAGACTGATAAAAAAATTGTTCCAGAAGATACTGTGCTTGCAAGAATTGTTACAATTTCTTTGAAAGGAGATGTTTCAAGTTCAAAAATAGGTTTGACTATGAGACAAACATTTTTAGGAAAACCTGATTGGTCAAAAATTGACGAAAAAATGTTAAAGGACTTTAAAGAAAAGAAAGTGAAAGGAAAAAAAGGTAAAGATACAAAAGAAGTATTGTTGAAGAATGATTAGGTGAGATAAATGATGAAAGAAAAAGCGTGTAGAACTTGCAGATTTATTGTTGAAGAAGGGGACACTTGCCCTAACTGCAACGAGAAAACGTTTACTACTTTCTGGAGAGGATATGTAGTAATACTAAATCCTGAACAGTCACAAATAGCCCAAAAAATGGGAATAACAAGAAAAGGTAAATTTGCGTTGAGACTGAGCAGGTAAGAAAAAATAGAAATTATTTTTGGGTGAATAACAATGGAAATGAAAATATTAACAAACAAGAAAAATGCTTTACTAAATAGACAGGAAGTAATTGCTGAAGAGGACGGAAAGACAGTTCCATCAAAAGCACAAGTTAGAGAAAAACTGGCTGCTTTACTTAATATTTCTACTGAGCAAATAGTTATAACAAAAATTGAATCAAAGTACGGTTCACACAAATCTGTTATTAGTGCAAATGCTTATGACAATAAAGAAAATATGAAAAAAAATGAGGGAATGCCTTATTTGAAAAGAAACTTTGAAGAGTTCAAAGCAAAAAAAGGACAACAAAATGATGCCCCTCCCGCACCAAAAAAATAAAAAAATGATTTTTAGAGAGTGATAAAAATGGCTGAAGAAAAGAAAGAGAAAAAAATAAGCAAATCAAAACAATATGACTTGTCAGGAGAAACAATAAAGAGAAAGGCAAGGTTTTGCCCAAAATGCGGTCCTGGTGTTTTCATGGCAGAGCACAAAGATAGAGGCGCTTGCGGAAGATGCGGTTATACTGAAATGAAGACAAAGTAATTCAAACAAAACAACTTTTTTGAAAAAAGAAACAATTAAAATCTTCATTTCACTTATCTTTTTATGTTATACTTATTGCTATTAGCGCTAATGATACTAATACCCATCTTGTACTTAAAGTACTTCAAAAAAATGGGCAATAAAGCGATTGAAAAAGAACTTTTGCCAAAAAGTCAGGGACTAAAAAAAGAAGTTATTGGCGCGCTAGCCCTTGGCGGAGCACTAATTTTAGGTTATTTTGTTTTAATTGCTGCTATAAGCATAACGGAAGAAACAACACACTTTTTTGGAGAAAACGAAGTAGTGATAAATGATCTTGAAAAAGTAAGCGAAATAATTATGAGAGAACTTACTTCAAACCCGGAAAACTTCCTACTTGTCTTAGTAATAGTTCTCTTTATTGAAGAATTCTTCTTCAGAGCTTTTCTTACCACAAAAATAGGAATAATTCCTTCAACAATTCTTTTCACAATAGCCCACTTTGGATACGGGTCAATTGCTGAAATAATAGGGGCTTTCTTCTTAGGGTTAATACTTGCTTACTGGTTCAAAAGAAACAACTCAATAATCCAAAACTACTTTGGACACTTAATATATGACATTTTTGCAATAATGCTTTACTTTATTTTTGCATGAACTTAAGGAAGAGCACAAAAGCAAGTTATGAAAATGTTGAGTGATTTTTGATGAAATGTTTAGGGATAGAAAGCACAGCGCATACATTTGGAGTGGCTGTGGTTGATGAGAACTGCAAAATACTTTCCAACGAAAAGGATTCTTACACTACAGAAAAAGGGGGAATGATACCAAGAGAGGTTGCTGAGCACCACTATAAAATAGCAACACAAATTGTTGGACTGGCTTTAGAGAAAGCTAATGTTGATTTAAAAGAAATTGATTTAATTGCTTTTTCACAAGGCCCCGGAATAGGAAATGCTTTAAGAGCAGGAGCAACAATTGCCAGGCAACTCTCAATAAAAACAAAAAAACCCCTTATTGGAGTTAATCATTGCATCGCACATTTAGAAATTGGAAGAAAATTATGCAACGCTCCTGACCCCGTAATGCTTTATGCAAGCGGAGCTAACACCCAGATTATTTGTTATGAAAATAAATATTACCGTGTTTTTGGCGAAACACTTGACACAGGAATTGGGAACTTTCTTGACTCCTTTGGGAGACAGTTAGGCTTAGGTTTTCCTGCAGGCCCAAAATTAAGCGAAATGTATTACAAAGGAAAAGAACTAATTGAGTTACCTTATACCGTGAAGGGAATGGACCTTGCTTTTTCTGGGTTACTTACTTTTGCAACAAAAGAAATTATCCAAGCAGATAAAGGAAAGTTTTCTCGTGAAGACTTGGTTTACTCAACAATGCATAATGCTTTTGCCATGCTTACTGAAGTAACCGAAAGAGCACTAGCACACACCCAAAAGAACGAAGTTATATTGGGCGGAGGGGTCGGCTGTTCAAAACCCTTGCAAGAAATGGTCGGAAAAATGTGTGAAGAGCGCGGAGCGAAGTTATTTGTTCCGCCAAATAGTGTGATGGTTGATAACGCCGCAATGATTGCTTGGACTGGAATACTAATGCACGCACATGGAATAACAACGCCCTTAAATAAATCAGAAATTTTACCAAAACAAAGAACTGATGATGTGCGAGTTAGTTGGCGAAAGTAAGATTGTTTTTCTTTTTAGAAAAGAAAAGATAAACAGGCACTGCTGTTAAAAAGAAAATTAATCCCATCACAATCATTGGCGCTTCAAAACCCGCAATAGTTACTGGAGCCCAATACTGAGTAAGGAACATAATAGCGCAAAATAATGCTCCTAAAACAGCCGATAAAGGAATTTTTCCAAAATTAAAAAGAGCAATATAATTCTGAGGACGTTTTTCTTTAAGACGAACCGCTATTAAAGACACGTTAACAATAAAGAACAGCAAAAATACACCCAAAGTAGTCATGTTTCCTAGCACTTCTAAGTTTCCAATGCTAACAAAGATCATTGAGATAGCCGCCGTAACAACAATCGCATTTGTAGGAGTCTTTGTTTTGTCATTTATTTTTCCCAAAAAACTTGGCAACAAGCGTTGCTTTGCCAACCCATAAATAAATCTGCTTACAACAATCATCAAAATGAGAACAGTGTTAAAGGTAGCAAACAAAGCAATAATACTTAACCAAAAGCCAAACCCATCCCCAATAACTACTTCCGAAACAAGCGCTAAAGGACCTTGATTTATTGCAGTTCCTGTAAGAGAAGATTCCGCAAGAACGGAAGGAGAAATAACACTAACTGCAACAAGAGAAACAAGAACATAAATAATAGTTGAAATTACCAGGGAAAAGATTATTGCCTTCGGAACAATTTTTTTCGCACTCTCTACCTCTTCAGCAATGTTAGCAATTCCTTCAAAACCAAGGAAAGCAAAAAACACTAAAGAAATTCCACCAATAATTCCCGGGATAATGGCGAACCCCGTTTCCCCATTAATACCGGACATTAAGTCTGTTGTTCCAATAAAAGGCAAGCCAAAAATTATTATTAAAATTAATCCAAGCGCTTCAACAAAAGTAAAAATGTTATTTAAAAAAACACTTTCCTTAATTCCTGAAAAATTAACTATCGAAGCAGCAATAACAACTACTAACGCAACAATCATCGGAGAAATTGAAACAAACAATTTTGCGTAAGTGGCAAAACCCCAAGAAACTGCCGCAACGGAAAACATATTAGAGAACAAAAAAACAAATGCGACAAAAAAAGCAATTAACGCGCTCTTAAACGCCTTAGTCGCATAAAGAGATTCCGCCCCTTCTTTTGGAAACCTTGAAGACAATTCAGCATAACTAAATGCTGTTAGAGAAGCAACTATTGCCGCTAAAATAAAAGAAAGCCACAGAGAAGTTCCGCTAATGCCTGCCGCAACTCCAATTAAAGCATAAATCCCCGCCCCGAGGATTACCCCAATCCCATAAATGGTCGCTTGGGTTAACGAAACACTTCTATCCAGACCCATAAAATCACAATCACAAAAAAATACACAAGTTAGGACAACCCATTTGAAAAATTATTCCCCGCGCGTTTTTTTCCCTTTAAATTTTGCTTTCACTCTTATCGACCCTGTTTTTTTATTTGTCATACGCACAACTTTATGCGGGCCAAAATCATTTGACAACTTTGCAAACAAAAAGCCCCGACCATAAGTTTCTTCCCTGAATTGTTTTGTTGTTGAAAAAATAAAATACCCAAAAACAAGCAGGATGAAAAAAGCAAGGTAATTTGTGGGAAAAGGAAAAATGTTAATTTCCGGATCCAAATACAAAAAAATACTTGCTGCTAAAGCCACAGTAAAGATAAGTTCGGCAAAAAGCAAGGCAAGAACTTTTCCATTCAAGCCAAAAACTTTCTCTTTCACCGTTGAGAATAAAACATGTTCAAACTCACGATGAACCTTTTGGACATAATAATCCCTAATTGCTATTCCAAAATAAAGAGTGATAAAGAAAACTGAGGTTGCAAAAAGCCACAAAATGCTTTGCGGAGAAATAATATTTTGAAAAAAAAGAAGTTCTCCTAAAGCATATTTTATTCCAAGAAGTAGATAAATCTGGTAAACTATTAAAAAAAGAAGCGCGGTTTCTTCCACAATAAAAAACAAGGCCCTATTGCGCGAGCTAAAAAATTTTTTCTCCACAAAATCCCCACACTTGTCGCACAAACACTAACCTAAACTTTAACAATAATTTTGACAAATAAAGGAAAAAGGACTAAATAAACCTTACTGCGAAAATAAACTAAAGAAATAGTCTTTTTCCTTAAGAAATAACCTATTTCGATTCGTAAAATACCTTTTTAACAAATAAAAAAAGAATTTTAGCACACAAAAAAGAGATTTAGTGCTTTTCAGCCCATCTTTTTAGGACACTAATTACTTCAAGAAGTTCTTCCGCTTTCGCAGTAAGAGAATATTCTGTTTTTACAGGAGTTCCGATAATTAAGTGCTTTTCAATTAATTTATCCTGCTCCATTGACTTAAGGCGCATTGAGAGAATTCTTGGATTTATTGAAGGAATGTCAGTAAGAATGTGGTTAAATCGCGCTCGATTCTTATTCCGAGCAATAGAATCTATTATCAAAAAGTCAAATTTTTTGCCCACTAAAAGCAGTGCTTTTTCAAGAGAGCCAATTTTTCCATGCACATTCTTCATCAAATCGCCAATTTAAACATAGATATACTTAATATAGCTAATATACTTTGTATAGTTAGTTATTTAAATATAGCTTTGCATAAAGTGTTAGGTGTTTTGAATGAATTGGACTAGATTTATTAGCGAGCATCCTGGGAGATTATTTTTTCCTAGGATTGGAAGAAGTGTGTACAACAATGCCGGCTCTGCTGAAGAAACACGAACTTTGGCTAATTGGCTAAGAGAAACTAATTCAAGAATTCATGTTAATAACTAAAATTAGTGCAAGTGTCATACCTTAAAATAGTGTTGGGGTTGGGTGTTGGCGCTTGCTTTTATTCTTCTGGAATAAAGCTTTTCATTTTTCCAGCACAAAATTTCTTTATCAAATCTCTCTTTTCTTACCCTCTTTTTCCAGTTCATTTCTGCCTATCTGACTTTTTCTTTTCAAGCGAGAGGAGATAATTTGAACGCTTTTCGGGAGAAGCCCATTTTAAGTAATTATTAAGATATTTTTCTTTTTCCCCAAGTTTTTTTGATAATTCAGCATATTCTTTTGTTAGGGCTTCTTTTGAGGGAACTTTTTTATCCAAAAGTAAGTTAAAAATTGATGGATTTGTTATTGCCGCGCGGCCAATCATCGCCCCCCCAACCCCGATGCTTTTCAGCCAATCAATTTTTTGTTTTGAATCAATTCCACCATTAGCTATAATTGGAATCCCTCTTGCTTTTGCCGCATCAACGCATTCAAGATAAACTAAATCATCAGTTGGCTCATCACTCGTAACCATGCCATGTTTTGGGTGGACAATAAAAAAATCAACATCAACATTTTGAATCAACCGCAAATATACCTTGTAACTTTTTTCAAGAGCATTAGCACCTAAACGCATTTTTATTGAAACGGGGTGGTTTTGCTTTTTTACTATTGCAACAGTTCGTTGTGCTTTTGATAATCTCTTTACCATGCCTGCTCCGCGACCAGCTTTAATTATTTCAGCGCTTGGACAACCAAGATTTAAATTAAATCCTTCAAAACCATCAAATGATTTGAATGAAGAAAGATATTTTTCTAACTGATTTTCATTCCCTATGAGAAATTGTATTTGAATAGGGGTGTTATCAGGAAAGCAAAGTTTTGAAAGAGTGGCTTTGTTGTTGCGAACCGTTCCCTCCACTCGCACCATTTCTGTAAAAGTCAAATCTGCGCCATACTTGTGGCACAAAGAACGAAAAGCAGGTCCTGAATAGTCCTCAAGCGGAGCAAGCATTAATTTAAACAACAAATCACCAAACACCAAGAAATTACTTTCCTTCAACCGCCTTAATTGCTTCGTAACGCTCTACTTTGATAGAACAGCCCAAAGTCCATTCATTTTCACTTAAGCCAGCCTTAAGACATAACTGGCTAAGAAAGTCCTCTTTTTTTGGCAGTTCTTCCCAAACAGAGGGCAAAAAAGTGGCTTGATAGGACCCTTTTTTTATTATTAATCCATCCTTTTTTGGGCGAATTTTTTTAATTAAATCCTGCGCATTTTTGTAAGGAAGTGGAATAGGATTTGTTAAAACAGAAACCTCGATTTTTATCAGAGGAAGTTCAGCTTCCCCTACTGGAGAAAAACGCGGATCTTCAATTGCAGCGGCAACAGCATTTTGAATAATATCCAAGTAAAGAGGCTGAAATGCTTGCAAGCGACCAATACACCCTCGGAGCTGACCATTTTTCATTAAAGTGACAAAGCAAGCTTTTTTTTCGAGCAATTTTTTTGGATAATTTTCCGTACACGCTTCTAAATAAGTTCCTGTTTGGAGGTAAGCAGAAATTGATTCTCTGGCGAGAGAAACACAAATTTCTTTTTCTTTATTATTCAACGAAAATAATTGAGGTATAACCAACAACTCCTTTTTTGTTTCCACTAGCATCACCTGAATTTTGATAATCCAACAAAACAGGTTTCCAGTTTTTTCTTTTCGCAATTAAGCACAAAGCAATAATTCCTGTCAAACCGCAAGCATCTCCTTTTTGTTCTAATTTTTCAAAATCAAGTTCAAGAATTGCTTGAAGAGTGATAGCGTCAACTACTTTTGCTTGCTCGTAGGGCATATAGTGACTTAAATCACTACTGGCAACCAAAAATGAGTGCTCCGCTACTTTTTCTAATGCTCTTGAAAAATCTTCCGCATTAATGTTTCCATAAATTATCGGCAAAAACTCAAAATGATTTTCCCCAAAAATTTTTTGTAAAAAAGGAAGTTGTACCTCTAAACAATGCTCTTGGTCAAAAGAAAAAAGGGGGGTTTTTGGAAAAGGAACCACCTCTGTTTTTCCTATGGGGGTTTCCCAAAACCCTTTGAAAGTAAAAGCTCCTTTAATTGCCTCGTGGTGACTTGGCCCAAAAAGGCAAATTGATTTTGGAGCAGCTTTTTTTATTGAATTAAAAGTAAAAGCGGCTGTCGCTCCTGAATAAATGTACCCTGCGTGAGGAACTATTGCTCCGCGAATTTTTTTTGGGCTTATCTTTCTTTTCTTAAAATCAGGAACGTTTTGTTTCAATAGTCCTTCAACCAAGGCATTTAATTGAAATTTCCCCGCAGGATAAAAACTTCCTGCAAACAACGCCTCTCTTGAATTTGTATCTATTGAATCCATAACAAGAAAAGGGCTACTTAGTTAATAAAAATTCTCTGGCTCGCACAACAACTCAAATATTGAGCAATTACCTAGTAACATTTAACAGAAAACTTAATATTGACTAGACACATAAATACTATTGATTTTATGCCTTTACTAGCAGGACGAGGGAAAAAAGCAAACGCGCTATTGCGAAAGAATAGTTCTATAGGCGCCGCACGACAAGTTTTTGAAGGAAGAGAATTAACCCGCGGAAAAGCAAGACAAATGGGTGAATTGTATCTTGCAGGAAAATTAAGAAAAATGGCCAAAGAGAGAGGGTTTGGAGTAGAAAGAGCAATAGGCCCTAAATTTGTTCTCGCAAAAATAAAAAGAAGACGCAGAGCGAAAGCACTTCTTGCATTAAGAAGGAAAGAAGCTCTTAGAAAAACCCTTTAACTTTTTGTCCGCACTTTATGCATTTTCCTACGCCTTTAGAAATTTTAAGCCCCAACTTAACCCCGACATAATTCGTTCTATCAATTAGTTTTTCTCCGCACTTAGAGCAATAGGTGTGTGAAAATTCGTTGCCCTCAATATTGCCCCCGTAAATGTACTTCAACCCATTTTCTAACCCAATCCCTATAGCGTTTCTTATTTCTAGTTCATTTGTTGCAGGAACATCAAGCATTTTGTGCATTGGGTGGAATGCCAAAACGTGCCAAGGAATTTCTTTATCGACTTTAGCAATCCATTTTGTGAGAGTATCAAGTTCTTCAAAAGAATTATTTTTTCCAGGAATTATTAAAGTGGTTAATTCTACCCAAACACCAATTTTGCGATAATCCTTAATACACTCAAGAACTTTTTCTAAAGAACCCCCGCAAGTGTTTCTGTAAAAATTTTCATTAAATGATTTGAGGTCAATGTTAATTGCGTCAAGTTTTCCTTTTAGGGCGCGAATTGATTCCTTACTTGAATAGCCATTGCTTACAAAAACTGT
>CAZPWC010000005.1:17222-53694 GCA_964590155.1 uncultured archaeon
GTCCCACTCAATACTTATCGCGGGCTCATTATATGTTATGGCAACGCTTTTTGCTCCCGCCTCTTTTGCCAAAGTAATTGCTTGTTGTGCTGTTAGCGTTCGTAATTCTTTTATTGAATTTTCTAAACCTTGTCCTTTGCATGTCGAAATGTCGTAGTTCTGGCAAAAATCGCAATGAAAGTTGCATCCATAAAAGCCAAAACTCATTGTTTTTGTTCCAGGCAAGTAATGATAAAGAGGTTTTTTTTCTATCGGATCCAAGTGAGCGGAGCAAGGTTTGTTGTTTGTTAAAAGCACTAATTTTCCCAAAATATTTTTGCGAGCACCACAAACACCATATTTTCCTTCCGAAATGACACAATAATTTCTGCACGCAAGACAACGAACTAAATTATTTTCCTGCTCTTCAAAAAACTTAGTTGCCCCAGCACGCTTCATGCACTAAAAGAATAAGCTTCTTTAGAAAAGGCTTCCTAGAACAAAAAAAATTGAACAAGAAAGCTTTAAAACCATATATGAAGAACTATTCATATGTTAAGTGTTTGATTTTTGGTGAGTTAATGCCTTCAAAAATGAGTGAAAAATACCTTGATTTTTCCGCGACAACCCCTACGCGAAAAGAAGCTCTAGCGGAAGCAACACCCTTTTTCTTGGACAAATTTGGAAATCCTAGTTCATTCCATTACAAAGGACTTGAGGCAAGAAAAGCAATTGAGGGCGCAAGAGAAAAAATAGCAAAAATTTTGAATTGCGATATTAAAGAAGTTATTTTTACGGGTTCTGGAACGGAAAGCATTAATTTGGCTTTGAAAGGAATTGCCTTCAAAGCACTCCTTGCAGGAAAGAGAGGAACTTTTATCAGCCAAAAAACTGAACACCACGCAATTCTTGAAAGCTTACATTGGACTGAAAAGTTAGGTTTCAAAATAGTGCTCTTAACTCCCAACAAAAAAGGGATAATTGAGGAAGAAACTTTAAGAAAAGCTTTGCAAGAAAATCCTGACACTTTACTTGTTTCAATAATGTACGCAAATAATGAAATAGGGACAATTCAGGATTTGAAAACCTTATCAAAAGTGAGCCATGAATTTGGGGTTCCTTTTCACACTGATGCCTGCCAAGGGGCTGAATATCTAAACCTTGATGTGAAAGAATTAGGAATTGACATGATGACAATTAATGGAAGCAAAGTTTATGGGTTCAAAGGGACAGGACTACTTTTCAAGAAAAAAGAATTGATAATTGAGCCATTAATTCATGGAGGAGCACACGAATTTCACTTAAGGGCAGGAACTGAAAATGTTCCAGGAATTGTTGCTTTAGCAAAAGCACTAGAACTTGCTGAAAAAGAAAAACAAAAAGAAGGGAAAAGATTAACCCAACTAAGAGAGCATATGATTAGAAGAATTTTGAAAGAAATCCCTTTCACTTATTTGAACGGAACAGAAAAGCAACGCTTGCCAAATAATGCAAATATTTCTTTTGAAGGGGTTGAGGGAGAAAGTATTTTGCTTAGATTGAACGAAAAAGGAATTTTTGCAAGCACAGGAAGCGCTTGTGCTTCTCAATCACTTGACCCAAGCCACGTGCTTTTAGGCATAGGAAGGAGCCACGGACTTGCGCATGGAAGCATTAGATTTTCTTTAGGAAAAAGCACCACAAAAAAACAAATTGATTTCACTGTTAATGAACTCAAAAAAATAATTAAAGAATTAAGACAATTATCCGCAGCATGGAACAAAAACAAAAAAAGCGGAGAGGCAAAACTTAGAAAAAAGAAGGTGAGAAAATGAAGGTAGAAGGACAGGATTGGTTCTATACAGATAAAGTAAAAACACACTTTTTGAAGCCGAAAAATTATTTAAAAAATGAAAAAGAAGTTAAGAAATTTGATGGTTATGGACGCGTAGGAAACATGAAGTGCGGAGACATCATGGAAATGTGGATAAAAATCCAAAAAGACAAAATTGTCGATGTAAAGTGGAGAACATTTGGCTGCGCTTCCGCGATTGCCAGTACTTCAATGCTTTCAGAAATGCTTACAGAAAAAGGCGGGATGAAAGTTGATGACGCTTTAAGGATTAGAGGAAAAGATATTATGGACAGACTTGGCGGCTTGCCTTCAATCAAAATTCATTGCTCTGTATTGGGTGATGAGGCACTAAGGTCGGCAATAAAGGATTATGAAAGCAAAAAAGTATCTAAAACAAAAACGAAGTAAACCACTTTTTTAGAATCAAGAAAAACTATAAAAAACAAAAAGTAAAGGTTCGCAAAATCTCGTTCGGGTTTAAAATAAGAATGCCCCTGATAGTTTAATGCTTGGGGCGCGAACAGAACACTTACTTAATCTTGTTTCAAGGAGCTTTGCTTTATGCATTCCAATGCTTCCAAAAAAAGTAAAAAGAAATGTTTCAAATTTTTACTTGTTGTGCAGATATGCTGACACTATTGAGGATTCAACCCTAAGTAAGGAACAAAAAGATTGCGCCTTTAACGAATTCATTTCAGCAATAAAAGAAGAAAACACTGAGAAAATTGTTGAACTAAACAAAAAAGTTATTCCTTTTGTAATAAACAAAAATGATAAAAAAATGGTCAAGAACTTTAAAAATGTTTTAATTGAATTTTCTAATTTTGACCCAAAAACAAAAAAGATTTCAAAAAAGTGGATTTCAACAATGGTTCGAGGAATGCAAAAGTACTCAAGAAAAGATATTGAAAATTTCAGTGACTTGAATAATTATTGCTACTTTGTTGCAGGAACTGTGGGAATGTATCTTACAGAAATTTTTAATTACAAATTTGATTTAGAAAAACAGCACCCTGAGTTAGTTAAAAGAGCAAAATCTTTCGGACTACTTTTGCAGAAAGTAAATATTATCAGGGATTTTTCAAAAGACCACAAAGAAGGAAGAGTTTTTTGGCCAAAACACTTATTCAAAAAACACAACGTTGAAGTTAACGAAATGTTTGATAAAAAGAACGAAGTAAAAAGAAAAATGATTCTAAAAGAAATGATTGCTAACGCACATGAAAATGTTAAACAAGCTTTTGAATATATTGAACTGCTTCCAAAAAGCGAGGCAGGGCTTAGAACTTTTTGCGCAATTCCATTATGCATGGCCCTACCCACCCTAATGAAGTGCGAAGATAACGAAAAATTATTTGAATACGGGGAGAAAGTAAAAATTGACAGAATTGAAACAATAAAAATAGTTGATGATATCAAAAAGAATATAACAAATGACGATTTTGTAAAAAATTACTGCACTTTAATTAAGTTCAAATAAAAAAGTTAAATCATTTAAAATAAAAATATTTTAGACTAAAATAATTCCTCTTGAACGGCTTTTTTTGGTTTTGCCCTGCCAAACACCCTAAAAAGCAATTCTTGCTCTGTCGGCACTTCATTTATCTTAAATTTAAGTCCGCGTCTACCCGCAATCATTCTCAATAATCTCGCCCTATCCTTGGAAGGCAAATAAGCCCTCAAATGAAGCTCGTTTTCCAAGTACCATTTTTCTGGATTATCAGCAAAAACTAGTTCATTAATAGCGCTCGTTAATTTTTTCTTATGAATTATTTCTGCTTTGCTCCACTTCCCGCCAAGCATTCTTTTACCCATTATTTCTGCTTCAGAAAAACCTTTCAGCGAAGGGCCCGAAACTTTCTTTTTTCTTTGGAGCATATAACAAGTAACAACAAAAAAGTATTTATTTTAAAGGGTTGGCGAAAAAGGACGAGAAAAAAATTGAGAAAAGCAAGGATTAATATCTTGCCTAACCTAATCTATTTATGGTTCCTGCAAAAAAACCAGTAAAGATTGTTGCAGTTGACTGTAATTGTGACTTAAACCCACAAGAAGTCATTGAAACTGTAAGAAAAGTACTTGCTAAAGAAAAAGGAGTTGTCCTTGTTGTTTTTCCTGAAAACGTTTTAGGAGAAAAAGCTATTACAAGACAGCAAGGAAAAGAAATTGCTTCAAGAATTGGAGCTATGTTAAGAGAAAGAAAAAACGCTTATGTTTTTGTTTCTTTTGTCGAAAAAGGAATCGATTATAAGAGAAGACCTGTTGTTGTTCCGACAGGTTATATTGTCGGGCCTTGGACGAGAAAACCTTATTGGAGTGTTTATCAAAAAAAGTGGTCAAAGGATCGAATACCAAAAACAAATCTAGCTCACAAAAGAGGAGCAATTAAATCAGATATTCAAAAAAGTGACAAACTCATACTACTGAAAAATTCAGGTCTTTCCCCAAGACAAATAGTAAAACTAATCAATGTTTGGGGAGAAAGAGCAAAAAGAAATGCTCCTTTCCCTGTAACAAGAATAGCAGGAAGAGAGGTTCAGTTAAGATTGTGCGCGGATATAGCAAATCAAAGAAATAGATACACCCATGATGAACGAAAAGTTGATTTTGTTGTTGTCCCAGCACACGGACTTTTGGACCATGTAGGGGCGACAATTGCAGCAAGAGATGCACACACCAAAGGATTACTTATTGTTGACAGAGTATTAGGTGTCTCCTACCACCCAAAAAGAGGCACCCAAAAGCGCCTCATAAACCCTGAAGATGTTATTCGGGACAAGCTTCATGGAATAACCATAAAAAAAGTTTGGCCCGCTAAAAGAACCCTTCGGAGATAAAAAAAAGTTAAGACTAAAATAAAAGCAAAGAAATAAATCTTGAACGGACCATCTAACTACATGTGAAAAACATGATTCCGTCACAAAGAATAAAGGTAAGAGATCCAAAGAGAAATAATGCTAATTGGAAAACTTATTTGGCAGAAAGGCAAATAACTCCTGATGCCGCAAAAAGAATGCAGGACTTTTTTGCGGAAAAATTTGCAGGAAAAGGGGTAAAAAATGCTGAATTTATTGCTGATGAACTAATGCAACACGCTAATATACCGTATGCCAAAGCGTATGTTTTTGCCCAAAGGTTAGTAATGCTTGAGGCAATGAAAAAAAGACAAGCTGAGATAGAAGCAGCCGAACGAAGACAAGCTGAAATAAAAAATGCTGCAAAAAAGAAAGAACAATAGAAACACACTTTCTAGGACGCCTTTTGTTCTGGAGAGGGTTTTAAAAAAATAAACCCTCCCGCAGAATTTCACTTTTTGTGCCGAGCTTTTTCCCAGTCCTCTCGAAGCAAGCCGTATGTGTTCAAATCGTGTAATTTATTTGTTGCTTTTGACCGCAGTGCTTGTTTTTTTACGCCCTCAAAAACAAAACCCAATTTGCGTATTGTCGCATTTGAGGCTTCATTTTCAATGACAGCACTTATATTTACCCTGTTCAAGTTCAGGTCATTGAAAGCAAACTCCATTACTTTATTGGCTGCCTCGGTCATTATGCCTTGGCGCCAAAAAGTTTTTGCTAACCAATAACCCATACTTACTGTTTCGTTAAAGTGGTCAACTTGTTTTAAGTTAACAGCACCAATGGGCGCATCAAGAGGATTGCTCTAAGCCAGGCACGTTGCTGGGAACATTCCGGGCTTTAGCGTGATTGCTATCACGTATTCTTCCCTTGGCTCGGCTGCTTGGTTTGCCATGACTTTTTTTAAGTAAGTCTTGGCGTCAGCAAGTTGATAGGGGTGCGGTACTGTAGCAAGGAATTGACTCACTTGAATAGGGGCTATGCGTTCCGCTATCATAGGGGCATCTTCCATTACTAAGTCTCGCAGAATGAGACGTTCTGTTTCTAACCTTATATTATGAACTTTACCACCTCCATGGTAAAGAAGCTCTACAGAGGCGGTTTAAAAATACTCTTCAAAAAGAGGTGTAACAAATCAACTAAATTAGATTTACTACTTTTTTGTTGTTCTTCCAGCATCCATTATGCTTCTATCAGTTGAACCTAATTTATCTCTTTCCCATCTTGCAGCCGAACTTGATTTAGCTAAATCTTCAAGCCTTTGACTTTCTTTTTGTCTTTCTTTTTTCTTTTTCACAGTTTCCATACTAAATACTTATTGAGATGAGCATATAATGGGGTTGCTTCTAAATCAGGAATATTTCTAAATTTGAGCCAATTTTAATGATTTAATAGGGTTTTAAGACTTTGCATTGGATAATATGTTATTCAAGACGTACCGTCGCATGAATAAAATGGTGAATATAAAATGGATGAAAAAGATAACTATGGTAGAGAAATGCACAAAGCAATTTGTGCTGAATGTGGGAAAGAAACAGATGTTCCTTTCAAACCTGATCCAGCAAGACCAGTGTACTGCAGAGATTGCTATCAGAAACACAAAAAACCAAGAAGAGAATACTAAGTATTGTCTTTGGTTTTAAATAAAATTGTAACTAATTTTATTTTTTAATTAGTGCGCTGTAAAAAGCGCATTAATTCAACTTATTTTGGGCAATTTTTTTGCCCACTACTTTTTTTTAATTAAAATGATTTTTAGTAAATTAAACTTAATTAAAATCTTTTGTAATAAATTAAATTTTTTTATAAGTTAAATAATCCAATCAAAACTTGCCCTAATGAAAAAGCCTAAGAGAAAATAAACTTTAATTCCTTCCATAAATCCGATCCATTAGAGCCAAGAGTCTTGTTTGTTCCACGGGAGTGAGGCCTGAATTTCTTATTTCGGAATATATTTGAGTCGCATTTCTCGCCCCGTTTCTAATGACATTATCTTTAACTGTGTGATAATGTTCAGTGTGACCAACCCGATCCCTAATATTTAGTCCTGCTAAGGGCTTTTTTCTAAAAGGCATAAAACAAATACAATTTAATTATTTAAATACTTTTCCAATAAAAGAACTAAACAAAAGTAACACAACAAGCCAGACAAATCGCGGGAACCAAAATATAAGATAATTTCAACGATTCATCTTTTTTTGCGAAGTTTGACTTTCTTTTTCAAAGAATTTTGTTTTTGCTGAACACTCTTCATTTGGTTCTCGATTTCTTTTATTTCTTTTTCGGTGTGAAAATGATGAATTGGTTTTTCACTCATATAACCAACAAGTCGTTTTTTCTTTGCTAACGCTGGAAAAATATCATATTCCAAACTATGCCCGTTATAATCCAAAATATCCGGTTCTGCAATAAACACCGCGCTAAAATGAACTAAAGAAAATTTCTTGCCAGGTTTTTGAACAAAACTAGTTATTTGATTGCCTTCCATACTTACTACCCCTGCGTGACCAAGCTTTTCAGTAAATGTTTGAACATAAAGAGTGGCTGTTCCTTTATACAACAAGTGAGTCTTCCAAAAGTTCTGTATGTTATTATCGAAAAATATAATATCGCCAAAAGCAACAAGCGTGGTTCCTGTAAGAATACCCGACATACGCAAGGTGTCCATTGACCCTTGGGTGTCTTCTGAATTTACCACATAAGATATATCAATTCCTTTTATTTTCTCTTTGCTCATGGCTTGAATTATCTCATCAAGAGGACTTTTTTGCGCAATTACTACCACTTCTCTAAAACCATTATCTTTTAGAAACCTAATATTGTGGGCAAGAACAATGCTTCCCATAAAAGGAGCACAAGGTCTGAAATTATCATTTTCGGTTCGCTTAAAACTTCCACCCCCACACAAAAAAACCGCTTTGTTATTTCCTGAAAGAGTTTTCTTTAACAAATACTCAACTGCTTGAGAAGTATTCCGAATGTAAATCCCATCAATTATTGTTTTTATTCCTTCAACAACATTTTCGTCAAGAGTAATTGAGATTTTATTTTTCATTAAAATTCCCCCCAAATAAAATTGTCATACAAAGTATGATAAAGGTAGGATATATAAATATTTTGATTGGGGAGAGGTGTATGGGGTTTGGTTTTAATCAAATGCCGGTAGGGATAAGAAATTCCCGCTGTTACCTTATGTTAGCTTTTCTTGTGATCCTTCTCCTCTCAACTTCAGTTTTTGCCATAGCCCCAAATATCTCTGATTCGGATTTACTCGACCAAACCGAAGCAAAAGCAGCAAAATATTTTTATGAACAATCACTAAGCAACGGGCTTGTTAAGGACACTTCTAAAGTAAATTTTTCCAGTATTGCTGCAACAGGCTTTGGGCTTGCTGCTTTTACTGCAATGGATGAAAGATATGGGACTAATTCAAATTGGACATACACCTCAGCACAACTAAGAGCGAGAACAAATCAAATTCTTGATACAATAATCACTATACAAAACAACCAATCACAAAGTGAAGCGAATTACGGGACTCATGGAATATTATATCATTTTATTGGCTCAAACAATCTTCCCGCTAATGGTTCTGAAGTATCAACTATAGATACTGCAATATTATTCTCAGGAGTGATAACTGCTGGTGAGCACTTCGGCGGCGAAGTAAAGCAAAAAGCAACCCAAATAATAAATAAAGCGGATTGGAACTATTTCTTAAAAACCCCTCAAAATAATTTTACTTCAAATGGAGGAACATCTAATTATTACCAATATGCACATGCATGGAGCTCTTCAAGCGGACGATCCCCCCAAACTTGGGATAGACCTTCTGATGAAACACATTTAATCGCTCTGATGGCGCTACTAACAAACCCAGAAAACACTGATTTCCAAAAGGCATTTTTTAATTACCCTAGGACAAGCAGAACATACGCAGGGTATCCTGTAGTAAATTCTTACTTTGGTTCTTTATTCACTTATGAATTCGCACACTTTTTTGTTGACTACAATAAAATTGGAGCAGATAAACCAGGAACAATCGCCCCTGGAACAACCCCTGTTGATTGGTGGCAAAATAGTATTAACGCAGCAAAAGCAAATAGACAATTTGTAATAAATAATTCTGCAACTTACACCTCATATGGCGCAGATAGTTGGGGACTAAGTGCAGTACAAAAGCCAAATGAATATTATTATGGATCTTACGGAGCGCTTCCAACTGATTCAGGATCAGCAAGTCATGATGGAACAATAGCGCCTTACAGTAGCATAAGCACAATGTTCTTATTCAAAGGAGAAGATGGCGGCGTGCTAACGAACAATTTAGGATTTAGAGTTCTAAGAAATATATATGATCAATATTATTCAAATCTTTGGGGCCCATACGGACCTTATGATTCATTTAATAATCAAAATCAATTTAGTACAACTTATTTAGGAATTGATCAAGGCCCAATAGCTCTGTCAATTGAGAATTATAGAACTAACGGAATAATGAACTCTTTCATGGAAAATACTCAAGTAAAAAATGCTTTAAAGAAAGTATTCAATTGCCCTAATGGAGTATGTGATGTAACAACTATTGCTTGTTCAACAAATGCGCAATGTAATGATAATAATTCTTACACAATAGACACTTGTAATAGTCCCGGTACACTTCAAAGTAACTGTGTGTATACACCCGTAATTGCGAATTGTGTAGTTCCAGTAGACGGGATGAATATAAATACATCCACTAACTTTTGTGGAGGAACTTATAATTTAAATAATATCACTATTACAAAAAACGGTATTACTTTAGATTGTGGCGGGGCAAATATAAACGGTACTGAAAATAGTTCAACTCATGATAGTAAATTAATTTATGTAAATGGAGTAAGTAATGTAACTATTAAGAATTGTAATTTAAAAGGATCAAATTTCTTGATTTATATAAATAACTCAAGCAGTATAACTATCACAAATAATAATCTCGCATATAATCCTGACGCAGGAATAAATGTAAACAATTCTACTTATGTACAAATACTAAATAATAAAATATCAAATAGCGCCTACCAATCAGGAGTAATGTTTAATGCGGTAAGTTATAGTACCATTTCAGACAATAACTTTTCAGGAAACGGTAACGGCGGATGGTGGTTCTCAGGAGCAATTTACTTAAATAATAATTCTTCGAGAAACACTATTTCAGATAATTTTATAAATGGAAATTTTCGTGCATTCTATATCGAAAACTCAAGTAATTATAATAATTTTACAAATAACTCGATGTGCTTTAATAAGATGGATGTAGTTTCTAGGTTAAGTTCAGGCAATACCGCTAGTGGAAACAAACTAAATAGTAATGAAGGGCTGGCAAGTACTTGTGCTTGGATAAGAACTAATTCAACAAATTGTAACCAAAGTTGTATTGGTACAGATTATAACTATTATTTAAAAGGAACAAGTATATACTGGGACGGATTAAATACAATTACAAATACAGATACCTGCGATGGAAATAATTTAACTGAATTTTTCTGTGAATTTGATTTAATGCACACCCTTTCTGCAAATTGTAAAATGGGTTGTGCTGATGGCGCCTGTCTTGGGTCAAGATGTTATACCGATATCGGATGCAATGATAATAATATTTACACAGAAGATTATTGCGTATTCGCAGGGAAACCTGATAGTTACTGTCGATATCTTCCACAAGAACCTATTGTTTGTTCAAACAATTCCCAGTGCAATGATAATAATTCATTAACAAATGATATTTGCAATAGTCCAGGAACAACTTCAAGTACTTGCGCTCACACAACAATAGCAGCAAAAACAGTACCAGGAACAATAAAATTCGCAGACTTTGACACAGGAGGAGAAGGAATAGCCTACCACGACAGCACACCAAACAACATCGGAAACCAATACAGGATTACCGAAGCGGTGGATATTACACGACAAAGTCCGGGGATGATAATAGGCTGGGTAACACAAGGCGAATGGCTAAAATACACAATCAACGTCACCGAAACAGCAACATACACATTCACATACAGCACAGGATCAGCAAACACAGGCGGAAAATTCAAAATGCTACTAAACGGAACAGACGCCACAGGAGACATAACAATACCAAACACAAACTCATGGACAACCTACACCAACATACAAAAAACAATAAACCTAACACAAGGAATAAACACACTAACAATACAAATGACACAAAACGGAAACGGAGGATACGTAGGAAACTTCAACACCATAACAATCACAAAAAACCAAACAACAATCACATGCACAACAAACACACAATGCGATGACAGTGATTCATTAACAACTGATACTTGCGTAAATCCGGGAACAACAGCAAGCACATGTACTCATACCACAATAAACCAACTTCCTTTGTGGTCAGTAAGCCCTTCTGCTACAGGATACTTTTTTAACAGAGCCACTTGTAATGTTGCAACAAAAACAATTTGCCCTATAGAAATGGGTTGGGAAGGAAACCTAGTAGCATACGCATTTGTTCTACCTACAGGAACATTATCCGAAAACTTAGCTTTTGAATTTGATGTGAGTTACAGAAATTATGGCACCTCACAAAATGTAATACTAGAAGTAGCGGCTGGAAGATCACTTTCAGCAATGGCCCCAATTAATTCAAACCTTGAAATCAACAAACTAGGAACATACACAGTAATAATACCAAAAAGCTATTTCACCCAAGGCACAACAAACTACATAACAGTTTATGGAAAGAATATTGCTCCAATAGGATATGGGACAAATCCACCAAACTTCCAAACAGTATCAGTGCGCTTAAAACAAACAAGTTAAATAAAATAATAATGACTTAGAAAAATTGAAATTAATTCTTTTGTAAAAACTAAGTTTACTTATTTTTTCACTTGGCGCGTTTCTTTGAGCACAGCAATTGTTTTTGGCAAGCGTAAACTTGATGCGGTTCTTCTAAGTAAATCCATATCCTGTGCTTGTAAAATTTTTGTTCTAACAAAAGGATTTGATACTCGCCGAACTAAACTCTCATCAATCATTTCTCTAAAAACAGGTAAATCTCTCCCGCATGCTTTAGCAATAGAACCATAACTCAACACCCCTAAATTTACAAATGTGTGAAGGGACCTTGCAAAAAACCATTTTTTCTTGTGCTTTCCTCTAACCTCTCTTGTTCTATTTGCTTTTAAAAATTCTTCAAAAATAACATTTTCTGTTTCACGAATAGAACTCTTTTTATCAACAACAAATTTACGATTATCTTTTAGTTGAATAACGTCAGCAACTTCCCTTGTCTGATAAGCGATACATTTTCCTATTCCTTTCTCGTTTGTGTAATGTTGTCCAAGACCAGTAAAAGAAACATTTTCTGCAAGAGGGATTCCTCTGCGTTTTAATACCGCAGACAAACTAGAAACATCAATATCCTTTACTACAACAAGTCTTTTGCCAATTTTTTTGCGCGCCTCAAGTAATTGTTTTTTTTCAGCAGGTGAAAGCCTACCTTTGTAATCTCCAACAATAACAGCCAAGTGATCTTTTTCTTGAGCAACTTTATTTGCTAACCTTCTCCACTTTGCATCATACATTTGAGTTTTTTGTCCGCCTCGCGTAGTATAAGTCCACCTTGGAAAAACAAGGACAGAGCAACGATTAATTCTTGGCTGAGCTGGAGGCATAACAAAATCACTCTTTTGGACAATAAAAAATTAACTAATAAAAAAAGCATGTCTCTCAACAGTTAAGAAAACAAGCTAGAAAGGCAATGGAGTATGCAGAAAAATTATAACGAAAAAATTTAAGATGAAATTATTATTTGAAAACTACCACTTAAGTAAAAACTACCACTTAAGTATAACGATTGTTTACTTTTTGTTTTGAAAAATTATCACGGTTTTATCTCTAACCCCTTTTATGCTAAGCACATGTTCAACTGTAAATTTGCCCCAGTTGGCATTTGCTAAACGAGTAACTGTATTATCCAAATCAATATCGGTTGTCACAACAAGTTTTCCGCCTGGCTTTATTAGTCTAGAATATTCCGCCAAATTTTTACTTTCAAAAATATAAGGGCTGGTATAAAAAGAAAATGCAATATCAAAAGAATTATCTTTTTCTTGAACCCTACCGCTACGTGAAGCAGAGAAATACAATTTGTTATTCACCCTAACTTTTTGTGCACTTTTTATCCCGTTCTCAGCTCCAACGATTTTGCTCAGCCCTTCATTCAGTCTACCTTTACAAATATCAAAACCATGAACTTCAAGACCAATTTTGCTCAAAGCAATCGCCCCATACCCAAATCCAGTTCCAATGTCCAAAGCCTTTCCTTTTGGAACCAATAGATTTCTTTTTAACAAAACTTGTAAGACAGCAGAGACATGAGCCATTCTTTGACGTGGTCTTAATTGCCACGAATCGGCAGAAAATGCTCTAAGATTCGGTCCAACTTTCAGTTTCTTTCTCTTTGGTTTATTATTCATAATATACTAAAGTCAAAGAAGAATAAAAACCTTAGGAAAAAACTAGTTTATTTGCTTTGAATCGCTAAATCCTTCTTTTAAGATAACCCCAAATAGAGGGTAAATCGTCTCTTGTTGCACGACCTTGATTAAACTTCGCTAAAACAGTTCTTTCGCCAGATAAACCTGCTCGATAAATTTCCGCATCAATCCTGGATTTTTCAGTAGCATCAAATCCTTCTTCAATTCTTCTTACTCCTCGAAAATCCTTTTCGATTTGATCTAATCTTGCCTCAACTAATTGCGTTCCTTTTGGCGAAGGAAAAATTATCCCTTGGGGGGTTGGTCCCCTGATAATTTCTTTTTCTCTCAGTTTTTTAAGTGCTGCTTCAAAAGGACTAACATCTCCATCAGCTTCTCTTTTTGCTTCTATTCTTGCTTTTTTTGCTAACTCTTCTGGAGAAAGTACTTTTGCGTTTTTTGACTTTGGCTTTATTACAATAACTCCTTCTTTTCTTGCTGCAGCATAAACTTGGCCATAATTTAATTTCATTCCGCGCTTAGCTAATTCTGTGACAATTTCCATCGGAGTAAAACCTTTTCTTCCAAAGTATTTTACAACACGAAGTACTCTTCTCCTGTTTTTGAGAACCGCCATGGAAACGTTTCTTTCGTTTCTGCTTCGAACTAAAGGTCTAAGTGGCATAGAAAACATTACGCTTGGCGAATTAATAAATTGTGCGTTTTGTCTCTATTATTTTAAGACAACTACCAAAAGCATCAAGCATTCATTTGTATTTATAGATTAGTGCTTTCATTAAGTGTTTATTGAGTTGGCTAATTTATGGATCAAACAAAATTCAAAAAATTTCTTACACTTGCAAGAAAAGCTATTGAGTATGAAGAGGTTCGAGAAAAAGAAGGAAATGTGTTGTTGAGCAGGAAGGGGAATTTTACTCAAGGGTGTTTGAGTTATAGTGATTCTTCTAAAGGAGAGGACGTGTTTTTTGGAAAAGAAGCAATTATGCATAAAGGAAAAGTTGTTTGGAGAAGATTTTACAAGGGAAGAATTACTGATAATTTTCTTTCAAAAAAAGAGATAGAGGAGGTTTTTTCTTTCCTAAATGAAGCACTAAGTCATTTTCCTGACAGTCACCCCCAGCAACGCGGACCCGAAGTGTACGAAAAAGAAAACTTAGAATACACAAATATTTGCTTGGGCAATTTTGAAAAGTTTAATGGAACTGAAAAAATTACTAAGAAAGGAAAAGCTGTTTATGAACTAACTTACCACAACTAAACACTAATTATTGGACACTTTTAATGGGCTTATAAAAAGTTCAAATCCCCCACCTTTTGCTTTTCCCCTAACCAAATCAATATTATTATATTCAAGAAAAGCGTTTTGTTATTATGAAATTTAGTGGTTTGAAATTGTATTGTATTTTTCCTTTAGCTCTTTTTGCAGTAATGCTTTTTTTTGGATGCACCCAAATAGAACCAGGTGATCAAATTGCCTGCACTATGGAAGCAAAACTTTGTTCTGATGGAAGCTATGTTGGAAGAAGCGGACCTAATTGCGAATTTGCTCCCTGTCCTGATGAACCAAATTGTAATTGTCCAGAAGGATATGTACAAGATGGAGACGTATGTAATCCGCAGTGTTATTACAGCGAGCCCCCTTGTTTAGCCCCTTCAATTATGTGCAACCAGCAAGTGCAAATAGCTAATCCCGCTTCTGTTAATTGTATTGACAATAATGGAACGCTTGAAATAGTTGATACCCCCCAAGGACAAGTTGGAATGTGTACCTTACCTTCAGGAAAAGTTTGCGAAGAATGGGCTTATTTTAGAGAAGAATGCACTGAGTAAAAGTAGAAAAGTAACACAATTTCCTGGATATTTTTAACTTAACTTTTTTCCCAATCGCATTTGCAACAACCTAATTTTATAAAAAGTGCCCCATTTTTGTTTTTTTAGTATTTAGATAAGTTTTGTTGTATTTGTTGGGTTTTATTTTTAGAGGAACTCTTTTTGAAATAATTAATCCGTGCCCTTCTAGCCCTACAACTTTGCTTTTGTTGTTTGTAATTAACCTAATTGTTTTAAGCCCTAAGTGTTTTAGTGCTTGTGCCCCAAAGCCATAATCCCTTAAATCACCTTCAAAACCAAGGGCCTCATTTGCTTCCACGGTGTCAAGCCCTTTTTCTTGCAATTCATACGCTTTTAGCTTGTTTTCAAGGCCTATCCCTCGCCCTTCGTGATGGATAATATACAGCACCACCCCTTGCCCTTCTTTTTCTATCATCTTCATTGATTCGTGTAATTGACTTCCACAATCACACCGCATTGAGCCAAAAAGATCTCCTGTGACGCAACCTGAGTGGACTCTTACTAGAACATTTTCTTTCCCACTAACATTTCCTTTTACAATAGCAAGGTAAGAGTTTCCCTCAATTTTGTCGCGAAAATTAATTAACTTAAAATTACCATACTCAGTAGGCAAGTTTATTTCAGTTATTTTTTCAATCAAATCTTCTCTTTTTCTTCTATACTCAATTAAATCCTTAATAGTCATTATTGGCAATTTGTGGAGTTGTGAAAACTTTACCAAATCAGGCATCCTACTCATTGAGCCATCTTCATTCATTATTTCGCAAATACAAGCAACAGAACTTAGATTGGCTAATTTGCATAAATCAATTGATGCTTCTGTGTGACCCGCTCTTTGTAACACTCCGCCCTCTTTTGCAACTAAAGGAAAAGTGTGCCCCGGTTTTGCAAAATCATTTTCTTTGGAATCTTTTTTTGTTAAAAGACTTATTGTAATTGCTCTATCTTTTGCTGAAATACCAGTATCAATACCATTAGCGGCGTCAATAGAAATAGTAAAAGCTGTTTTGTGTTTGTCAGTATTTTTTTCATTCATTTGATTAAGGTTTAATCTTTGCGCAATCCTTTGATCAATCGGGGCACAAATTAGTCCACGAGCGTGCTTTGCCATGAAATTAATTTTTTCTGCAGTTACAAAATCCCCTGCAAAAACAATATCACCCTCATTTTCCCTGGACTCATCATCAACAACGATAAGCATATTTCCTTTCCCAAATTCAGTTAAAGCCTTTTCAATTCCAATAATTTGCTTTAATTTTTTAGTTTGCTTTAATTTTTCCATAATTTGCTCGCCAAGACACTAATAATTTGGTTGAATAGATTATTAAAAAGAATTTTAACCTCAAAATTCACTCGCTTAGCCAATATGTTTTTATTAAGTCAATGCGTTGTTTTGGTATGCGTAGAATTAGAAGAGGGGTTGGAGAGCGTCTTTTACGTGGTTCAATAATAGGAGCTAGCGGGCAGGGAGGAGTAAGGATTGTTGAACAAAGGGACCGTACTGGAGCGCTTAAGAGTGTAAGATTTTTTGATCCACTTGGAAACCCAATTAGGTTAAACAAAGCAATTATGTCAACAATGCCTTCGACAAGAAGAGAAGTGGCTGCAAGAGTTAGAGAAATTAATTCTGTTCAACGCGGAGCAAAGGCTGCAGGAAAAACTCTTATCGCACTTAAAGCACTAACCCCTCAAGTTAGGGGGCTTGTGGAATATTTTTCTAAACTTGAAAGAGTTTCTTCAATAAAAGACGGACACACTTTAGCGCTTGGACCAAGCGGAAAAAAAGCTGCAATGGCTTTTAACCCAATAACTGATGCTGTTTTGAGATTTCCTGAATTACAATCATTAGCAAATTTTTATGAATTTGATGTACCTAGAACAATAGAAGAAGCAATAATACACAGAAGAAGAATCCCGCAAAAAATTGTTGTTAAAGCTACAGCTGATTATGTTGATTATAGACATGGTGATAGTATAGCAAGACTTATACTGACTCCGAAAGGATTGCAAGAAACTGCTCGTGAAAAAAAAGAACTTTGCATAAAAGCGCTTGATAAACTTGAAGGCAGATTGGCTAAAGAACAAAAAGAATCAAGCACTGCAGAAAAATTATCTCAAAGCCATGCTGATGAAAGAAAATTTCTTTTAGGAATCACTCCTAAAAAAAACAAAGCAGGAAGCGAAAAGATGACCCCTAACCAAGTAGGAGAAACTTATGAACATTATGCTAAAAAAAGAAACGTAAAAGTTGAGCGAGGAAAAGAACTTGCTCGCGCAAGAGCAAGAGTAAAAGAATTGGAAACAAAAAAAGCTCTACTTTCAAGAGCAACTAATGCAACAAAACATTTTGAAGGACTTTATTCTCGACTACAATCTGCTAAAACCTTTGAAGAAGCAACTAGAATAGTTACTACCTCCCCTGAAAGACAAGAAGAACTAACAGGAGTAATTAGTAGAGCTGTTAAGGGGGACAGAGAAGCAACAGAGTTAGTAAATCTTTTACGTATAGAGCTTGTGATTCCTGAAAATATGCAAGAACACAGAGGAATAGTAGATGATGCGAGAAGAAGAGGACTTGACGTTAACGTAGACACTGCTATTTTCGAAAGAAACGGAAATAAATATTTGTACCCAGTAAGGTTCAGAGGGTTGGCAAAAGTTGCTGAAGCGAGAATAAAACTCCTCGCAAAACTGCGAACTAGACTGGAAACCATTCTTTCGCAGTGACTTTTTTAATTTGGAAGGAATTTTTTATGCCTGTACTTGAGGGAGGAAGAAGAAATAATGTTGTTTCAAAAGTCAAGCAGGGCGAAGTACTTGGCGGAAACAGTGAAGGAACAGTAAGAAAAGTTGTTTTAAGTGTTAGAAGAAAAAAATTGGCGCTTGCGGAGAAACATTTTTACCAAAGAAGAACTTTACCACCCTATAGTCGTGCTAATCAACCCAGTTTTAGAAACCCTCAAGCGCAATACGAAATCGTAAGAGAATTAAGCGAGTTAAACAGAAGGCATAAACTTGGATTACCTTTGCTTCCTACTTTTAGATTAAGGAAGTTAAAAACGGGTGAGAAAAAATTGTATCTCACCTTGCTTGAGAATGTTATTACCGCAGAACTTCGCCCTAGTGGAAGACTTGTATTTTATAAAGAAACAAAAAAAGAAACAGGAATACTTGTTAAAGGAAAACCGCAATACGCATTAGAAAAGAATATGATTCCTGATAGTGTTATAGGAAAACAAGCCCAAGAAATATCCTCTGAAAAATTAAAAATAGCCAGAATACTTGACTTGTATGGTTATGAAATTGAAAGAGACGCTTGGATGTACACTATGGACCCAAAAACTAACCAAATAAAAGTGTGGCTTGGGGATTTTGGAAATGTAAAAAGAAAAAGTGTATCAATAGAGGAAGAAAGAAGGATCGCGGAAGAAGAAGGCGAAAAAGAAATAACCCATATAAGGGGACTTGGTGCAGTGGATGCTGAATTAAGAAAAAGACTTGTTCGCGCAGGGATAAGCAACCAATTAAACCCGGAACAATACTTGCAAGTAATTCATTCTGAGAGAAGAAAAATAATTAATATTGCGAGAACCGCTCCAAAAACTGACTCAGCTCGGTGGAACTTTAGATACATGCTTGATAGATTAGCATTCATCGAAAACACATTATATTCAATGGGCGCAAAAGGAGCAAAAAGGAGAAGACTTTGGTTATATCTCGCCAGATAAATCACAAACAGGACAACTTGCAAAACAACTTTTTAACCAAAGATTTATATTTTTATAAAGTGATTTTGTATTATGATTTCTTTTAATACGCCCCCTCAGAAAGAAAGAATTAGGCCTGTGAAAGATCTCGCTGAATCAGTTAGGAGAGGTCTTTTGCATTCACAAAAAGTAGCTTTTCAAAAAGCTTCCGCAGAAAGAAGAAAAACAGGTATAGCGCGGGCGCGTAAATATGGAACTACTTCTCGGGCCGATTTTGAAAGAGAGAAAGCCCTCCAAGGAAAAAGATTTGATCTTTTGGAATATAGAGTAAAGGAATCAAGAAAATTAGCCGCTTTTGTTTTGGACGAACTTATAATTGGACCCACAATAAAAGCAACCCTCAAAAAAATGCTGGATCATGACTCCAACCTTTATTATGCGCATTTAATGTTTGCAAACAAAGAATTTATCCCAAAAGAAGAAATCGTTGACTTGCTTAAGACAGGAATAGCAGAAATTAATCTTCTTCCAAAAAGCACATTAAAAGAATACCCAATAATTCTAGAAAACAAAGGGAGAATTTTACAAATAGTAGACCTAATTGAGTCAGAAGCAAAGGGAGATGTAACTGTCCCCGCAAGCGCAATTGATTTGCTCAAATATGTTAATAACCAATTAGTGAAACAACTCCTCGGCAAAGAGTATGAATACTATCTTTTACTTAATCACTTAGCAACAGAACCGGCGCGCATCTAAAAAAATTAGAAAAAATTCACTCCCCAGTTTAGCCCTCACTTTTTCAAATCAACTTAGAAAAGCTATTAATTACCCAAAATTATGAGGGCGTTAAAAGGAGTTGCATTTATAGCTTAAGGATAAACTGGTTTTATGGAAATGCGAAAAGCAACTATTAATGATGCTGAACAACTAATAGCGCTAATCAACGCTAGGCGAGAACTTCTTTCCCAGAAAAATACTAACACTCATGATTTATGGAACTTGCCGGTGAGAAAAAAATACTTAATAGGATAAGTAATGGAGAGGAATTTGTTGCAATCCATAAGGGAAAAATACTTGGAGCAATTACAGTGTCTAATAAGAATCTGGCTTACATAGGGGCGGAGTGAGGGATGAAAGATAGTTCTCCAATTTATATAAATTGGATGCTTGTCGATCCAAGCGCAAATAACAGTAACTTGAAAACAGAACTAATGGCTTTTGCTGAAAAAATGGCTAAAATAAAGGGAGCAAAAAGCATTCGACTTAGTGACCTTGCAACAGGACAACTTGCAAAACAACTTTTTAATCAAAGATTTATATTTTTTTCACAATTCCATTAATCGCATCTACTTCTATTTTGTCTTCGTTTTGGAATACTTTTGTCGCGGTTTTTGTTCCAATTACGCAAGGAATGTTTAGTTCTCGTGAAACTATTGCTGCGTGCGAAGTTAGTCCTCCTTCATCGGTAACAACGGCAATTGCTTTTTTCATCACTACAACAAAATCAGGAGTTGTCATTGCAGTAATTAGAATATTTCCTTCTTTGAAGTGTTTAAGGTCAGCCGGTTTTAGAATTATTTGAGCAGTTCCATTTACCTTTCCTTTGCACGCCACTGTTCCTTTTACTTGGGTAATTCCTTTTTCTACTTTTGGAGAATAATATGATTCTAATTCTTTTACAATGCTTCCTGTCAATAAAACTTCTTCTCCATCAAGCATACAGTTAATGAAACCCTTTTGTCGGCTCTTTATTTCTTCTAAAGGGATAATGCATTTCTCTTGCGAAATTGATTCAATTATTTCTGGAACTCTTAATTGATAAAAATCTTCTCTTGTGAGAGAAAAATCTTTTGCTATGCTTTGTCCTAGCGGTTCAAAAGCTTGCCATAATTGTTGAGATAGTTCTTTCATTCGGTTACGCATAAAAATAGCTACTTGAAGACCTGTAACATAACATTGAACTTTGATTGGAGCGGTTTTTGTTTTTTTCACAACTTTTTTGGGTTTTTTGCTTGCAAGTTCCAAATTTAGTTCTTCAAGAGTGTATGGCTCTATACTGTTGTAAGAGTTTTTTATCCAAGCAAATCTGTCAAGGTGTTTTTGTTTTTCCTCTGCAAGTTTTTTTGAGTCCTTTATTGATTTAAGTGAGTTAATTGATTTGTAAAACAAATCCAAATCAAGTTTTTGATAAGAAATTGCGTGTGTTTTTAGGAGCTCTTCAAATTTATTATCTATAATTGTTTCTTCACAAAAAGAAGCAAAAGTAACCGCTATCGCGTAATACTTTTGGATTGAATGAAGCAGGGAAACATATTTTGGGAGGAGCAGCGCTTTTGTTTCTTTAGGGCGCAAATCCCAATGAGGAGAATTTAATTGCTTCACTAATAGTTCTTTTCTTTCAGTAATGCTATCAAAAACCTTCATTATGTCAAGTGGCCATAAAGGGTTTTCTTCAAACGCTTTCCCAAAAAATGGTTTAAACGAATTACACGCTTTTTCATCATATAAATTTAAGTCCCCAACCCAACACTCATCGTGAAACTGCACGACAATGTTTTTTGTTAAAGAAATTGGTAGCACTTCTGCTTGGATGCAAATGGATTTGGATTGCAAAAAGCCTGTTCTGCTCACGCGCACATCCCACTGCTTTGACTTAATTTTTGCAACAATTTCAAAAGCATTCATAAATTATTAAAAATGCAAAACTAATAAATATACAATACCTGAACAAAAAAAGAATAAAATTCTGAACAAAAAAAGAGAAAATAATTGTCGAGTATTTGGCTAGTGTTTTTTTAACTGAATCTTTTTCTTGACAAGTTAAGTTCCTCTTTTTGCCTTTTGGCTCTTGCCCTATCGTGTCCTTTGCTAATGGGCAAATAAGTAGTTCTTGTAACGGGTCTTCCTTTTTCAAAACCAAGGGACTCTGATTTGAATTGAGCTTGTGCCATCACTACTTTTGCTCTTGCTTTAGGCATTCCTGACGTGTGTAATCTTTTCTCTGCGCTATAAAGTCTTTTTGCCGCACCCCTAATTTTATCCGCTAATTTAACCCTAACTTTTATTGGTACTTTTGAGACTGGAGCAGGAAGAGTCATTACCTCTTTAACAGCACGAGTCAAACTCCTTCGGGATTTAATTACACCCCTTCTCAAGCTAACCATACAAAGCCACAGACCTTGAATAATTTAATACTTGCTAATTAAAACGCTAATTGTTGGACGACTTTTTTAATTTTTTAAAAAAATTAGATATTCGCTTTGTTTAAGATTATCTTCTTTTCTTAAAGAGAGACCCTTCTAAAGTTAAGCTTTTATTTCACTTTTACGTTCTTATAATATGCACAGCCACGGAGTTTCAAAGCGCACTGTTCGTGCAAGATTGCCTGGATTGGTGAGGGTACTTGGAAGGTACGGAGTTAAGAGGCACTCTTTGGTCAATCTCGCCAAGGACGACGGGATGACTGGTGAAAGAGCTCGATTGAGAATAAAAACTATGCAAGACGCCGGAGTACCTGTTAAGGGGTTAACTAACAAACTTGGGATGTCAGAGTCAAGATTTAACGCATTTATTAAAAGACAAAAAGGTCCGCACAAGTTTACTGCGGGGCAAGAATCAGTTTATCTTTTTTTGAGAGGCAAAGGAATTTCTGAAGAAACTGCTTTAAAACTTGCTAAAACCCCAAGCGTTAGATTGAAACATTACCAAGCAAAAATTGGATTTTTTGAGTCCTTCAAACTTGACCCTAAAAAATTCGGGACGCCAAGCATTCCTCCAGAAGCTTACGAGAAATTTATCGGACTTCCTTTAAATATTTTGAAAAAAGGATTAAAAAGAAAAATCCTTAACCCTTTAGAGGATGCTCACTCATTAAAAAAACTCAATATATTATTTCCTGAATGGAGAAAATCAAGATTGTTAATGCATAGTATCCAAACAAAAGAAATTCGTATCACAGCCATTCTTGCAAGAGTAAATGCCTGCCTTTCGGTCGGGATTAAACCAACAATTGATTTAGTATCCCATTACTCGACAAGAAACATTGTTGCGAAGGGATTGAGTTTGAAAAATGCAGTTCCTTTAGAGCGCACCGCAATGCAAGACGTTTCTGCCAGAATGAACGAAACGTATCAACAAGCATCAGAAAAGTTCATGAGAGACAATCGCATACAAAACCCAGCACTATTTCGCAACATGGTTAAAGCATACCGTGAAAACTTCGGAGACAGGGTAGTACTTAATGCAGATGTTGTGGCAAATAAACTTAGCTCAATTAAAGACGGTTACCGTCCGCTTCCTTATACAGTCCTCTACCGGTTCGCAACTTGGGCACCATTTTATTGGCATGAAATAACAGAACGCAAGAAAGTATCTAATGAAGCAACAGCTTCAAAACAAAATTAAAGCACTAATTATTGGACCGAATTTACTAGTGGCAAAAATAAAAAATAATTTAGAAATATTTGCTAAGCAGTTTCTCAAGCTCCCTAAATTCGCCCGGGTACTTATAAACTAAGTGCTTGAATTCAGGTATGTGTTTTGGGTTGTCTCTTAAGTAACCTTCAAGGTAATGGTGTTTTTTTGCCCAAATCACTTCAAAAGCAAGCCCTACGTCATGCGATCATATTTCACCATATTCATGTTCAGCAATCCCTTCTTGCACTTTGCGGCTTAGCCTGTTGCCTACAAAGAGAAATCCGTCCTTGTAAGTTCCACTACTTCCAGGCATGAGGCGTACGGGAAAACCACGATGAGTACCTAAAACTGGAAGGTTCTTAACTTTTGTGGTTCCGTGAGAAGTGTGAGTTGAATATATGTAATCGGGCACTAAGCCTCGTGCTTTCTTTGCATCTTCCCCAATAGGAAGGTTTCCTCTTTTTCGCACGGACCTTACTTTTTGAAACTGGAAAGGGGAAATAAAAAACTCCACAGGAACTTTTGAAAGAGAAGAACCAGGGTATCTTTTCAAAATAAATTCTGCAGTAGCTTTAATTCCAATTCTTTTAGCCAAAGCAAGAGAGGCGTGCTCCCTAACACTAATATGTGAATCAAACAATGCTGATTTTAACAATGCAACACTTCTTGAATCTTTTTGGGCAGCAGCAACCCGAACACCACGAATCCTATTTTTTGGTAAATGATGTTCTAAAAGTCTGCGTATCGCCTCAGCACTAGTTTTCCTAAAAGGCATACAAAACAAACTCAAAAGAAGAATAAAAACTTGAGTGAAAAGAAAAATAGTTGCAGGTTAAGTTTTTATTGTTGAATGGATTGTTTTCTTGTGAGGTGTTTTTTTTGAAGGGAAAAAGCAAGAAAGAAGCAACATGGGATGAGATCGGAAAAGCGATTGGAAGCAAAATTGAGAAGGAGTGCGACGGCGAAAAAAAACCTTGGTTTAGTAATTGCTGTTCTTCAGCAACAGGAAGCGGAGGAGCAATATACGGACTTGGATTCTTAGGAGCATTAGTTTACTTTATTACAACCGCCCCAGACTTTTGGGCAGCAGTAATCGGCGTAATAAAAGCAATCTTTTGGCCGGGCGTTCTAGCGTACGGTGCGTTAAAGTTTTTTGGAATGTAAAAAACTGCTGAGGGGTAACAAAAAACCCCTTCGGCATCACACTCCCGAAGCGTTTTTATTTTCCCGAAGAAGAGTTCCTTAATGTTCCCAAAAAGAAGTTTTATATATACAGAAGTTTTATATATACACTTGTATATATGTATATAGGTGAGTATATGTATAGTACTATGAGGGTCGCTAATACAACAAAAAATAAGCTTGAAGCTTTAAAAGAGCACAAGCGAGAAAGTTTTGATGAGGTTCTAACTAGATTAATGGATTATGCTCCAAAAGTAAAGGATGAACTTATAGAAGATTTAGTGAAGGAAGCTGAAGAATATAAGAAAGGCCCTCAAAGAAGACTTCGCACTATTGAAGAACTTAGAAAAGAAATAGAGGAATAGTGGTCAAAATGACTTTCTCTTACGACTATTCAAAAGATTTTGGAGAAACGTTAAATAAGATCCAAAAAAAACACAAACCATTATATGAAGCAACTTTGAAAAAAATGGATGAAATAATCTCTCGCGACCATCAAACCATTGATTACTACAAGAATCTTCGAAATGACTTAAGTAATTTTAAACGAGTCCACGTACTAAAACACTACGTCCTGTTTTTTAGTGTGGACAAAGAAAAGAAACACATTTTCTTCCAAAAAATAAGACACCACGACGAAGCATACAAATAACACTATTTATTGGACAACTTTTTATATTATTTTTCAACTTCTTTTGTTATTAGTTCTGTTGCTTTGTCTGTGTTTTTGTTTTTGAGGATTTCTTTTTTTGTTGCCCATTTTGTTCTGGTTATTTCCATTCCCGGTTTTACTTTGCCTGTTGTTTTTACTAGATAGGCTCTTGTTATGTCAGTTACTTTTTTTGAGAAAGGCGAAGGGGTTTTGTACTCGTTAAAGAACTCTGCTTTTGTAACAACAAGCCCTGTTTCTTCTCTCACTTCTCTTATAATGGCTTCAATTTCTGTTTCTCCTTCCTCAACCTTTCCGCCAGGAGTCCAATACTCAGCCGGACCACCATCATGCCCAACAAGAAGAAACTTACCATCCTGAACAATTATAGCAGCAACACGACAATAAAAAGACATAAAGAAAATAAGGGGAGAAAAGGTTAATAGGGGAAAGGGAAAATACCTTTACGCAAGATTTATTTAGATTGAATGATTATTTCTTGAATGGCTAATGTTGTTGCGGTTGTTTTTGCTCATAATGAAGAAGTGCCTCTTGACACCACGCTATATTTTCTTAACAAGTTTAAGCAAGAAGGACGAATTCAACACATTGTAGTAATTAATGATGGGAGTACGGATAAGACTAGAGATGTTGCTGAACGAGCAGGCGCAATCGTAATTAACCATAATGAAAATTTAGGTAAACGAAGAGGGTTTGTTAGCGGAGCAATGGAAGTAAAGAGACTAGGCGGAGAAGTTATGCTCACCTTAGACGCGGACATTAAGCGCTTCCCAAGAGAAACCTTGACCCAAATGGTTGAAGCTGTTGCTTCAGGAAAGAAGTTAATGAGTATTGCTCAACAGCATGAGATTTATGCTCTTGATGAATTGAGTGAACAATCCAGAGTGAAAAACATTCACTCTAATGCTCAAAGAGCAATTAATATGAAAGCACTTGAACCGTTATTTAGAGGAAAAGAAAAATGGCAGGAAGTATTGCTTGCAAAAGAACACAAAAAATACCCCGGCCTAATTGAAGGAGAGCACAGATGGGGGCTTGAGTACGCATTAGACATGTTAATTCCCTCAAACAAAGTAGCGAAACTTTCAGCAGTAATTGCAACATCTCACGCGTATAGACAAAAAAACAGCAAACTTCAACAAACAGGCGCTCGAAGCCTTGTTAGATCAGTCTTTGAAGCAAGAACAGAAAAAGCAAGAAAAATCAGAGCAGAAAGAATAAAAAGAGGAATACCTTTAGGGATAATAAGAAGAAAGTAAAAGGGGAAAAAGGAAGATGGGGGTGGAGAGGAAGATTCACTTCGGGACTTTGACAAAAAATTCAATTTGCAATCTACTGCTTTTGTGAAAAAGCTTGAAACTCTTGCAAATTTCATAACTGATGTTCGCTTAGTGTCTGCTTGTGAAAGCTTGTTTATTGCTGGAAAAGAAAAGGATTATTGGGACATGGTTCTATTAGCTGGACGTCATTTGGAGACTAGGTTAAGAGAAAAAGCAAATTTGCCTTCAAGTGTTCACGGTATAGCTGTTGTTGATAAGTGTTTCAAGGTAAAGGGAGGCATACTAACTCCAACAGTTTGCAAAGACTTGGCTGAAGCAGAGGGGTTTTATTTTATCCTTAGAGGAATTATTCAGTTCCATCGAAATGATAAGGGGCATAATGAGGGTCGCATGGACAAGAATCGTGCCTTGCAAATTGTAGGGTATGTGGATTATCTTCTTCAAATTGTGGAAAGTTCTAAATTCAATTAGGGCTTCTTAGCTGTTTAACTAACTGAATAGTTAATTTCTCATTTTCTAGGACATATTTGACTCTCATCAAGAAAAATTATTTTTAACTCTCACTTTTGACCGCCGGCATCGCACTCCCGAAGCGTTTTTATTCTAAAAAAGAAAAGTTCTTTTCATGCTTTCAAAGGATTATATTTTAGGTTTTGTTGAGGGCGAGGGGTGTTTTTCTATTGCCATCGGGAAGAACATTGACCGAAGATCTAGACCTTCTGGCAAGAAGAATAACATCAAGAACCCTTACTTATTTACTGTGCGGCCGAGCTTTCGAATAACAAATTCAGTATCTAACATTAAGGTTTTGGAAGAGATTAAAGACACGCTCGGCTTTGGTCAAATTTACACTCAAGAAAGAAATAACAATAGAAGTCAAACTGTGGCTTATTTTTACACTAAGAGCATTGCTGAGTGCTTAATGGCAAAAGAGTTCTTTTCTGGGCTCACTTTTAGAACAACTAAAGGCAAGGACTTTGCTCTCTGGTGCCAAGGACTTGAGATAATACAATCAAAAAAACACTTACAAAAAGAAGGACTCTTAGAGCTTTGTGCATTAAGGGATCAGATGAACTTTCGGCCAACAAAAAACAAATGGAGTGCTGAAGAAATAAAAAAGATTTTAGAAGAAAAACCTAATCATTTTACAGCTCACGAAGACCCAGAACAGACCCAACTACTACATAACAATAACCCCTCTTTTCCTAATTGGCTTTCAAAAGACCAGGGCAACTCAAAACCAAATAAGTTCGTTTGTGCCACCCATTGAATTTAGCCCATCTTTTGACCACGGCATTTGACGAACCTTGCTTAAACTGCCTCAAATTGTCAATTTGAACACAAACTCGCCCAAATATGCCCAAAAGTACCCTAAGACCAGTGCGCGAGATTCAATATAACGTTGATTATCCTGCGAAATTCCTTAGGGAAATTCCCTCTTTTTGAAAAAATGACCCGCAATAATTTAATAGGGGAAGTGCCCTAGGACGGCACAAAAACAAAAGGGGCACAAACCCCTTAAAAATGTTATGTATAAGACCGGGTCGCATAGAAAGATAAATAAACAAGAACTGCGTAAAATAAGTATGGGGATAAAATATCCTGAAAAACCAACAGCAAGAGAAGCCAGAATGGCCAGGGAAGCTGAATTAAGGAAAAGACGTGCTGCTGAACTAAGAAGAATATCTTTTATTGAAATGCGAAGGAAAAGTAAAAGCCCAAAAAGAACTCCTGAAGAACAAGCAGCAGTACTAAGGATGGCCAGAACCCTACAAGTCAGGCTACTCAAAGAAGGAACTAAACAAGCTATGCCAGTAAAAGGAATAGGAAAACAACAAAATTAACTAATTTTAATTAACACCCGCACTAGAGGAACAACAGAGGGTATTAGCGGAACAAAGCAAACCATTAGTGGAACAAAGTGAACTAGTAATGGAAGTGTCCGAAAAGAAGGGGGCTATTTAGGTTATGTAGCGAAATGCGACATAACAAAATCTTTTTCTTTAGGAAACAAAGTTTTTCCAAAAAAAATATCGCCCTTTAAATAAAAGGGCCACAAATACAATTATTCTTCAAAAGAACAGTAACTAAACTTACGCAGTTCCGCCTCTTCTTTTAGATCTTCGACTTCTAAAACTCCCTCGCCCAGTTACCGCAAGGTTTCCAAAAGTTTTGCCCCCGCCTTTTGAAGCACTCCTCGGACCGCTATGACGAACCTTTATTTTTTCAATAACAGTTCGCGCAGGACTACCCGCCCTAGCTTCTTGAACAACAACATCCCTCATAACTGTTTTTGTTTCAACTACCGGCTCAAATGTCATCGTTCGTGGGTTGTATCGATCCTTAGGATACCCCATCGAATCTTTCGCAACCACTCTTTCAGAAAACGGTCTTTTTACAACTCTTGCTTCTTGCGCACTCACTGCAGGAATACGCTCTTTTATTCTAAATCCCCCAGTTGCACTAGCCTTTCTCCCTAATGCCACGACAGCTTTTCTTTTAGCAACTTGATCAGGCATAATTCTCCTCGCTTTCCCTGTCGCCCTAAGAGGCAAACCTAAAACCATAGCACTTCTTCTTTTCCTCGCAGCAGCTGTATTTCTATTATTTATTCGTGGCATAAAAAATCCTCCATATACCAAATCTAGAAAAAGAATAAACGAAGAAATACTTAAACCTTCTGCTAAAAAAGAACTTTTCGGCAAAAGAAAGATTTTATTTCCCTAGAAGATAATTTATTAGAAAGTTCACTCTATCAACGTAACTCATTTTTTTTGTTCTTTCACTTAACTGTTCAAATTCTTGTTGAGTCACTTTTGTAACCCCCTCAAATATTCTTTTGGCATATTCAGGATTTTTTGGGATCCCTCTTTTAGGATCCCCAACAGGCATCGTTTGTACCACTTCCCCCAAGTAATAATCCAAAACTTGCATCCTTGCTTCAAATTCCCCAAATGCTGCATTTTTGTTTCTTTGCAATGCGGCAAAGTTTCTTATTGAATATCTTGCTTGAGGAAAAACTTCATGCGCTTCAAGCGACCTAGTGTTAAACACCTCAGGAGTCATTTTATCCCTATGAAAAGTCCCAAATTGACTAAACACCCTAATTTCGCGTTCATTTTTTAGATCAGGGAATAACTTTCGCGCATCCCTAATAGTTTCTTTCATAGCATCTATTGTTGGCCCCTCTCTAACATCCGCAAGTTTTCGAAAACATTTATTAGCAGCATCAAATCCAACTTGTAATTGTGCCATAGGGGCATTTGATGCAAGTGCAGAACTCAATAACTTATCTTTTGCAGTAGCCTCGCTGTCCAAGATTTTAAGTCTTTTTATGGTTTCAGCGTCATACCTTTCAGCAGGAGCAATTCTAACCCCTTCACGTGCAAGTAAAAGACAAATATCAAGAGCAAACCCTTGAGGCATATATTTTCCATAATGCCCCCTTAACCTTTGCATCGCATCTTCCCCCCTCACCCCTTGCCGCGCAAGATTTTCAAAATCATTTCTCATTAATGTTGCTCTTTTATTCCACTCTTTTATTGAAGATTGCATTTCTTCTTTGCGAAGTCCGCTTGCCTCAACAAGCATTATGTGATAAGGTTTTCCTTTTTCTCTTGCAGTAGCAAGTATTTTTTCCACAGTAGCAATATCTGCCCTGTTTTGATGAGGAGAAAAAAGTAACCCTAAGTGATATTGTTTTTTTGCCCCAACAAGGTAAGGCAAATCCGCGTGGTATCTTAGCCCGCCCAAAAGCAAAGCCCCCCCAACCCCAACAGCAATAGCTTTTTTTCTATTTGCTTTAATCCAAACCAAAGGATTTTTCTTTTTTGGAACCGGTTTTTGTCGCCTAAGAAGCGCCCTTCGAGAAGATCTTAAACGAACCATAACAAACATTCAACTTAATCAAATAAAACCATTTGCCCAACCAAAAATGTCCAACAAATTGCGTTCTTTGTGGGGGGGTAAAAAAGCCCCCTCAAAGATTTTCCCTTATCTTTTTCGCAAGTTTTTCTAGTTTTGCAAAATCCGCTTTTGGCCCATCGTGCGAAACCAAGTACCCAGGGTATTTTTCATAATAATCATTTTTTCCGCTTGGGCATTGGCGCCACTCCCCTTTTTTCATCCACTCAGTTCCGTGCATGGGAACTAGTTTTATGTGAGCATGGTTTACCCCCGTACCTTCCATTATCAAACCAACTCTGCCAACATCTTCAAGATTTTTTTCAAGAAGCTTTGCCACTTTTTTTGCCACAATAATGAACTCTTTTAGTTCCTCATCAGGCATTGCTAAAACATCACTTCCAAAGTGTTTTTTTGGCACAACAACAGCATTTCCTTCAGCACTGGGAAAAGGAGAGAGCCAAGCCATGTACTTTTCTGTTTCCAAAATTAAAGAATTGCCAAGAGGAGAGGTTTTGTGAGAAGCTATTTCACAAAAAATGCATTTCCCTTCTTTTGTTTCCGAATCATATTTCGCTTCTTTTTCTTTAACCACAATTTTCTTTTCAACCATCAACATCAACTCCAATAATATAATTCACTCATTAATAAATGTTAGAGTGAGAGAAACATTTTCAACCAAGGAATTTATCATTTAGCCCCTTGGAAGGCACTAATTATTATTTAAATCCAAGAAAACAAATAGAAGTTGTCCAAGAATTTGCGTCGAAATGACTTTCTTTGAACGGCTTTTTTTCATAAATTAGTTTCGAATTCAGCCTTAATAAGAAAAATCACAACAAAAGTGTAACAAAAAGCACATCAAAAGACAATTTCCGAAAGAAAAAGAGTCTTTCCTGCGCTTTTTTCTGTTTACCTAATTTTTTCCAAAACAGTTAGTCTTCTATAACCAAGAATATCAGGGTGATTTAATTTAAGTATCCTAAATCCAGTCGAGGTAATTTCTCTCGGCTTAAAAACAGTGCTACTTGAGGTGGTTGCAATAATTACTTTTCCTCCTTTTTTTAAAACTAGATTAAAATTTCTTAACGCATCAATTCTTTCTTTAATTGGCCGAACTTCATTTTCAGAGACATCAAATGCATTTCTTAAATTAGTCGAAAGTATTGAAACGTCTTGTTTTTCTTCAAGTGTTTGAGGAGGCTTAGCTAGCCTATGTCTTCCATCAGAATATTCAAAAGCGTGTTTCTCAAAAACCCCGTTTGATAAAACACAATCAAATTGTCCAGCAAGGTGCTGGAAATTTCCTGTTTGAAATCGTTCTTTTCCAGGCAAAACCCCTTCCCCACGCATTTCTGCAAAAAGCAAAGAAACAGCATGGTTAATCGCACTTCTTCTTCCAACCCCCCCTTCAGGCAAAGCATAAAGAAGAGTAACTTTTGCCCCTTCGCCGTCTCTTAAAAACTTTACAAGCCCTGGTTTTTCTGAAACAGTTAAAATGTTTTTTCCCTTTAACGTCCCGAGTTGAGCGCGCATTTCAGTGTAAACTCCACGAAAAAGATCAAGATCATCCCCCGGTAAACAAAATCGATTCATCTTTTTAACTAGAGCCAGCTCTCTATCAAGAACCGCACGACTAACAATTACTTGGCGCGTATTTTTCGATTTCGCCACATACCTAATTCCATCCCACAGTTCTTCTTTTATTTTCCTTCTTCGAATACGTTCCGCTCTTTTCGCATTACCCTTAGCTGACCGATTTACTTGCATAAACAATAAACTCGCCTTGTGAATAAAATTGTTTATGTCAGAACAAGAGATATTTTAGAGTGCCAATTAAGTTTTTATTCCCTGCAAGCGAAGTATTGTTTATGCCTCCAATAAAAAGAGCTATTCCAAAGAGACGTTTGGTTGTTGATGTTGGGACAGGTTCAGGAGAATTCCTCAAAGTACTAAAAGCAAAAAGCCCCGGAATGAAAGTCATAGGTTTTGATCGCGAACCTGGTTCAAAAGCAGTAATAAAAAGAAACATTGCTGAGTTTGCTATGGATTTAAAACACCCTGAAAGAATACACACACTTTGGTTTAACCATGTCGACATTATCTCAAATTACGCTTTCCAAGAATTTTCAATGCTTGTAAAAAAACTAACTCCCGGAACAAAGCTTATTTTTACAATGAGAAAAGAAAGAAGCGAACAAGTAAAAACAGCCTGTAAATTGCTCGGTTTAAAACCAGTAACAGAAGTCCCATTCGACCCAGCCAGAATGATTGGAAGTCCTCATTCAATGAAATTTTATGATGAATCAACAACAAATAGCCAAAGATCCCCCCAAAGAATCATTTTTGTAAAAGAATAAGTTAAAAACAAATAACTCTTAATTTTAGTTATGACTTCTCTCAAAAAGGCTTTGCAAGAAAAGTACAAGTACAAGCCTTACTCAAAAAGTTTCAAGACAATTTTTATTTCCGAGAAAAGAAAAATTCTGCATGCATTGAAAAAAATAAAAGATAAAGAAGTGCATCACATAGGGAGCACTGCAGTTCTGGGGCTTGGGGGGAAGGGAATTATTGACATTATAATAGTTGTCCAAGAAAGTGCGCTAAATAGGGCGAGGAGACTTCTTGAACAATCAGGTTTTTTATATGATCACACTTTTGAAAAAAAGAGAGCTTTTTTCACCAAGTACAAAATCGATAGAAAAGGAAAACCACGATTAGTTCATTTGCATTTAACTTTTTTTGGCTCAGGAGAAAAAGAGCTTGCCCTCGCTTTTCGTGACCATTTAAAATCAAATAAAAAAGATAGAGCAAATTACATAAAAATAAAAAAAATCGCTGCAAAAAAGCACTCGCATAGCCCAAAGGAGTACCGCAAATACAAAAACAAGCACATCAAAAAGATACTAAAAAACGCTCTAAAGCGCAAGCCCCAAGAGAATTAAGCAATTTCCAAAAAAAGGCTTTTAGGAAAGCAATTTATATCTGTTTTGGCATAAAATGTATTTATGATAAAAAATGTTTCTATCAAGATTCAAGAGTCGCCCGAATTAGCTGCTTCTAAAGAACACATCCCAATAGGAAGACATAAAATAAACCTAACCGCATCAATAGACGGTTTTTTGGCAGGGAAGTGCACCATAGACATTAACAGACTGCATAGTGAGGCGCCCCCATCAGCAGTTGTTATGTTTTTCGACTTCCCAAATAATTCAACCGCTTTTGTTATTTCTGCAAGAAAATTACTGTTTGAATTAACACAACATATGAAAAAAAGAGGACTAGAAAGAGCAAGCTTTAGGGCAATCAAAAACGAACCATTAATGAGCGAGTTAGCAAAGCACAGCGGTTTATTTGCAAGACGCTCAAACGAATTGGCAGATTATTATTATTTCAATCCAACTGGAAAACCAATAATAAAAAGAGAGTTTATGAAAGTTTTAAGAAAACGAAATCCTAGAAGAAGATTAGTTCCTCAACTAAAACCAGTCCGAATAGGAGCAAAAGGAACAAAGCGCCCAATGAGACACTAAAATAACTCAATCGATTAACTTTTTATTCAATGGAAACAAGTGTTTATTATGAGCCCAGTTAGAAAACCGATTTTACCAGTAAATCGACCTAAGTCAAATGAAGAACGAGTACTCCAAGAGAGAGCTTATTTTAATCAAGAAGGTAGAAGTTGGCTTTTAAGAAACATCCAACGATTAGGAAGGGGCAGTAGATTACTAAAAGAAACAGCAATAAGAACCCCCGCAGTTAAACTAAAAGCATTCCAACTAACTCACAAAAAACCCTCTCTTCAAGCTGCAGAAAGTATAATTCATTATTGTGTTAACAATATAAAATTTATCGAAGTTAGTGACAGAATTGCTGTTAATTTTTATAATACGCAAACCGCAGATGACATAGTTTCTGGAAAGTCAATACCGACTTTTCGCGCACCACGAAGCGGACTTTTAGGTTGCCAAACTTTTGTTGCAACAGCAATTGCTTTGCTTAGAGCCGCAACCCCAAGTTCTGGAAAAATATCCTCAGTGCGAGCTGTGAGAACAGTGTCACCACGCGGTTTTGACAACAATGGCAATGTAATTGGAATGCCCCACACAATAGTCACATTCAAAGTTGACGGAAAAGAGTACGTTGCTGATCCTTTCAAACAAGGTTATTCTTTTTTGGGCTCATCTTTTATTGGAAGACGCGGAAAAACTCTTATAACTGCTGAAGAAATAAGCGCAAAAATCGCCAAATTGAAAAAACAAGGTTTGTGGAAAGAAACTCTTGACCCTTCAGATCACGGAATAAATTCATTTGACAAATACATTGAAGAAGCGCGAATAACTGGCGAAAAAATTGCCAGAGAAATGAATCTTGAGGCTTTTGCCAGAGAATTAAAAAGAGGGGTTTAATCAATTTTACCTAAAAGAATCCCAGTATTTCTTTTTCCGGTTCGCTGGTTTTTGTAAAAGCAAAGTTTTTTGGAAAAAACTTTTTGTACTTTTCGTCAGCAAATCTTTCGTCAAGGAAAACACAAATCCCTTTATCCGTTTCCGCTCTTATTACCCTTCCTGCCGCTTGTAACGCTTTATTCATTGCAGGAGCTATGTATCCATAATCAAATCCTTTGCCAAGTTTTTGGTTATAAAATCTTATGAGTGCTTCGCTGTAAATATTTGCTTTTGCAAAAGGAATCCCAATAACTATCGCGCAAAGCAAGTTTTCTCCTGGAAAATCCACCCCTTCAGCAATGCTTCCTCCGCTTACCGCAAACATTACCCCTCCAAAAATACTTCCAAAAGACTTAAACTCGGTAATCATTTTGTTTTTTTCAGCATTACTCATTTCTTGTTTTTGGATTAGAATTTTCTTTGATGTTTTTACATAAGGAGCAATATTTTCAAGCATTTCAAAGGACGGAAAAAAAACTATTGAATTGCCCGGCACTTTTGAAATAATATTGCTTACTTTTCTTCCTATCAAAGCATATTGTTCTGTTCCACGAGAAGTATATTTTGTTGTCACCCCGTCAACAAATAAATTTAATCTGTTTTCTTTAGGAAAAGGACTTTCATATTCTTTCAACAAAGAATTTTTTATCCCCAAAACATCTTTGTACATTTCTAATGGAACTAATGTACCTGACATTAACACAGCTGTCCAAGAATAGTTGAGAACTTCCCCTGCAGTTTGTTCAATATCAAGCGGATAAATTGATACTCTCAACCCGTTTTTCTGTTCAATTACGTGCATCGTGTTTTCTTTTTCCCTTAATAATTCGTGCAAAAATTCCCAAACCGCTAAAAGAAAACAATTCTCTACTTTTGCTTTTGCCATAAACTTATCAGCGGTTTCAAGAACCGCTTCTTCTTTTCCTTTAACCGCGCGCTTCAACAAATCAAAATCTTCGGGCGCTAAAACAGCTTCATTTTTTCCAAAAGAAAGTTTCTTTCCAAAGGAAACAATCTCTTTCCTCACATCATTTAACATAAATTCGACTTCAAAAGAACCAGCAGTTTTTGCTTCTTTAATTGATTTTTCAACCGCATCAAGCGAAATATTTGACGAAACAATATCTCTTATCCTTGAAGGCAAATTGTGTGCTTCATCAATTATTACAATTATTTCTTCAAGAGTAAGTCCTATGGGCGTCAGCAAGTTTTCCCTAATATCAGAATTAAATAAATGCGCATAATCACACACGATTACATCCGCTTTTTTTGCAAGTTCCAACGTTATTTCATAAGGACATAAAGAGTGCATAGAACAAATTTCTTTTATGTAAGAAAAATCTTTGTTGTATTTATCCATTAAAGGAGCCCTGTTTCTTGCCGCAATTGATTTTTGTTTCGGCGTTTTTCCTTTCGAATTATTATAAAAAGTGCACTTTGATTCTTTTTTTTTCTTGTTGCACGCTTCATAAAAACCATAACCTGCGTGCGAAATAAATGGATCCAGACACATTTGTTTTTTTCCCACAAGGTCAACCGCTTTAATATCTAAACCAAATTTTTCATTAATCAGATTTATTGTTTCAAAAACAATTTTGTGTTGTGAGCTTTTCGGGGTTAGAAAAAATATTTTTTTCCCGTTCTCTCTCGCATACGCTATTGCAGGAGCTAATGAAGAAACAGTTTTTCCTAAACCCGTAGGCGCTTGCGCTACAAGTACTTTTCTTTTATTTAAACAATCAGCAACATCGCCCATTATTTCTTTTTGCTGCAGGCGAACATTATCATAAGGAAAAAAGACTTGCATAGTTAACACTTAACAAAGAAACTAAAT